>JBKBOJ010000008.1:0-55610 GCA_046294815.1 Roseateles sp. | reverse complement strand
TACCCAAGCCCGACGGTGACCGCTTGAACTTCCTGATCGAAAACTGGTTTCTGATTGCCACCGCGCTGATCTCCGGCGGCATGCTGCTGTGGCCCATGCTCACGGCCGGCTCTCAAGGTGCGGCCGTCAGCCCGGCCGAGGCGGTGCAACTGGTCAACCGCGAGAAGGGCGTGCTGATCGACGTCAGCGAGCCGGAGGAGTTCGCCAAGGGCCACCCGGTCGGCGCGCGCAACATCCCCTTCGGCCAAATCGAGGGCCACAAGCAACTGCCCACCAACAAGGCCCTGCCGCTGGTGGTGGTGTGCCCGACGGGCGCACGTGCCGGGCGTGCCGCTGGCATGCTGCGCAAGCAGGGTTATGAGAAGGCCCGCGCGCTTGCCGGCGGCCTCAAGGCCTGGCGGGAAGCGAATTTGCCGGTGGAAAAGACTGCGTAAGCAGGCTTTCGCCAAACTGGATTGAGTTTTGTGATCCATTTGGCAAAACACTGGCTGACCGACCGTTCTGCAGGAGAGGCTGATGGCCCTAGTGAAGATGTACACCACCCAGGTCTGCCCGTTCTGCGTGCGGGCCAAGATGCTGTTGAAGCAGCGCGGCGTCGAGCAGATCGACGAGATCCGCGTTGACCTGGATCCCGCGGCCCGCCAGGCCATGATGGATCAGACCGGCCGCCGCACGGTGCCGCAGATCTTCATCGGCGACACCCATGTGGGGGGCTGTGACGACCTGGTCGCGCTGGACCAGCGCGGTGGGCTGATGCCTTTGCTGCAGGACGCCGCAAGGGGCGCTCAGGGCATCCGGGCCTGATTTCAAGACCGGGCAAGCCCCCAGCGGCCTGTCACGGCCCTGCGCTGATAATCGCGCTCGCCGCCCGCAGCAGCCGCTCGCGGGCTTTTGTTTGAAAGACCGTTCCATGGCCGACGATATCCAGACTGCCGAAGCCGGCACCCCCGTATTCCAGATCCAGCGCATGTACCTGAAGGACTTGTCGCTGGAGCAGCCCAATGCGCCCCACATCCTGCTGGAGCAGCAGCAGCCCCATGTCGACATCAACCTGACGCTGTCGGCCGAGAGCGTCACTGACGGCATCTTCGAGGTCTGCGTGACCGCCACCGTCAACACCAAGGTTGGCGACAAGACGCTGTTCCTGGTGGAGGCCAAGCAGGCCGGCATTTTCGAGATCCGCAACGTGCCGCAGGACCAGGTCGAGGGCATCCTGGGCATCGTCTGCCCGCAGATGATCTATCCCTACCTGCGTGCCATCGTGTCCGACGTCTGCACGCGCGCTGGCTTCCCGCCCGTGCTGCTGACGGAAGTGAACTTCCAGGCCATGTTCGAGGCTCAGCAGGCCCAGCGCGCCGCACAGGGCGGCCAGGCCGTCAACTAAAGCTCGTCACGCCGCGCTGACGCCCCGCCCTGCGGGGCGTTCTGCTTGGTGGACACTGCCGCGCATGCCGAAGATGAAAGTCAGCGTTCTCGGTGCCGGCGCCTGGGGGACGGCGCTGGCCGTCCACGCGGCGCGGGCCGGCCATGAGGTGCAGCTCTGGGCACGAGATGCCGCTGCGGTCGAGGCCATGCGCGCCAGCCGGCGCAATGCCGCTTACCTGCCCGACAGCGAGTTGCCGGCCGCTCTTGCGTTGACGGCCGACCGGGCCGCCGCCATCGCCCACGCGGCCGAGGGCCTGTCCATCATTGCGACGCCCATGTCGGGGTTGCGGGAGACCTTGTCCGCCTTGCCGGCCAGCCAGCGCGTGCTGTGGTTGTGCAAGGGCTTCGAGGCCGGCACCGGCAAGCTGGGCCACGAGATCGCGCGTGAGCTGCAGCCCGGCATGCGGGTGGGCGTGCTGTCCGGCCCCAGCTTTGCGCAGGAGGTGGCGGCTGGTCGCCCGACCGCTTTGGTCGCGGCCAGCGACGACGCTTCCCTGGCGCAGGCGGCGGTCGAGGCCTTCCACGGTGAGCGGCTGCGCGTCTACACCTCGGCCGACCCGGTGGGCGTCGAGGTGGGCGGCGCGGTGAAGAACGTGCTGGCCATCGCGGTGGGTGTCTGCGACGGTCTGTCGGGCGCGGCGCCCGACGCGCCGGGCCTGAACGCGCGTGCTGCGCTCATCACGCGCGGCCTGGCCGAGATGATGCGGCTGGGTCTGGCGCTGGGCGCGCGTGCCGAGACCTTCATGGGTTTGTCCGGCCTGGGCGACCTGGTGCTGACGGCCACCGGCGACTTGTCGCGCAACCGCCGCGTGGGCCTGATGCTGGCCGAGGGGCTGGCGCTGCCGGACATCCTCGCGCGGCTGGGTCATGTGGCCGAGGGCGTCTACAGCGCGCCCACCGTGCTGGCCCGCGCCCGAGCGGCCGGCGTGGACATGCCCATCACCGAGGCCATGGTGGCGTTGCTGGACGGGCGGCTGCGGGCCGCCGAGGCGGTTGAGCTCTTGATGAGTCGCGGCGCGAAGCCGGAGTAGTCAGGCGCCGCCAGGGAGCGGGGCAGGGCGTCAGGCACCGCCCAGATAGCCGTTCTGTCGCCAGGCCTCGAACACCGCCACCGCGACGCTGTTGCTCAGGTTGAGGCTGCGCTGGCCTTCGCGCATCGGCAGGCGCACGCGCTGCTCGGGCGGGAAGCCGTCGCGCAGCGCCAGCGGCAGCCCCGCCGTCTCGCTGCCGAACACCAGCCAGTCGCCCGGCCGCCAGGCCACGTCGCCGAAGGGCCGGCTGCCGCGCGTCGTGAATGCGAACAGCCGCGCTGGGTCAGGTGACTCCGCGGCCAGGAAGGCAGCCCAGTCGGCATGGCGCTGCACGCGGGCGTATTCGTGATAGTCCAGCCCAGCGCGCTGCAGCAGCCGGTCTTCCATCGAGAAGCCCAGGGGCTCGATCAGGTGCAGGCTGCAGCCCGTGTTGGCGGCCAGGCGGATCACGTTGCCCGTGTTGGGCGGGATTTCCGGATGGACGAGGACGATGTGGAACATGGCGGGATTGTCCCGCGCTCAATCGTCTCCGGGCTCGGGCGTGCGCGCGATGACCCAAGCCTGCACGCTCATGACGCCGGCCTGCAGCAGCACCCGGGCCAGCTCGAACAGCGTCGCGCCACTGGTCATCACGTCATCCATCAGCGCGACGCGGGTGCCGCGCAGCCGGGCGGCGCGCAGCGGCTCCACCGCGAACACGCCGCGCACGTTGGCGCTGCGCGCCTCCAGCTTCAGGCTGGCCTGGCGTTCGTTGTGGCGCACGCGCAGCACCATCGACGGGTCGCAGCGCAGGCCGCGCCGCCGCGCCAGGGCCTTGGCCAGCTCATGCGCCTGGTTGTAGCCGCGCTCGCGCAGGCGCTCGGCCGACAGCGGCACGGGCAGCAGCCAGTCGGGCGTGTCGACCTCGGCCGCGTTGAGCGCCGCGTTCAGGCGCTGCAGCAGGCTTTCACGCAGTTCCAGCGCCTGGTGGTACTTGAAGTGCTGCAGCAGCCCGTCCCAGGGAAAGCCGTAGTCCAGCGCGGCGACGGTGCGGTCCAGCGGCGGCGGCGCCACCAGGCAGCGCCCGCACTGGGGCCGCGGCTTGCCGGTCAGCCCGGGCGGCAGCCGAGCGGCACAGGTCCAGCAGCGCGGCTGCGGGCTGGCATAGCGCGCCAGGCAGTCGGCGCAGACGGTGTCGTGGCTCCAGGCGCGGCAGACGGCGCACTGGCCGGCGCAGCGCATCAGCACCTTCTCGATCAGCGGGGGCTTGGCAGAGGCGGGATGTGGCGCCGGCATCGCCTCAATATACTGACCGGCCCATGAACGAGACGGCGTCGGCCCCTACTTCAAACAAGGGGCCGCGGCCCCAGGATCTTGATGATGCGGCGCTGTGCCGCCAGTTGGTCCGGCTGGCCCGCGCCGAGCAGCCGCCCTGGCTGCACGCCGAGGTGGCCCAGCGCATGGCCGAGCGCCTGCCCTTCATCAAGCTGCGGCCAGCCCGCGTGCTGGATGCCTCGCCCGCGCTGGGCGCCAGCCTGCCGGTGTTGCGCCAGGCCTACCCGGGCGCCGAGCTGCTGTGGCATGAGGACCATCCGGCGCTGGTCGCGCGCGCCGGTCAGGAGCGCATGCCCAGCTGGTGGCGCCGGCTGGGAGGTGCCACGGGCGGGCGGGTCGAGGCGTTGCCGCCGCAGCCGGCGGTGGAGCTGCTGTGGTCCAACATGGCTTTGCATGCCCGGGCCGACCTGCCGGCCGTGCTGGCGCAATGGCAGGCCAGCCTGGCCGTGGGCGGCTTCGTGATGTTCTCCTGCCTGGGGCCCGACAGCTTCGTCGAGCTGCGCCGTCTGTATGAGCGGCTGGGCTGGGGGCGGCCGGCGCCCGACTGGTGGGACATGCACGACATCGGCGACCTGGTGTTGAAGGCCGGTTTCGCCGACCCGGTGATGGACCAGCAGCGCCTGACGCTGACCTGGGCCACACCCGAGCGGCTGCTGGCCGATCTGCGCGCGCTCGGTGGCAACGTCGCGCCGACGCGCTTTGCCGGTCTGCGCGGGCGGCGCTGGCGGGCGCGCTTGCTCGACGAACTGCAGGGGCTGCGCAACTCGCAGGGGCGCTTGGCGCTGACGCTGGAGCTGGTGTTCGGCCATGCCTTCAAGGCTGCGCCGCGCCTGACGGTGGCAGCGCAGACGCATGTGTCGGTCGAGGCCATGCGTGCCTCGCTGCGCCAGGGTCGCCGAGGGAGTGAAAACGCGGACTTCCGCTCAGGCGCCGCCCGTGGGGCGGTGGGCTAAAATGTTGTCGCGACATCTGGGGCGGTCGTAAGGCTGGCCCAACCCACCGCGCTTCCGACGTCCTTCTGGTAACTGCCCGCGCAAGGCGGTGGCGGCGAGCGCCGATCTTCGAAAAAGACAAGTGACAACCATGACGATGATGAACGCACGAGCGCATTGCGCCCTCCGCGGTTGGGCCCAGGTGGCACTGGCGGCGTCGGCGGCCCTGGCTGCTGGTTCGGCCTTCGCGGTGAACGACCTGCAGGGCGGCCCGGGCGTCAATCAGCTGAACCTGCATGAGCCGGTCACCCGCATCGCGTCTGACCAGATCTGGTTGCATAACATGATGCTGGGCGTCTGCCTCGTGATCTTCGTGGCGGTGTTCGGCGTGATGTTCTATTCGATCTTCAAGCACCGCAAATCCAAGGGCGCGGTGTCGGCCAACTTCCACGAAAGCGTGGCCGTCGAGATCGCCTGGACGGTGGTGCCCTTCCTGATCGTCATCGGCATGGCGCTGCCGGCCACCAAGGTGGTCGTCGCGATGAAGGACACGACCAACGCCGACTTGACCATCAAGGCCACCGGCTATCAGTGGAAGTGGGGTTACGACTACCTGAAGGGCGAGGGCGAGGGCATTGGCTTCCTGGCCACGCTGGATGCCTCCCAGCGCGAGGCCTCCGACTCCGGCAAGCCCGAGGCGGCCGACAACTACCTGCTGAAGGTCGACAACCCGCTGGTCGTGCCGGTGGACCGCAAGATCCGCATCATCACCACCGCCAACGACGTCATCCACGCCTGGATGGTGCCGGCCTTCGGCGTGAAGCAGGACGCCATCCCTGGCTTCGTGCGCGACACCTGGTTCAAGGCTGAGAAGGTCGGTGACTACTATGGTCAATGCGCCGAACTGTGCGGCAAGGAGCATGCCTACATGCCCATCCACGTGAAGGTGGTGTCCGCCGAGGACTACACCAAGTGGGTGGACGGCAAGAAGAAGGAGATGGCCGCCAAGGCCGACGACCCGAACAAGGTCTGGGAGCAGGCGGCGCTGATCGCGCGTGGCGAGAAGGTCTATGCGGCGAACTGCGCGGTCTGCCACAAGGCCGATGGCTCCGGTGCCGGCCCCATCAAGCCGTTGGACAAGTCGCCCATCGTGCTGGACGAGGACAAGGGCAAGCAGATCGCCATCTTGCTCAACGGCGTGCTGGACAAGGGCATGCCGACCTGGAAGCAACTCAGTGACACCGAGATCGCCGCGGTGATCACTTACACGAAGAACAGCTGGTCCAATCAGACGGGCCAGACCGTGCAGCCTGCCGAAGTGCTGGCCGCGCGCAAGTAATCGACCGAACGCCGAAACAGAGGATCCCAAATGAGTGCAGTGCTCCCCCCCCAGGGCGCGGTCGGTGGTCACCACGGTGACCACGCGCACGACGATCACCACGACCACCATGCGCCGACCGGCTGGCGGCGCTGGGTGTTCGCCACCAACCACAAGGACATCGGCACGCTGTACCTGCTGTTCAGCTTCACGATGCTGATGATCGGCGGCATCTTGGCGCTGTGCATCCGCGCCGAACTGTTCCAGCCGGGTCTGCAGTTCTTCAATCCGGAGCTGTTCAACCAGTTCACGACCATGCATGGTCTGATCATGGTGTTCGGCGCCATCATGCCGGCCTTCGTGGGCTTCGCGAACTGGATGCTGCCGCTGCAGATCGGCGCCAGTGACATGGCCTTCGCGCGCATGAATAACTTCAGTTTCTGGCTGATGATTCCCGCCGCCATCATGCTGGTCGCGAGCTTCTTCATGCCCGGCGGCGCGCCCGCCGCAGGCTGGACGCTCTACGCGCCGCTGACGCTGCAGATGGGCCCGTCCATGGATGCCGGCATCTTCGCGATGCACATCTTGGGCGCCAGCTCCATCATGGGCTCGATCAACATCATCGTGACCATCCTCAACATGCGCGCCCCGGGCATGACGCTGATGAAGATGCCGATGTTTGCGTGGACCTGGCTGATCACGGCCTACTTGCTGATCGCCGTCATACCCGTGCTGGCCGGCGCCATCACGATGACGTTGACGGACCGCCACTTTGGCACCGCCTTCTTCAACCCGGCGGCCGGCGGCGACCCGATCATGTACCAGCACATCTTCTGGTTCTTCGGTCACCCCGAGGTCTACATCATGATCCTGCCGGCCTTCGGCATCATCAGCCAGATCGTGCCGGCGTTCGCCCGCAAGCGCCTGTTCGGTTACGCGTCCATGGTGTACGCCACGGCGTCCATCGCCATCCTGTCCTTCATCGTGTGGGCGCACCACATGTTTGCGACCGGCATGCCGGTGACCGGCCAACTGTTCTTCATGTACGCGACGATGCTGATCGCGGTCCCCACCGGCGTGAAGATCTTCAACTGGCTGGCGACGATGTGGCGCGGCTCGATGACCTTCGAGACGCCCATGCTGTTCGCGGTCGGCTTCATCTTCGTGTTCACGATGGGCGGCTTCACCGGCCTGATCCTGGCCATGGCGCCCATTGACATCCAGCTGCAGGACACCTACTACGTCGTCGCCCATTTCCACTACGTGCTGGTGGCCGGCTCGCTGTTTGCGCTGTTTGCGGGCGTCTACTACTGGGGGCCGAAGTGGACCGGCGTGATGTATTCGGAAACGCGCGGCAAGATCCATTTCTGGGGCTCGCTGATCTTCTTCAACATCACCTTCTTCCCGATGCACTTCCTGGGCCTGGCCGGCATGCCGCGTCGCTATGCCGACTACCCCATGCAGTTCGCTGACTTCAATGCCATCGCGTCGGTGGGTGCCTTTGGCTTCGGGCTGATGCAGGTCTACTTCTTCCTGGCTATCGTGCTGCCGATGATGCGCGGCAAGGGCGAGAAGGCGCCTCAGAAGCCCTGGGAAGGCGCCGAGGGCCTGGAGTGGGAAGTGCCGTCGCCGGCCCCCTTCCATACTTTCGAAGAGCCGCCCAAGCTGAACGCCTCGGCCACCAAGATCATTGCCTGATCGCGCGGACATGAGCACGCCTGAGCAACGCAAGAGCAACCGGCGGTTGGGCCTGATCCTGCTGTCGGTCGCCTTGGCCTTCGGCCTGGGCTTCGTCGCCAAGATCGCCCTGTTCAGCCACTGACATGCCACTGAAGTCTCTGGCCGCAGCGCTGCGCCGCGACAACCGCCAGTTGCTGGGCAAACTGGCGGTGGTCGTGCTGCTGATGTTTGGCTTCGGATATGCGCTGGTGCCGTTGTACAAGCACATCTGCGAGGCACTGGGCATCAACGTGCTGTCGCTGTCGGAGCGCCAGGTCGCGGGCGTCAAGGGCCAGACGGTCGGCAACGGCCAGATCGACTACAGCCGCGAGATCACGGTGGAGTTCGACACCAACGCCCGCGGGCCCTGGGACTTCAAGCCGGCTGTGCGCTACATGACGGTGCATCCGGGCCAGCTCAGTCAGGTCATGTACGAGTTCCGCAACAAGCAGGATCGCACGATGTCCGCGCAGGCCATCCCGAGCTACGCGCCCATGCAGGCCAGCGCGCATTTCAACAAGCTGGAGTGCTTCTGCTTCAACGAATACACGTTACGGCCCGGTGAGAGCAAACAGTGGCCGGTCGTGTTTGTCATCGACCCCAAGCTTCCCAAGGATGTGAAGACCATCACCTTGTCCTATACCTTCTTCGAGGTGGCAGGCAAGGGGGCGGTCAAGGTCGGCCAGGCCCGGGCCGCTGGAGCGGCGCTGTGAGCGACGCCGGCCGGGATCTGAAGGAGGCTGTGCAGCGCAAGGCCTCCATCGGCCAGACGCTGTCGGCAGTGGCTTGGAGTTTTTTTGGCGTGCGCCGGGGCAGGGACCATGAGAACGACATGGCCAGGCTCAACCCGGTGCACGTGATCATTGCGGGCGTGCTCGGCGCGGCCGTGTTCGTGTTGATGCTGGTGCTGCTGGTCCGTTGGGTCATCAGCAGCGGCGTGGCCGGTGCGTGAAGCGGGTCACAAGCGTAGAGAGAACGAGGAGAACAACATGTCGGCAGCGACAACCACGGGCAAGACGCCGTACTACTTCGTGCCGGGGCCTTCGCGGCATCCGGTCCTGGCCGCGACTGGCCTGTTCTTCGTCATCCTGGGCGCCGGCCAGTGGATTAACGGTCATGGCTGGGGCATGTACTCGCTGGTCGGTGGGCTGCTGTTCTGGGCCTTCGTGTTGAAGCAATGGTTCGGCGACGCCATCCGCGAGAGCGAGGGCGGCCTCTACAGCGATCGCATCGACATTTCCTTCCGCTGGAGCATGGGCTGGTTCATCTTCTCGGAGGTGATGTTCTTCGCAGCCTTCTTCGGCGCGCTGTATTGGGCTCGGGTGCATGCGGTGCCGGCGCTGGGCAGCCTGGAGAACTCGCTGCTGTGGCCCGACTTCAAGGGCATCTGGCCCAGCGTCGCCCCGGGTGCCACGGCCTCGCCTGCGGGCACGGTCGAGCCCTTCACGACCATCGGCCCCTGGCCGCTGCCCACCATCAACACCGCGCTGCTGCTGACCTCGGGTGTCACGCTGACCATCGCACATCATGCGCTGATCGCCGGCAACCGCGGCAAGACCATCGCCTTCATGTGGATGACGGTGTTGCTGGGCTTGGTCTTCCTGATCGTGCAGGGCTACGAGTACGCCCACGCCTACCGTGACCTGAACCTCAAGCTCAGCTCGGGCGTGTTCGGCTCCACCTTCTTCATGCTGACCGGCTTCCACGGCTTCCACGTGTTCGTTGGCATGCTGATGCTGCTGTTCATCACGCTGCGCCTGCACAAAGGTCACTTCACGTCTGAGCGGCACTTCGGCTTCGAAGGCGCGGCCTGGTACTGGCACTTCGTGGACGTCGTCTGGCTGGGTCTGTACGTGGTCGTCTACTGGATGTGAGCGCGCTGCGCCACACGACACAAGCGCCGCATCAGCGGCGCTTTTTTCATGCGCTTCAGCGCTGCAGCGGCAGCCCGGTCGGTTCTATCCAGCCCATCCACCAGCTCAGCAGGATGACCAGGAACAGCGCCACCGACACCGCCACCCGAATAGCCAGCGCTCGCGCCATGTTGGGGCCGCGCTTGTCGTCGCGGCCGTTGCGCAACATGAAGAAGCCGGCGGCGGCCAGCGCGCCGAGGATGCCGATGAAGGCGAACGCGATCAGGAGTTTCATGCGGGTCCATTATCTGCGCGGGGGGGCAGCATGAGCCGGCGCCATTGGCTGGTGCTGGCCGCGACGCTGCTCGCGGCCGCACTGACCGCGCGCTTGGGCGTCTGGCAGCTCGACCGTGCGGCGCAGAAGCTCGCTGTGCAGGCGGCCGTCGACGGCCAGGCAGGGCTGCCGGTGCTGGGCAATGCCGAGCTCGGCACTGCCGGGCTGCATCGTCGTGTGGTGCTGCGCGGCACTTGGTGCGCCGAGCGCACGGTCTGGCTGGACAACCGGCCCATGGATGGCCGCGCTGGTTTCTATGTCGTCACGCCGTTGCGGTTGGCTGGCCGCAGTGATGCCGTCCTCGTGCAGCGCGGCTGGGCGCCCCGTGACGCCCGGGACCGCACCCGATTGCCGCCGCTGGACACGCCGGTGGGTGAGGTGCAGGTGCAGGGACGGCTGGCCGCATCGCCCGCGCGGCTTTACGAGCTGGGCGAAGGGCAGGGCGGGGTGATCCGGCAGAATCTCGATCCGGTCGCGTTCGCGCAGGAATCCGGCTTGGTGCTGCTGCCGTTCACTGTCGTGCAGACGGACGACGCGGGCGACGGTCTGCTGCGCCACTGGCCGGCGCCCGATGCTGGCGTGCACAAGCACTATGGCTATGCCTTTCAATGGTTCGCACTCTGCGCGCTGATCCTCATCCTCTATGTCTGGTTCCAACTCGTCCGCCCCCGGCTCCGCCGCCAGCAGCCGTCCTGAGCCGCTGAGCTTCGCGGTGCACAGCCTGCCCGACCCGCGTACATCTGCGCTGCAGCGGGCCGGTCGCTGGAAGATGCTGCTGGTGCTGGCCATGTGCGCTGTGCCGGTGCTTGCGTCCTACTTCACCTTTTATGTCGTCAAGCCGCGCGGCTCGGCCTACGGCGAACTGATCTCGCCCACCGTCGATTTGCCGGCCGACCTGCCGCTGACCGATCTGCAGGGCCAGGCCGTGCCGGCCGCGTCGCTGCTCGGCCAGTGGCTGTTGATCGCCGCACCACCCGCGGCCTGCGACGCGGCCTGCGAGCGCCAACTCTATGTGCAGCGGCAGCTGCGCGAGATGCTGGGCAAGGAGCGCCTGCGCGTCGACAAGCTGTGGCTGGTGGCGCAGGAGGATGGCCTGCCGCGTGCGGAACTGCTCGCGGCGTTGAGCCAGCCTGGCGCCGAGGCCCGCGTGCTGCGGGTGCCGCGCGAGCGCCTGCAGGCCTGGCTCAAACCAGCACCCGGCAAGGCGCTGGCCGACCATTTCTATGTGGTGGACCCCATGGGGCGCTGGATGATGCGCGCGCCAGCCGAGCCCGATCCTAAGAAGCTCAAGGCCGATTTGGACAAGCTGCTCAAAGCCAGCGCCAGCTGGGACAGCGCCGGAAGATGAGTTCCTCACGCTTGCCTGATTCGCTGCTGCCGGGTGGATATCGATGAACGACACGCTGATTCCCCTCGGCCAGGTCGCGGCCATCGGCGCGGCCGTGGCGCTGGGCCCGCTGCTGTGGTGGCGCCAGCGTTCGCGCCATGCCACGCCGGTCGGCCGGCTGCGTGCGCTGACGCTGCTGACGCTGTTCCTGACCTTCGATCTCATTGTGTTTGGCGCCTTCACGCGGCTGACGGACTCAGGCCTGGGCTGCCCGGACTGGCCCGGCTGCTACGCGTCGGCCAGCCCGCTGGGTGCGCGTGAGCACATCGCGGCGGCGCAGTCAGCCATGCCCAGCGGCCCGGTCACGCATGGCAAGGCCTGGATTGAGATGATCCACCGCTACCTGGCCAGCGGTGTGGGTCTGCTCATCCTGGTCATGATGGCCTTGAGCTGGCGGTTGCCGCGCGCGCACGGTACGCCCTCGCGCTGGCCGCCCACGCTGACCTTCGTGTGGGTCTGCGTGCAGGGGGCCTTCGGCGCGCTGACGGTCACGATGAAGCTCTTCCCCGCCATCGTCACGCTGCACCTGCTGTTCGGTCTGGGGCTGCTGATGCTGCTGGCCTGGCAGCACGAGGCCTACCAGCCCCGACCCATCGCGGCCCCCGCGCGGCTGCGCGCGGCCGTGCTGGCAGTGCTGGTGCTCGCCCTGGGGCAGGTCGCGCTGGGCGGCTGGGTCAGCACCAACTATGCCGTGCTGGCCTGCGACGAGTTCCCCACCTGCCATGGCGGACAGTGGTGGCCGCAGATGGACTTCGCGCAGGGCTTCCAGCTGTGGCGCGAACTCGGCCAGCGCGCCGGCGGTGGCTGGCTGGGCTTTGAGGCGTTGGCGGCCATCCACATGGCGCATCGGCTCGGCGCACTGGTCGTGCTGGGTGCGCTGCTGGCTCTGGCCTGGGTGCTGCATCGGCAGGCAGTCGCCGCGACGAAGCGCTGGGCGCAGGCGCTGCTGGCCGTGGCAGCCTGGCAATTGGCCTCGGGCTTGTCCAACGTCGTGCTCGATTGGCCCATCGTCGCCGCCCTGGCTCACACCGCCGGCGCAGCCGTGCTGCTGGGCCTGCTCACCGTCTTGTTCGCGCGCCTGCAGGCGCAACAATCCTGACTATGTCCTCCACGCCCACCGCCGGCGCCCTGGCGCACAGCCCGCGCTGGCAGCAGTTCTACCAGCTCACGAAGCCGCGCGTCGTCCAACTCATCGTGTTCTGCGCGGCCATCGGCATGGCGCTGGCCGTGCCGGGTCTGCCGTCTGCCGAGCAGGTGCGGACGCTGCTGGCCGCCATCGCCGGCATCTGGTTGGTGGCCGGTGCAGCCGCCGCCTTCAACTGCCTGATTGAAGATGGCATCGACGCACGCATGAAGCGCACCGCTTGGCGCGCCACCGCCAAGGGCGAGCTCAGCCGCCCGCAGACGCTGGCCTTCGCGGCTGTGCTGTGCGGGGCTGGCATGCTGCTGCTGGGCGTCTATGTGAACCTGCTGACCATGTGGCTGACCTTCGCCACCTTCGTCGGCTATGCGGTGGTCTACACGGTCATCCTGAAGCCCATGACGCCGCAGAACATCGTCATCGGCGGCGCGTCCGGCGCGATGCCGCCGGTGCTGGGCTGGGCGGCCATGCGCGGCGAGGTGGGCTATGAGGCCTGGCTGCTGTGCCTCATCATCTTCCTGTGGACGCCGCCGCACTTTTGGGCGCTGGCGCTCTACCGGGCGGAGGACTACGCCCGCGCCGGGCTGCCCATGCTGCCGGTCACCCACGGCAATGACTACACGCGGCTGCAGATCCTGCTCTACACCTGGGTGTTGTTCGCGGCCACGCTGCTGCCCTTCCTGACCGGCATGAGCGGCTGGTTCTACCTGCTCAGCGCCATCGTGCTGGGCCTGGGTTTCTGCGGCTACGCCTTCCGGCTGTGGCGCGCCTACTCCGAGACGCTGGCGCGGCGAACCTTCTGGTTCTCCATCTGGCATCTGTCGCTGCTGTTCGCCGCCCTGTTGATTGACCATTACCTCCCATGAGAACGCGCCGTACCACCCTCGCTATGCTCGCTGCAGCCGCACTCGCCGGCTGCCAGAAGGCCGCACCGGACAAGCCGGCCTTCAAGGGCATCGACCTGACCGGCGCCGAGTACGCCCGCCAACTCAACCTCACCGACCAGGACGGCCGCACTCGCTCGCTGGCCGACTTCAAGGGCAAGGTGCTGGTGGTCTTCTTCGGCTACACGCAGTGTCCGGACGTCTGCCCCACCACGATGGCCGAGGTCGCCGAGGTCAAACGCCGCCTGGGCGCGGACGGCGACAAGGTGCAGGGCGTGTTCGTCACCGTGGACCCCGAGCGCGATACGGCCCAGTTGCTGAAGGCCTATTTGGCCAGCTTCGACCCCAGCTTCGTGGGGTTGCGCGGCAGCCTGGAGCAGACGCAGGCGATCGCCAAGGAGTTCAAGGTCTTTTACGCCAAGGTGCCCGGCAAGACGCCCGAGACCTACACCATGGACCACACGGCAGCCAGCTTCGTGTTCGACACCGAGGGCCGGGTCCGGGTCTACGTGCGCTACGGCGCCGGCGTGGAGGCGCTCGCCCACGATATCAAGCTGCTCCTCGCGGAAGCCAAGAAATGACGAAGGCCCCTTGATGGGGCCTTTGCGCGCGGGGGGGTGAGATTCAGGCGGCTTCGGTCAGCGCCTTCTTCATCTTCTTCATCGCCGCCACCTCGATCTGGCGGATGCGCTCGGCCGACACGCCGTACTCGGCGGCCAGCTCGTGCAGCGTCATGCCGCCGGAGGCGTCATCGTTCACCTTCAGCCAGCGCTCCTCGACGATGCGGCGGCTGCGTGGGTCCAGCACCTCCAGCGCGCGCTGGATGCCGTCGCCGGCCAGCGCGTCGCGCGAGCGGGCCTCGATGACGTGGGTCGGTTCGTGGGTTTCGTCGGCCAAGTAGGCGATGGGCGCGAAGGTCTCGCCATCGTCATCGGTCTGCGGCTCTAGCGCCACGTCACCGCCCGACAGCCGGGTCTCCATCTCCAGCACTTCCTCGCGCTTGACGTTGAGCTCGCGCGCGACCTGCGCCACCTCGGCCTCGGTCAGCGTGCTGCGGTGGGTGTCGCCGTCGGCCTGGCCAGCCTTGAGCTGCTGCTTCATGGAACGCAGATTGAAGAACAGCTTGCGCTGGGCCTT
The DNA here is from genome assembly GCA_046294815.1 of Roseateles sp. GTDB lineage: Bacteria > Pseudomonadota > Gammaproteobacteria > Burkholderiales > Burkholderiaceae_C > Pelomonas. The sequence continues at coordinate 41,135 of JBKBOJ010000008.1, read as the reverse complement.
GGTCGTCGCGACCTTGACCATGCGCCAGTTCTTCAGGATGTACTCGTGGATCTCGGCCTTGATCCAGTGGATGGCATAGCTGACCAGGCGCACGCCCTGGTCGGGGTCGAAGCGTTTGACCGCCTTCATCAGGCCCACGTTGCCTTCCTGAATCAGGTCGCCCTGCGGCAGGCCGTAGCCGATGTACTGGCGCGAGATGGACACCACCAGGCGCAGGTGCGACAGCACCAGCCGCCCGGCGGCTTCCAGGTCGCCGTGATCGCGCAGCCGCCGCGCGGCGGAGGATTCCTCCTCGGCGGTGAGCATCGGCAGGCGGTTGACGGCGGAGATGTAGGCGTCCAGATTGCCCAGCGAAGGGACCAGGGCCCAGGGGTCGCGGACGGCAATGGCGTTGGCAGCAGACATCGTCTTTATTCCTTGTTGCCGCGGCGTGAATTGCTGCGGTGTGAAGGATATTAGCACTCCTTGATGGAGAGTGCTAAATGGCTGCGAGCCAAGGAGGAAACGCAGTATTTACGCGGCTCAAAGAGTTGGCGACCACTAACTCTGGCGGGCCTTGTTCAGTCGACCAGGCCGAAATCGGGGCTTTTGATCATGGCCTCGATGTCCAACAGGATGAGCATGCGCTCGCCGATCTTGCCCAGGCCAGTGATGAAGCGGGCGTCCATGGCCGCCGGCACTTCGGGGCGGGGCTTGATGTCCTCGGCGTTCAGCGCGAGCACATCTGAAACCGAGTCGACCACCATGCCCACCACGCGGCCGGCGACGTTCAGCACGACGACCACGGTGAAGGCGTTGTACTCACTGGGCTGACCCAGCCGGATGCGCAGGTCCAGGATGGGCACGATCACGCCGCGCAGGTTGACGACACCCTTCACGAAGGCTGGTGCATTGGCGACGCGCGTGGGCGGCTCGTAGGAACGGATCTCCTGCACCCTCAGGATGTCCAGGCCGTACTCCTCCTGGCCGACGCGGAAGGTCAAGAACTGGCGCTCGTTGGCATGGGCCACGGTTTGCACGGCCTGGCTGCCGGTGCGGGGAACGAGGTCGGTGGAGCTCATCAGACGCTGCACGGAAGGACTGGAGGGGGTCATTCTGCCGCGTCTGGCGGCGACGCCGGTGCCAACAATTCGTCAAGCAGGGCCAGCAATTCGCGCACGTCCAGCGGCTTGGTCAGATAGTGCTGCGCACCGGCGGCCTGCACCAGAGCGATCTGCTCCGGCTGCGCGTTGGCCGACACCACGATCACCGGCGGCGGCGTGCCGCCCAGCTCGCGCAGGTGGCGCAGCAGCGTGAGGCCGTCGCCGTCCGGCAACTGCCAGTCCAGCAGCAGCAGCGCCGGCATGCGTTCATTCAGGGCCTGCACGCCCGCAGCGGCGGTGGTGGCGACCTCCAGCTCCAGCCCTGGCCGCTTTTCCAGGATGCCACGCATGACCTCCACGTTTAGCGGGTTGTCCTCCACATAGAGCAGATGACGGTGCGGACTGGGGCACGGCGCGGCCAGTTCGCGAGGCTGGGCTGCGGGGGCGGGCCAGACGCTGGCCGTGGCAGTTGGCAGCCGCAACACGAAGCGTGCACCGGGGCCGTCCACGGCCTCGGCACGCAGGCTGCCGTGCATCATGTCGGCCAGTCGCCGGCTGATGACCAGGCCGATGCCCGTGCCCGGCAGGCCGGTGTGCTCGCGGCCCAGCCGGTTGAAAGGCTGGAACAGCGCGGCGCGCTGCGCCTCCGTCAGGCCCAGCCCGGTATCGCTGACGGCCACTTCCACCCAGCCCGGCTCGGGGCTGTGCACCACGATGTCAACACGGCCGCCGTCGCGGTTGTACTTGACGGCGTTGCTGAGCAGGTTGGTGAGGATCTGCGTCACGCGTGTCGGGTCGCCCAAGACCTGAGGCCCGTGCGGGTCCAACTGCAGGTGGAAGGTGATGCCGCGCTCTTGCGCCGCCTGCCGCACCAGCGACAGCGCGCGCTCCAGCAGCGGCGGCAGCGCCAGCGCCGCGGGCTCCAGCCGCAGCGATCCGGCCTCGATGCGCGACAGGTCCAGGATGTCGTTGATCATGGCCAGCAGATGCCAGCCCGCCTGGCTGATCTGGTCCGTGCGATCGCGCTGGCCGGGCAGAAGCGGCTCGGCCGTGTCCATCTGCATCAGCTGCGTGAAGCCCAGGACGGCGTTCAGCGGCGTGCGCAGCTCATGGCTCATGCGCGACAGGAACTCGTTTTTCGCCTGATTGGCCGCCTCGGCGGCCTCGCGCGCGCGGTCCAGGGCCTCGATGCGCAGTTGGTCGTTGATGTCCTCCACGACGCCAACCAGCCGGTGGGGCCGGCCATCGGCGTCGCGCAGCAGGCTGACCAGCACGCGAGCATGCGAGACGCTGCCGTCGCTGCGCACGTAGCGCTTGAGGCGGCGGTAGAACGGGATCTCGCCGCGCATCAGTTGGCGCGCCTGGCGGATGTCCTCGCGCCGGTCGTCGGGGTGGGTCACGTCAATGGAGCGGCGGCCGATCAGCTTGTCGGCTGGGTAGCCCACCAGGCTGCAGAAATGCGCGTTGACCTCCTGGAAGCCACCGTCCAAGTCGGTGAACGCGATGCCGATCGGCGCAGTCTCGAAGATGCTGCGGAAGCGCGCCTCGCTCTGCCGCAGCGCCTGCTCGCTGGCGGCGCGCTGGGCGATCTCGCGCTCCAGCGCGGCCGTGCGCTCTTGCACCAGCGCCTGCACATGCTGGGTGTGGCCCGACATCAGCAGCAGCAAGGCTCCCACCATGGCCGTGGCCAGCAGCCCCACCAGCGCGAAGGCCCAGCTGCGGCCCGCCGGCAGCACCAAACCCGGCAGGTCGTAGATGCGCACCTCCCATGAGCGTCCGCCATAGCTCAGCGGCAGCTTGACCAGCGGCAGCGCCGCGCCTTCCGCGCGCTGCATCGCCTCGCAGCCCAGCTGGCCGGCCAAGCGCTTGTAGGTGGCCTGTGGGTCCAAATCCACCAGGCAGGCACCCAGGTGCGGCGGCCACTGGGGCGACAGGTGCGACAGTATCAGGTCGGGCCGCAGCGTGGCGAAGGCGACGCGGTCCGCCGGCTGCGGGCCGGCGCTGCCCTGCACCGGCTGGTAGACGACCACGCCGATGGCGCCTTCCTTGTCCTGCGAGAGCTGGAAGCCTGCCGACGCTGTGGCGCGTCCGGTGGCGAGCGCGCGCTCCACGGCGGCACGCGCGCCCGCCACTGTGCGCACGTTGATGCCCAGCGCCGCCGCGTTGCGCGACATGGGCTCGATCAGGCGGATCACCACCATGTCCTCGTCGGGCGGCGGCTGCAGGTCGCCCGCGCGCGTGCGGTCGCGCGCATGGAAGCCCGCCAGCCCATCGGCCCGGGCCTCGGCGTCTAAGCGCGCCACGTCCGCACGCGCCACGCGCCGTGCCATGCCCAGCGCCAGCAGCGGGCTGTCCTCGCTCAGGAAGCCGCGGGTCGCGCGCTCGAACTCCTGCCGCGTCGGCTGCGGCTTGACCTTCAGCACGCTGTGCAAGCCCTCCAGCGCCAGCAGCGGTTCACGCAGCTGGCCGGCCAGCGCCTGCGCGGCGCCACTGGCATCGCGCGTGAAGTCGGCGCGGTTGCGCTGGCCGTCCCATTCCATCGTCGCCGCCACGCCCAAGCCCACCAGCAGCGTCGTCATCAACATGGGCAGGCCGACGCTGAAGCGCCGTGCGGCCCAGGCCGCGCGCGGCTGGCCGATCAGCGACAAGGTGATCGGCGTGGCGATCAGCACGCCCATCAGATCGCCGGTCCACCAGCCGGTCCACACCAGGCCCATTTGCGCCGTCTCGATGACGCCGGCCGCACGCAGCGTCAGCGTCGCGACGCTGGGGCTGACGCAGCCGGCCAGCGCGGCCGCGATCAGGTAGGCCGCCACCTCTCGCGGCGAAGTCAGCAGCAGTGGCCGGCCGCACCAGCGCCGCATCAGCAGCGTGCCGACCGCGCCCTGTGCCGCCGCGCCGCAGCCTATGCCCAAGGCCGGCAGCAGTGACGCGCCCGTGCCGGCCATCTCGCCCAGCACGGTGGCCTGCACGGCAAAGGAGCCCAGCGCGACCGCCGGCAGATAGCGCAGCCCGCCCACCAGCAGCACCGCCAGGCCCCAGCCCGCCGCTGGATAGATGGGCGCCACTTGGTAGGGCGGCAGCACCATCAGCAGCCCCAGCCGGGCCAGCACGTAGTAGACGACCGCGATGGCCGCCGACCGCGCCAGATAGCGGCCGACCTCGTGCGCGCCCGGCAGCCTCATTCGGCCTGGGCCTCACGCAGCGTCTGCACCACCGGGCGCTGCAGCACGCCGCGCAGGCTCCACCAGCCGGCGGCCCAGGCCAGCAGCGCACCGCAAGCCGCGCTCGCCAGCGGCACCCAGGGCTTGAGCTGCCATTCAAACTCGAACACGTAGCGCGACAGCAGCGCCGCCAGCAGCAGCGCGACCGCGCCGGCCAGCAAGCCCGCCAGCGTGCCGACGCCCAGCAACTCGGCACGCTGCACCCGCGCCAGCAGCGACGACGGTGCGCCGAGCGCGCGCATCAACCCGAACTCGCGGATGCGCGCCTCGCGCGTGCTGCTGACCGCCGCGATCAGCACCACCAGCCCGGTCGCCAGCGTGAAGCCGAACAGGAACTGCACGGCCTGGATGACCTGATCCAGTACGCCCTGCACCTGGTTGATCTGGGCCGACACGTCGATGACCGTCAGGTTGGGGAACTGGCGCGCCAGCTCGCGGTCCAGCGTGCTGCCAGCGGGCATGCGGTAGGCGGCGATCTGCGTGGCCGGCAGCGCGGGCAACTCGGCCTGCTCGAACAGCACGAAGAAGTTCACCCGCATCGACGCCCAGTCCACCTTGCGCAGGCTGGTCACCCGGCCCTGCACCGGCTGGCCGGCGATGTCGAAGACCATCGTGTCGCCCAGTTTCAGGCCCAGCGTCTGCGCCAGGCCTTGCTCCACGCTCAGGCCCAGCTCGCCCGGCGCGGCCGAGCCCCAGCGACCGGCCACCAGCTGGTTGTGTGCGGGCATCGCGCCGGCATGGCTGAGGTTGAACTCGCGCTCCGCCAGGCGCTGCGCACGCTCCTCGCTGAAGCGCTTGGCCTGCACCGCCTCGCCGTTGATGGCTGTGAGCCGGCCGCGGATCATGGGGTACCAGTCGTAGGCCTTCACGCCGGCGCCGTCCAGCGTCTGGCGGAACGCCTCGGCCTGGTCAGGCTGGATGTTGATGACGAAGCGGTCCGGCGCCGATGCTGGCGTGGCCTGGCGCCAGCTGGCGATCAGGTCGGTGCGCAGCAGCACCAGCAGCGCCAGCGCCAGCAATCCAACGGCCAGCGACGCGACCTGCATCACGGCGAAGCCCGGCCGCGCCGCGACCTGGCGCGTCGCCAGCAGCAGCCAGCGCGGCAGGCCCGCGCCGCTGACCTGGGTGGGCACGAGGCGCCGCAGCAGCTTCACGGCCACCCAGGCCAGCGCGGCAAACACCAGCACCGCGCCGGCAAAGCCCGCCGCCGCGATGGCGCCCAGCGTCAGGTCGCCGGCCAGCACGACCAGGATGGCGGCCAGGCCGGCTACGCCCGCGCCCAGCACCAGCAGCGAGCCGGCTTTGGGCGCGCCCAGGTCGCGCCGGATCACGCGCAGCGGTGGCACCGCCGCGAGCTGCAGCACCGGCGGCAGGCCGAAGCCCATCAGCAGCGACAGCCCCAGGCACAGGCCCAGCAGCGCCGGCCACAGGCTGGGTGCCGGCAGCGCCACATTGATGAGGCCGGCCAGCAGCGACACGAACACCTGGTGCAACGCCAAGCCGCCCAGCACGCCGGCCAGGCTGGCCAGCAGTCCGGCCAGCAGGAACTCCAACCCGTAGGCCGACGCAATGCGGCGCTGTGACTGGCCCAGCACGCGCAGCATCGCGCAGGCGTCCAGGTGGCGGGCCGCGAAGTCCCGTGCGGCCAGCGCCACGGCGACGGCGGCCAGCAGCGCCGACAGCATGGCCACCAGCCGCAGGAAGCGCGCCGCGCGGTCCAGCGTCTGGCGCATCTCGGGCCGACCGGCCTCGAGAGACTCCAGCCGCACGCCGCGCAACTTGTCGCGCTCGATCAGCTGCTCGGCCTCGGCCACGAAGCGCCGCAGCGCGTCCGGCGCCGCGCCGGGGCCTGGCACCACGGCCAGTCGATAGGTCAGTCGGCTGGCCGGCTGCACCAGCCGCGTGGCGGCCAGGTCGGCCTCGGCCAGCATCACGCGCGGCGCGAAGTTGATGAAGCCGCTGCCGCGGTCGGGCTCGTTCTGAATGAGGGCGGCCAGTCGCAGCGTGGCGTCGCCCAACAGCAGCGGGTCACCCAGCTTCAGGCCCAGCGCGTCGGCCACGGCCGGGTCGGCCCAGACCTCGCCCGGCGCCGGCGCGCCGCTGCGCCCCGGCAAGGCCTCGCGCAGCGTGATCTTGCCGCGCAGCGGATAGCCGGGGCTGACCGACTTGACCGCCACCAGCCGGCTCTCCCCGCCCTGCGCATCGTTGGCGCGCGCCATGCTCGGGAAGCTGGTACTGCGCACGGTCGTGAGCCGGTAGCGATCCGCCAGGTCCGTGATGACCTGGGGCGTGGGCTGGTCGCTGGCGACGACCGCGTCGCCGCCCAGCAGCTGCGCCGCGTCGCGCCGCAGGCCCTGGTCGAGCCGATCCGACAGAAACGCCACGGCGCACAGCGCCGCCACCGCGAGCGCGACGGCCAGCATCAGCAGCCGCAGCTCGCCCGCTCGCCAGTCCCGCAACAGCTGGCGCCAGGCGATCCGCAGCGTGGCGGGCGGACGTGAAGCGGGAGCGGCAGCGGACGACATGCGCGCGACTGTAGCCGCGCAGGCGGCGCGGCTGCTGCAGGGGCGGCCCAGAAGCAGGCCATAATTCAGGGTCATCGCGGGCGTCGTTCAATGGCAGGACCTGAGCTTCCCAAGCTCATGACGTGGGTTCGATTCCCATCGCCCGCTCCAGCCGGAGTCCCGGCCCAAAGTCCGACAGGCTCCTAGCGTTCGTCTCGCGCCGGCAGCGGCGAGCGTGTCCGCTGCACTGGCCCTCGAAGCGGCAGTTGAGCGCTTGCCGGCCCGCAGCGGCTCACTCGCGGACGATGCGGCCGGGCGCGGCCTGCTCGACGGCCTGGGGCTGGCTGCTCAGCAGCGCCACCAGTGCGTCGATGTCGGTGCCCAGCACCGCGCGGTCGCGACCGTGCTTGAAGCCCACCTGCGCGTCGCCGCCCTCGGACAGGAAATTGTTGACGACCACGCGGTAGTCGCGCGTGCGCTCCAGCGGCTGGCCATTGATGAGGATCTCGCCCAGCTGCGGCTCGCCGTCGGGGCCGCTGCGCCAGCGGTAGCGCAGCGTCGAAGAAGGCTGCAGCAGGCGCGGCGTGGCATCGCCCTTGGGTAGCTGGCGCTGCAGGATGTCCCACAGTTGCTGGCCGCTCAGCGTCAGCACGACGATCTCGTTGCCGAAGGGCTGGATGGCCAGCAGGTCGCTCATCGTGGTGGGCTTGCCGGGCTCGACCACCAGGTCGGCGCGGATGCCGCCAGGATTCATGAAGGCGACATCGGCCGGGCCGTGCTGGCGCGCGAAGGCGAGCTGGCTGTCGGCGATGAGGTTGCCCAGCGCCGAATCGCCGTAGGGCTCCTTGGTATGGCGGGTTGCGCCGCGTGGCAACGTGGCGACTGGCTTCATGCGGGCAGCCTCGGTCAAGGCTGCGGCGCGGGCCACCAGCTCGGCCAGCTTGGCGTTGGGGGCGTAGACCGACTGCAGCACCGGATGGTTGACGGCCTGGGCGTCCAGCACGCGGCCGTCGGCGTCCAGCGTCAGCCGGCTCTCGGTGATCCAGCCGCCGTAGCTGCCGGCCTGCACGACCAACCTGCCGTTGATCTTGCAGGTGTAGGCCTGGTGGGTGTGGCCGCCGATGATGATGGCATAGGCAGGGTCCAGCCGGCGGGCGATGTCGTGCACCCGGCCCGTCAGCGTGGGGCAGGTGTAGCTGGGATCGTTGGCGGCGCCGTCCCGGCCCTGCACGCCGCCCTCGTGCATGACGGCGACCAGCACCTGCGCGCCTTCGGCCTTCAGCTGGGGCACCAGCGCATTCAGCGTGTCCGCCTCGTCGGCGAAGCGGATGCCCTGGATGGCGCGAGCGACGATGACCTGCGGCGTGTCGCGCGTGGCAACGCCTGCGATGGCCACCTTGAGCGGGCCGGCCTGCCGGATGACATGGGTGGGCAGCAGCGGTTGGCCGGTGGCGGCGTCCAGCACGTTGGCACCCAGGTAGGGGAAGCCGGGGCCCTTGTAGCCAGGCCACAGGCAGCCGTTGGCGCCGCATTCGCCGCGCGCCTGGCGCAGCAACTCGGGCAGGCCGGCATCCAGCTCGTGATTACCCAGCGCGCTGGCCGCGATGCCCAGCTCCGACAGCGCGGCCAGCGTGGGCTCGTCGCGCAGCAGGTTGGAGATCAGCGGCGAGGCACCGATGAGGTCGCCGCCGGCCACGATGACGGCGTCGGGATTCTTGGCCTTGAGCTGCGCCATCGCGGTGGCCAGGTGGGCCACGCCGCCGGCTGGCTGGGGCTTGACCTCGCCAGTGGCGGGGTCGGGCAGGCGCGGCATGAGCGGCGTGGGCTTGGCGGCCTGGATGTTGCCGTGGAAGTCGTTGATGGACAGCAGCGTCAGCTCGGTTGTGCGGGGGGCAGACGGCGTGGCGCAGCCGGCCAGCAGGGCAATTGCCACCGCGGTGGCGGCAGCGAGGCGCGGGCGAGAGCAGAGGGCCATGGGGTGGTGGCGAAAGGCGGGGCGCCGATCTTAGGAGGGGGCGTGTTGCTGGAGTTTGTCGTGAATCTACGACAGGCGAGGATATTTTTACAAAGAAGTCGAATTGCACCATGTTGGTGCAATTTGTGCTGCAGAACGGGCGCGGCAACAGGACGCGTCCGGTGGGCTCAGCAGGCCCCCTAAGGGGCGAAATGCTCTGCGGCAGTGCTGGCCGGGTGCCGCTCTGTGTCTGACATGGGCCACTTCTGACTTACCCGTAAAGTTCTGTCACAGAAAGTCATGACAATTCGGTCACCGTCGCAGCCGAGCCCCTTGTCGGGTGGTCCGGTGGGGCAGCCACGAAAAGTCGGGTCGCAGGTCACCAGACGCTTTCGTGACGAATTTCGACATCAGCCGCGCGCTGGTCGCGCGCACAACAGGAGTGATTGGGATGAGCAACAGGTTTGGGTCCGGGTTCCCGCTGTCGGCGCTGTGCGCCGCCGTCGCCATCGTGGCCGCGGCGCCTGCGATGGCACAAAACACCACCGCCGCCATCGGTGGTCGTGTGACCACCGCGGGTGGCGCGCCGGTGGCGGGCGCCACGGTCGTCATCGTGCACCGTGAGTCGGGCTCGTCGAGCACCGTGGTGACCGACGCGGAAGGCCGCTACACGGCCCGCGGACTGCGGGTGGGCGGCCCCTACACCATCACCGTCAGCAAGGGTTCCGACCGCAACGCCCGCAACGACGTGTTCCTGCAGCTGGCGGAGACTGCCAGCATCGACCTCACGCTGGGTGCCAATCAGCTGGAGGCCGTGGTGGTGACGGGCACGGCCGCTGCGAACAGCAAGTTCGATGCGTCGACCATGGGTTCGGGCACGCAGCTGGGCCGCCAGGAGCTGGAGTCGTATGCGTCCATCCAGCGCAGCCTGCAGGACTATGCGCGCCTGGATCCGCGCCTGAGCCAAACGGACAAGGAGCGTGGCGAGATCTCGGCCGTCGGCCAGAACTCTCGCTTCAACTCGATCACCGTGGACGGCGTGTCCATCAACGACCGGTTCGGCCTGGAAGCCAACAACCTGCCGATGAACAAGCAGCCGATCTCCATCGAGGCGATCCAGGCGGTGCAGGTCAACGTGTCGAACTACGACACGACACAGAAGGGCTATACCGGCGCGAACATCAACGCGGTCACCAAGTCGGGCACCAACGAGTTCAAGGGCAGCGTCTACTACGTCTACCGTGACGACAGCATGGCGGGCGACCGTTACACCCGCACCGGCGGCGGCAGCTATGCGCCCCCGCCGTCGTTCAAGGAAGACACCAAGGGTTTCACGCTGGGCGGTCCCATCATCAAGGACAAGCTGTTCTTCTTCGCCGGCTACGAGGAATTGAAGAGCAGCCGCAATGCACCGAGCTTCGGTCCGATGGGCAGTGCGCGGACCAACGTCGGCATCACCAACGAGCAGATCGCGGCGGCCCAGGCGGCAGCGAAGACCTATGGCATCGACATCGGTGGCATCGAGGTGCCTTCCGACGTCTACCTGCTCTCCAAGGACACGGTGCTGAAGCTGGACTGGAACATCAGCGACGCGCACCGCTTCAACATTCGCTACACGAAGTCGCAGGAGTCGGAGCCGCAGTTCACGACGTTCAACGCGTCCACGCTGTCCATGTCCTCGCGCTTCTACACCCAGGACAAGACGCTGGAGACCGTGGTCGCTCAGTTGTTCTCGGACTGGAGCGACAACTTCAGCACTGAGCTGAAGGTGTCCAACAGCGACTACAAGTCCGCGCCCAAGAACAACAGCAATCTGCCGCAGGTCAGCCTGATCTGGACGACGCCGTCGCCCATCGGCAACCCGACGACCAACCGCACGTTGATTTTTGGCACGGAGAACAGCCGCCACTTCAACAGCCTGGCGACCAAGACGAAGACGGCTTATTTCGCAGGCACCTACTTCCTGGGTGACCACGAGATCAAGTTCGGCTTCGACTACGAGACGATCGACATCTTCAACGCCTTCTTGCAGAACACGAAGGGCACCTACACCTTCCAAAGCGCCGATCCGGTGCGCGACTGGCTGGCTGGTACGCCCTACAGCTACACGCTGCAGTTCCCGCTGCCCGGCAAGACGCTGCAGGATGGTGCCGCGAACTGGACGCTGAACTCGCTGGGCGTGTTCCTGCAGGACACCTGGCGCATCAACAGCAAGCTGAACGTGACCGGCGGCGTGCGCATCGACCGTATCGACACGCCGGATAGACCCATCGAGAACACCGCCGCCAGCACGCAGTTCGGCGTCAAGAACACCAATGTGCTGGACGGCACCAAGCTGGTCCAGCCGCGCGTGGGCTTCAACTGGAAACTCGACCTGTTCGACAAGAAGAAGTCACAGGTGCGTGGCGGCCTGGGCCTGTTCCAGGGCGGCGCCATGAACGTTTGGCTGACCAACCCGTTCCAGAACACCGGCATGGCCGTGGTCAGCCTGTCCTGCGCGAGTGGTGGCGGCAATCCGTGCCCGGCCTCGCTGAAGTATTCGCCGAACCCGGACGCGCAGCCCGGCGTGAGCGGCACGGCGCCGGCCGCCAAGGTCGACTTCATCGATCCCGATGTGAAGCAGCCCTCGGTTTGGAAGGCGAACCTCGCTTTCGACACCGAACTGCCCTGGTACGGCCTGACCGCCGGCGTGGACTGGCTGCACACCAAGACCAAGGACGGCATCTACTACCGCTCCCTGAACCTGGGTGCGCCGACGGGCACGCTGCCTGACGGCCGCAACACGTACTGGAACGCCGCCGGGCTGAATCCGTCTTGCTGGACCACCGGCAACACCAGCCCGGTCACCGGCTGCGGTTCGCGCTTCCAGAACAATGCGAATCGCGCCTATGTGACCGAGCCCACGAGCCACATCACGTCGGTGGCGCACACGAACAAGGGCGGTGGAAACGCCATCACCTTGTCCTTGTCGCAGCAGGTCTCGCCGGCACTGAACTGGAACCTGGCCTACACCCGTACGTCGGCCACGGAAGTCAGCCCACTGACCTCCTCCACGGCGCATTCCAACTACCGCGGCACCGCCATCTTCAACCCGAACGAGAACGTGGCGTCCAACTCGTCGTACCTGATCCGCGACCGTGTGAACGCCAGCGTCAACTTCAGCAAGGCGTTCTTCGGCAAGTACAAGACGACCTTTGGCGCCTTCTACGAAGGTCGTGACGGCAAGCCCTATAGCTGGACCTATGGCAACGACTTCAACGGCGACGGCATGGCCGGCAATGACCTGATGTACGTGCCCAAGGGGGTGGGTTCGGGCGAGGTGCTGTTCCGCCTGCAAGGTGCGGGCAATACGGTGGCCAACTCCTCCAGCCAGGCCGAGGCGCTGTTCTGGAGCATCGTTGATGCCGATCCGGGCCTGAGCAAGTACAAGGGCCGTGTCGTGCCGCGCAACTCGGCGCGTTCCAAGTTCAGCAACACGATCGATGTGCGCCTGAGCCAGGAAGTGCCGGGGCTGTTTGTCGGTCACAAGGGTGTCATCACGCTGGACATCCTGAACTTCGGCAACCTGGTCAACAAGCGCTACGGCCACATCGACGAGATCACCTTCACGAGCTATGGTGGCAACCGCCGCGCGTTCGTGAACACGGCCGGCATCGATCCGGCCACCGGCAAGGTCATCTATGCGGTCGGTACGCCGTTCGACTACGTCACCAAGAACAACAAGGGCGAGTCGGCCTGGGCCATGCAAATCACGGCCAAGTACGAGTTCTAAACCAGGCGAGAAACGTTGGGGCCGCCGCACCGGCCCGAACAATGCAAGGGGCCCCACAAGGGCCCCTTTTTCATGGTGCGCGCTGAAGGTGGACTACTTCTGCAGGTCACCCAGGCACAGGTACTTCACCTCGACGTAGTCTTCCAGTCCCTGGCGCCCACCCTCGCGGCCCAGGCCCGACTGCTTGACGCCGCCGAACGGCACTTCGGCGGTCGAGATCAGGCCGGTGTTGATGCCCACCATGCCATATTCCAGCGCCTCGCCCACGCGGAAGATGCGGCCGATGTCGCGGCTGTAGAAGTAGCTGGCCAGGCCGAACTCGGTCGCGTTGGCCAGCCGGATGGCGTCTTCCTCGGTCTGGAACTTGAAGACCGGTGCAACCGGGCCGAAGGTCTCCTCGCGCGAGCACAGCATCTCCGGCGTGGCGTCCGCCAGCAGGGTGGGCTCGAAGAAGTGGCCCGTGGTTGCGGCCACGCGCTTGCCGCCGGTCATCACCTTGGCGCCCAGCGCGATCGCGTCCGCCACGTGGGTCTCGACCTTTTGCAGTGCCTGTGCGTCGATCAGCGGGCCGACATGGATGCCGGCCTCAAAGCCGTTGCCGACCTTGAGCTGCGCCACCTTGGCCGCAAATTTCTCCAAGAAGGCGTCGTACACGCCGGCCTGCACATAGATGCGATTGGCGCAGACGCAGGTCTGTCCGGCGTTGCGGTACTTGCTGGCGATGGCGCCATCGACGGCGGAGTCCAGGTCGGCGTCGTCGAAGACGATGAAGGGTGCGTTGCCGCCCAGTTCCAGGCTGAGTTTCTTGATCGTCGGTGCGCACTGTGCCATCAGGATGCGTCCGACCTCGGTGGAGCCGGTGAAGGACAGGTGGCGCACCACGTCGCTCTGGCACAGCGCCTGACCGATCTCGACGGACTGCGCGGCATCCGCCGTCAGCACGTTCAGCACGCCCGCCGGCATACCGGCCCGCTGGGCCAGTTCGGCCACGGCCAGTGCCGTCAAAGGCGTGGCCTCGGCCGGCTTGATGATGACGGTGCAGCCCGCGGCCAGCGCCGGCGCGACCTTGCGGGTGATCATCGCCAGCGGGAAGTTCCACGGCGTGATCGCCGCGCAGACGCCGATGGCCTGCTTGATCACCAGGTAGCGCTTGGTTGGGTCGGTGGTCGGAATGGTCTCGCCGTAGACGCGCTTGGCTTCCTCGGCAAACCATTCCAGAAAGCTTGCGCCGTAGATCACTTCGCCGCGCGCCTCGGCCAGCGGCTTGCCCTGCTCGGCCGTCATCAGCCGGGCCAGGTCGTCGGCATGCTTGACCAGCAGTTGCTGCCAGCGCACCAGCACCGCCGCCCGCTCCTTGGCCGGCTTGGCCCGCCAGGCGTTCAGCGCGTTGGCGGCCGCGGCGATGGCCGAGTCGGCCTCGGTGCGGCCCAGGTTGGGCACCTGGGCCAGTTCGCGGCCGGTGGCGGGGTCGGTGACGGCGAAGGTGGTGCTGCCGCTCACCCATTCGCCGTTGATCAAGGCCTGGGTGCGCAGCAGGCCGGGGTTGTCGAGCGCGTCCAGCGGTGAGTTCGAGTCCATCGAGGCTTCTCCAAAGGCTTTGGACTTCACTCTACCGCTGGTGGCGCAAGCCCCCTCTCTACAATCGCGCCTCTTTGTCACCGACCATTTCGTCAATCTCTCAGGAAGCCCCCGGAATGAAAGCCGCCGAGATCCGCCAGACCTTTCTGAAGTTCTTCGAGTCGAAGGGGCACCAGATCGTCGCCTCCAGCCCGGTGGTGCCCGGCGACGACCCGACGCTGTTGTTCACCAACGCGGGCATGAACCAGTTCAAGGACGTGTTCCTGGGCTTCGACAAGCGCGCCTACACCCGGGCGGCGACCAGCCAGAAGTGCATTCGGGCCGGCGGCAAGCACAACGACCTGGACAACGTGGGCTATACCGCGCGGCATCACACCTTCTTCGAGATGCTGGGCAACTTCAGCTTCGGCGACTATTTCAAGCAGGACGCGATTCAATACGCCTGGGAATTGCTGACCGTCCACTTCAAGCTGCCGGCCGAGAGGCTGTGGGTCACTGTCTACGAGGAAGACGACGAGGCCTACGAGATCTGGAACAAGGTCGTGGGGGTGCCGCAAGAGCGCATCGTGCGCATCGGCGACAACAAGGGCGGGCGCTACATGTCCGACAACTTCTGGATGATGGGCGACACGGGGCCCTGCGGCCCCTGCACCGAGATCTTCTACGACCACGGCCCGGAGGTCGCCGGCGGCCCGCCGGGCTCGGCCGAGCAGGATGGCGACCGCTACATCGAGATCTGGAACAACGTCTTCATGCAGTTCAACCGGACTGAGGACGGCGTGATGCACCGCCTTCCGAAGCCCAGCGTGGACACTGGCATGGGCCTGGAGCGGCTGGCGGCGGTGCTGCAGCATGTGCACTCCAACTACGAGATCGACCTGTTCGTGAACCTGCTGGCCGCGGCCAAGCAGGCCGTGGACGAGGCCGGCGGCGGCGACTGCGACAAGGACAGCCCGTCGCTGAAGGTCATTGCCGACCACATCCGCGCCTGCTCGTTCATCGTCGTGGACGGCGTCATTCCCGGCAATGCCGGCCGCGGCTACGTGCTGCGCCGGATCGCCCGCCGCGCCATCCGCCACGGCTACAAGCTGGGCGCGCGCAGGCCCTTCTTCCACAAACTGGTGGCCGCGCTGGCCGTCGAGATGGGCGATGCTTACCCCGAGCTGCGCCAGGCCCAAGGCCGCGTGACCGACGTGCTCAAGCAGGAGGAGGAGCGCTTCTTCCAGACGATCGCCACCGGCATGGAGATCCTCGAAGGTGCGCTCGCCAAGGGCCATGTCGACGGCGACACCGCCTTCAAGCTGCACGACACCTACGGCTTCCCGGTCGACCTGACGGCCGACGTCTGCCGCGAGCGCGGCGTGACGGTGGATGAAGCGCGCTTCCACGCGTTGCTGGAGGAGCAGAGGAGCCGCGCCCGCGCGGCCGGCAAGTTCAAGATGGCCCAGGGCCTGGCCTACAGCGGCGTGGCGACCAGCTTCCACGGCTACGAGCACCTGGTCGTCGAGGCCGCCAAGGTCACGGCCATCTACATCGATGGCGCCCCGGTCGATGCGGCCCAGGCCGGTGACGATGCGGTCATCGTGCTGGACCACACCCCGTTCTACGCCGAGAGCGGCGGCCAGGTGGGCGATGCCGGCGAACTGCGCAACGGCACGACGCGCGTGGTTGTGTCCGACACGATCAAGATCCAGGCCGATGTCCATGGCCACCACGGCCAGGTCGTGGAGGGCACGGTCAAGGTCGGTGATGTGTTCACGGCCAGGGTCGACGCCGAGCGGCGCGGCAGGACCGTGCGCAACCACAGTGCCACCCACCTGATGCACAAGGCGCTGCGCGAGGTGCTGGGTGCGCATGTGCAGCAGAAGGGTTCGCTGGTGACGCCTGAGCGCACCCGCTTCGATTTCGCGCACAACGCGCCGCTGACGGCCGAGGAGATCCGCGAGGTCGAGGCGCTCGTCAATGCCGAGATCCTTGCCAATGCCGCTGCCACGGCCCAGGTCATGGCGCTGGACGATGCGCAGAAGTCGGGCGCGATGATGCTGTTCGGCGAGAAGTACGGCGAGACCGTGCGGGTGCTGAGCATCGGCTCGTCCAAGGAGCTGTGTGGTGGCACACATGTGAAGGCCACCGGCGACATCGGCCTGTTCAAGATCGTCTCCGAGTCGGGCGTGGCGGCCGGCATCCGCCGCGTCGAGGCCGTCACCGGCGACAACGCGCTGGCGTATCTACAGTCGCTGGAGACCACGGTGCAGGGCATGGCCCAGACCCTCAAGGCCGCGCCCGGCGAGCTGGGTTCGCGCCTGCAGGCCGTGCTCGACCAGGTCAAGGCGCTGGAGAAGGAACTCACCGCCGCCAAGAGCAAGCTGGCCTCGGCCCAGGGCGACGAGTTGCTGGCCAAGGCCGTCGACGTCAAGGGCCTGAAGGTGCTGGCCGCCCGGCTCGAAGGCGCCGACGCCAAAACATTGCGCGAGACCATGGACAAGCTCAAGGACAAGCTCAAGACCGCGGCCATCGTGCTGGCTGCGGTCGATGGCGACAAGGTGCAGCTGGCAGCGGGCGTGACGCCCGACAGCGTGGCCAAGGTCAAGGCCGGGGAGCTGGTCAACTTCGTCGCCAGCCAAGTGGGCGGCAAGGGTGGCGGCAAGCCCGACCTGGCCATGGCCGGCGGCACGCAGCCGGCTGGTCTGGCCGCGGCACTGCAGAGCGTGGTTGGCTGGGTCGCCGAGCGGGTCTGATTGCGGATCTGCAATGAAGAACGGGCGGCCCGCGGCCGCCCGTTTTGTTTGGTCCAGCGTCGACTCAGGCCGCGACGGCCGCGTCCATCAGGCCCATCTCGGCGCTGCTCATCAGGCCCTCGATGTCCATCAGGATCAGCATGCGCTCGCCCACCGAGCCGATGCCGGTGATGAAGCTGGTGTCCACCGATGCGGCGTTCAGCTCGGGCGCGGGCTTGATGGCGTCGCGGCTGAGTTCCAGCACGTCGGAAACCGAGTCCACCACGGCGCCGACCACGCGGTTGCGCACGTTCAGCACGATGACCACCGTGAAGCTGTTGTATTCGGCGCTGGGGCAGTTCAGCTTCAGACGCAGGTCCACGATGGGCACGATGACGCCGCGCAGATTGACCACGCCCTTGATGAAGTCGGGCGCATTGGCGATGCGGGTGGGCTGCTCGTAGGAGCGGATCTCCTGCACCTTCAGGATGTCGATGCCGTACTCCTCGGAGCCGAGCCGGAAGGTCAGGTACTCGCCGCTCTTGGGCACTTGAGACGTGGTGGTGACGGCGCCTCGCTGGCGCAGTGCGGGGACGTTGCTGGATTCCATGCGAACCTCTCCAGGAGTCGTTGGGTTTAGTGGCGGGACCGGCGCACGAGGCTGCCGACGTCCAGGATGAGGGCCACGCGGCCATCGCCCATGATGGTGGCGCCGGACACGTCGTTGACCTTGCGGTAGTTGGCTTCGAGGTTCTTCACGACCACCTGCTGCTGGCCCAGCAATTCATCGACCAGCAGCGCGACGCGGCCGCCTTCGGCCTCCACGACGACCATGATGGAGGAGACGTGCTCGAAGTCGAAGCGCGGCACGTCGAAGACCTTCTCGAGCTCGATGACCGGCATGTATTCGTCACGCACCTCGACCACGCGGCCGGAGCCGGCGACGGTCTTGATGGTGTCGGCCTGCACCTGGAAGGATTCGACGACCGACGAAAGCGGCAGGATGTAGCACTCGTCGCCCACGCCCACGCTCATGCCGTCCATGATGGCCAGCGTCAGCGGCAGGCGCACCGACACCTTCATGCCGTAGCCCTCGGCGGAGTCGATCTCGACCGTGCCGCCCAGCGAGGTGATGTTCTTCTTGACCACGTCCATGCCCACGCCGCGGCCGGACACGTCGGTGACCTGCTCGGCCGTGGAGAAACCCGGCGCGAAGATCAGGTTCCAGCATTCGGCGTCGGTCATGGTGTCCGGCGCATCGATGCCCTTCTCGCGGGCCTTCTTGATGAGCTTCTCGCGATTCAGGCCGCGGCCGTCGTCGCGCACCTCGATGACGATGCTGCCCCCCTGGTGGGAGGCCACCAGCGTGATGGTGCCCTGCTCGGGCTTGCCCTTGGCGACGCGCTCGGCCGGCATCTCGATGCCGTGGTCGCAGCTGTTGCGCACCAGGTGGGTCAGCGGGTCGGTGATCTTCTCGACCAGGCTCTTGTCCAGCTCGGTGGCCTCGCCCTGCGTGACCAGCTCGACCTTCTTGCCCAGCTTGGCGGCCAGGTCGCGCAGCATGCGCGGGAAGCGGTTGAACACGGTCGACATCGGAATCATGCGGATGGACATGACCGACTCTTGCAGGTCGCGCGTGTTGCGCTCCAGGTCCGCCAAGCCCGAGGTCAGCTGCTGGTACACCGCCGGGTCGAGCTCGCGGCTGTTCTGGGCCAGCATGGCCTGGGTGATGACCAGCTCGCCGACCAGGTTGATGAGCTGGTCCACCTTTTCGATGGAGACGCGCAGCGTGGTCTGGTCCAGGCCGCCGGTGGCGGGCTTGGCTTCGACCTTGGCCGGCGTCGTCGTGGGCCGGGTCGGCACGATGGCCGCGCTCGGTGCGGGCGCCGGCGCCGGCGCGGCTCCCGTGGCGGCGGCGGGCGTGCCCGGGGCATCTTCGAAGAAGCCGTAGCCGGGATCGGTGGAGGGCGCCTCGGCCGGCGGCGCGCCCGGCGCGCCGTCGTAGAAGCCGAAGCCGGGGCCCAGCGGGATCAGCTTGACCTGATCGCGCGCGACGTGGAAGGTGAAGAGGTCCAGCAGTTCGTTGTCGGTGCTGCTGGTCAGCACCTTGAAGCGGCGCATGCCGTCGGAACTCTGGCCGGCGTCCAGCGGCTCGATGGTGCCCAGGTCCGTGATTTCCTTGAACAACTCGACCAGGTTGTCCGCCAGGCTGAGGTCGGTCAGCGGGCCGACCTGCAGCTCCAGCAGGCGGGCGGCCGGATTCTTGGTTGCCGCAGGCACTGCAGGGGCGGGGGCTGGTGCGGCCGCGGGCTCAGGGGGCGCCGCCGGGGCGGGTGCAGCCACCGCCGCATCGCCACCTTCGACAAAGGCCTTGATGTTGGCGAGCAGATCGGTCGTGTTGACGGGATCGGCGCCCGAGCCCTGGTGGCGGCCCAGCTGGGCACGCAGCGCGTCGCCAGACTGCAGCAGCACGTCCACCATGGCGGCGTTGGGCTGCAGCTCGTGGCGGCGCAGCTTGTCCAGCAGCGTCTCCATCTGGTGGGTCAGCTCGGCGACGTCGCTGAAGCCGAAGGTCGCGGCACCTCCCTTGATGGAGTGGGCGCAGCGGAAGATGGCGTTGAGTTCCTCATCGTCTGCCGCTTCGACGTTGAGGTTCAGCAGCAGCTGCTCCATGTTGTCCAGGTTCTCGCCGGCCTCCTCGAAGAAGACCTGGTAGAACTGGCTGAGGTCAATGCCGGCGCTGATGCTGGCGCCTTCGGTCGTCATGTCACCCATGGCTGGTGCTCCCCTGGCTCAGAGGTCAGCGGATGACCTTGCCGATCACCTCGATCAGCTTGGCCGGGTCGAAGGGCTTGACCAGCCAGCCGGTGGCGCCGGCGGCGCGGCCGGCCTGCTTCATCGCATCGCTGGACTCGGTGGTCAGGATCAGGATGGGCGTGGTCTTGAACTTCGGGTTTTCGCGCAGCTTTTTGGTCAGGCTGATGCCGTCCATGCGCGGCATGTTCTGGTCGGTCAGCACCAGGTCGAAATCGCGCTGGCCAGACTTCTCCCAGGCGTCCTGTCCATCCACGGCTTCCACCACGTTGAAGCCGGCGTTCTTGAGCGTGAAGGCCACCATCTGGCGCATCGAGGCTGAATCGTCGACAGCAAGGATTGAGTGCATCTGAGTTTTCTCCGAGAGAACGTGGGTTGCCTGGGGGCTGTGAATTCAGAATAGTTCGATGGAGCCGGCGTCCATCTCGTCCTGCGTGACGGGATTGGGACGCAGCGGTGCGATTTCAACGATGGCGGCACCGTCCTCGTCGTCCATGCCAAAGGTGTCGCGGGCCAGCTGGTCGGCGCAGTTGCGCAGACGTTGGCTGGTGTGGGCGATCAGCTGCGTGGCCATGTCCTGGAACTGCAGGGCCGTGATGGCGCCGGCAATGTCTTGCATGATCTGCTGGAGCCCCTCTGAGGAAGGGCTGCCGTCGCTGTGGCGGAGCAGGGTCATGACCTGGTTGGAGGCGCTGTAGAAGTGGGTGGACAAGGCCTCGCCGGCGTCGTCGAGCAGGCGCTGCAGGCGTTCAAGGTCGTTCGTCACCGTCATCAGGTGATCCTGCAGTTCCGCAGCCGCCAGCAAGGGCATGGGGACGATGCTGCCGTCTATGCCATCCGCTGCGGTTGAAGTGTCTGTCTGCATCGTGTCTCCGCGAGGGCATTCCGCTTCTTGTCGCAAGCCCTGTGGCTGCCATCAGGGCGCTTGCATCATGGCATGTTCGATCGCTTTTCGGCAGTTGTGGACCTCGAGAAGGAGAGAGAACGCGCGGTATTACCGCTCTGGGGCGGCTTGAGTGTGGCGCCCGCCCGCCGCGGCATACTGCGCTCCCATGACGAATTCAGGTATGGAGAAGCCGCCGCGGGTCTTGCGGGTGTTGCATGTCGAGGACGCCGAACTCGATCACCAGCTCATCCTGACCGAGCTGGGCCGCTCCGGCCTGCGCGTTGAGCTGACCCGGCTGGACAGCCTGCCGCAGGTGCTGGCAGCGCTGGACCAGCCCTGGGATGCCATCCTGTCGGACTACAACCTGCCCGGCTTCTCGGGCCTGCAGGTGCTGGACGCGCTGCAGGAGCGCGGCTCGCGCGTGCCCTTCATCCTGATCTCCGGCGAGATCGGCGAGGACACGGCGGTGGCCGCGATGCGCAATGGCGCGGCGGACTACCTGCTGAAGAACAATCTGGCGCGGCTCGGGCCGGCGCTGTTGCATGCGGTTGACGCTGCCGAAAGCGAGCGTGCCCGCATCGCAGCGGACGAGGAGCTGGTCAAGTCCAAGCAGCGGCTGCACCAGTTGGCCGGTCACCTGCAGACCAGTGTCGAGCTGGAGCGTGCGGCCATCGCCCGTGAGATCCATGACGACGTGGGCGGATCGCTCACGGCCATCAAGTTCGACCTGGCCTGGATAGATCGCCATGCCCAGGAGCCCGAGGTGCGTGCGCGCGTGGCGGCGGCGCTGGAGACCGTCAACTCGGCCATCGAGGCCAGCCAGCGCATCATGCACAACCTGCGCCCGGCCATCCTGGAGCAGGGGCTGGTGGCGGCGCTGCAGTGGATGGTGGCGCGCTTCGAACGCCGCACCGGCATCGAGGCCGCGCTGCGCGTCGGCGAGGAGCACCTGGCCCTGCCATCCGGGGTGCCGCTGGTGGCGTACCGCACAGCGCAGGAGGCATTGACCAACGTGTCCAAGCACGCCCAGGCCACCCGGGTGGACATCGAGCTGAGCCAGGACTCCGGTGTGCTGACGCTGGAGATCCGCGACAACGGCCGCGGCATCGCGCCAGCCGACCTGACCAAGGAGCGCTCCTTCGGCATCCGTGGCCTGCACGAGCGCGCGGCCACCGTTGGCGGCTGGGTAGATCTCTCCAGCACGCCCGGCAGCGGCACCAGCCTCATCCTGACCGTGCCGCTGAACCCTGACGCCATCGACGCGCTGGATGACGCCACCGACTTTGGCGACACCACCAGCGAGTCCATCTGGGGCAGGCTGTGATCCGCGTCATCCTCTGCGACGACCACGGCCTGATTCGCCGCGGCATCCGCGACACGCTGGCCGACAGCGGCGACATCGAGGTCATCGGCGAGGCCGGCGACTACACCGAGCTGCGTGGCCTGCTGCACCGGCTGGGCCGTGACAACCCCTGCGACGTGCTGGTGCTGGACATCAACATGCCCGGCCGGTCGGGCCTGGACGTGCTGCATGTGCTCAAGGACGAAGGGGCGGCCGTGCGCACGCTGATCGTGTCCATGTATCCCGAGGACCAGTACGCCATTCGCGCGCTGCGCGCCGGCGCCTACGGCTACGTCAACAAGGGCGGCGACCCGGCCTCGCTGGTGCAGGCCGTCCGCACCGTGGCCCAGGGGCGCAAGTACGTGACGCCCGAGATCGCGCAGATGCTGGTCGAGAGCCTGACCGCGCCGGTGGCCGAGCAGGCGCACCACAAGCTGTCCGACCGCGAGCTGCAGACGCTGGTGATGATCGCCTCGGGCAAGCGGCTCTCCGACATCGCCGAGGAGCTGATGCTCAGCCCCAAGACCGTCAGCGTCTACCGCGCCCGCGTGCTGGAGAAGCTGGGTCTGACCAACAACTCCGAGCTGACGGTCTACGCGATTCGCAACGGCCTCGTGGCCAGCTGACGGGGGCGGCCGCCGTTCATCACCGCAGGCTGTCGATTCGGCGGCCCGGCTGTCCACCCGTCCAAGGTTGGGCGGCGTGATGGCGCTATCTGTGCACAATGCCTCAGCTTTTGGCGCGGCGGGCTTGACAGAGAGGCCGTGGTCGCGCGCCATTTTTCCAGGGAGGCGGCCATCGATACCGGACTTTTGAAGGAACTGCGCATCGACGGCGCGCAGCGCGAGGAACGCGGCGGCCGTGGGCTGCGGCTGGCCTGGGCTGGGGGCGTGGCCGCGCTGCTGCTGGCCGGCGGCGTGGGCTGGGCCTGGTGGTACCTGGCCCAGCAGAAGCCCGTTGCGGTGCAGACCGTCACGGCGCGTGCCAACGGCCAGGGCGCTGCGGCCAGCGCCGTGCTGCAGGCCACCGGTTATGTGACGGCGCGGCGCATGGCCACCGTGTCAGCGCAGATCACCGGCACACTGACCGAGGTGCTCATCGACGAGGGCTTCAAGGTGCGCAAGGGCCAGGTGCTGGCGCGGCTGGATGACACCGGCCTGCGCGCCGGCCTGGCCGCGGCCGAGGCCCAGGTGCGCGCGGCCGAGGCCCAGCTGGGCCAACTGCGTGCCCAGCTCGAGCAGGCGCGCGCCGACGAGCGCCGCCAGGCGGAGCTGTCCGCTGCGGGCATGACGACACGCCAGTCGCGCGAGCAGGCAGGCACTGCGGTGAAGTCGGTGGCGGCCCAGCTGGAGGCGGCGCAGCGCCAGGTTGAGGCGGCTCAGGCGCAGGCGCGTCAGGCGCGCGTCAACTTCGACTACGCCACCGTGCGCGCGCCGTTTGACGGTGTCGTCACCGCACGCGCCGCTCAGGTGGGCGAGATCATCTCGCCGCTGTCGGCCGGCGGCGGCTACACGCGCACCGGCGTGGGCACCATCGTCGACATGGACTCGCTGGAGGTCAGCGTCGACGTCAATGAGGCCTACATCGCCCAGGTTCGGCCCGACATGCCTTGCGAGGCGGTGCTGGACGCCTATCCGGACTGGAAGATCCCGGCGCGCGTCGTCGCCGTCATCCCCAGCGCCGACCGCGGCAAGGCGACCGTCAAGGTGCGCGTGGCGCTGGAGCAGAAGGACGAGCGTGTGGTGCCCGACATGGGCGTGCGCGTGAGCTTCCTGGCCGCTGCGCCCCGGCCCGACGCGCCACCGGTGCCGGGCGTGCTGCTGCCGCCGCAGGCGCTGACCGAGCGCGACGGCGCGCAGGTCGTGTTCGTCGTCAGCGACGGCAGGGCGCAGCAGCGTGTGGTGCAGCTGGGCGCCGACGTCGGCAAGTTCAAGCTGGCCACGGCCGGGGTCAAGGCGGGCGAGACGGTGGTCGTTGCGCCGCCCGCCGAGCTGAAGCCGGGTTCCACCATCGTGAGCAAGGACTGAGCATGAGTGCATTGATAGCGATCCGCGACCTCTCCAAGGTCTACACGCGTGGCAAGCAGAAGGTGGAGGTGTTGCACAGCATCGACCTCGACGTGGCGCAGGGCGACTTTCTCGCGCTGATGGGGCCGTCGGGCTCGGGCAAGACCACCTTGCTGAACCTGATTGGCGGGCTGGACGCGCCCACCGGTGGCTCCATCACCGTGGGCGGCGAGCGCATCGACCAGCTCTCGGGGGCGGCGCTGGCCAAGTGGCGCGCGGCCAAGGTGGGCTTCGTGTTCCAGTTCTACAACCTGATGCCCATGCTGTCGGCGCAGAAGAACGTCGAGCTGCCGCTGCTGCTGACCAAGCTGTCGGCGTCAGAGCGCAGGAAGCGTGCGGCGATTGCGCTGCAGCTGGTGGGCCTGGCGGACCGCGCCGCGCACAAGCCCACCGAGTTGTCGGGCGGCCAGCAGCAGCGCGTGTCCATCGCCCGGGCCATCGTGTCCGACCCCATGCTGCTGGTCTGCGACGAGCCGACCGGCGACCTGGACCGGCAGAGTGCCGAGGATGTGCTGACGCTGCTGCAGGCGCTCAACCGCGAGCATGGCAAGACCATCGTCATGGTCACCCATGACCCCAAGGCCGCCAGCCGCGCCAGCCGCACGCTGCACCTGGACAAGGGCATGCTCGTGACCGAGGCCGTCGCGGCCTGAGGGAAGCGCGATGAAATACCTCCACCTCATCTGGGCGGCGTTGTTCAGGCGCAAGCTCAGGACCTTGCTGACCCTCGTTTCCATCATCACTGCCTTCCTGCTGTTCGGCTTGCTGGACGCGGTGCGCGTGGGCTTTGACCAGGCTGGCCAGAGCGCCAACGGCGCGCAGCGGCTGCAGACCAGCGCCAAGCTCAGCTTCATCCAGCTGCTGCCCATGTCGCTGGGCGCGCGCATCGCGCAGATCGACGGCGTGAAGGACACCACCTTCGCCAACTGGTTCGGCGGCGCCTACCAAAAGCCTGAGAACCAGGTGTTCAGCTTCGCGGTGGCGCCCAACTACCTGGACATGTATCCCGAGATGGAGGTCTCGGCCGAGGCCCGCCGCGCCTTTGCCGAGACCAAGGACGGCGCGCTGGTGGGCGAGGGCCTGGCCAAGCGCTTCGGCTGGAAGGTGGGTGACCAGGTGCCCATGCAGTCCACCATCTTCCCGGACAAGAACGGCAGCCAGAACTGGCCCTTCAAGATCGTGGGGCTGATCAAGATCAGCGACAAGACGACCAGCGGATGGTTCGACCAGGTGTTCCTGTTGAACTGGAAGTATTTCGACGACACCACGCCCTGGAACCGCGGCCAGGTCGGCTGGTACGTGACGCGCGTGACCGACGTGAACCAGGCCGACCGCGTGGCCAAGGCCATCGACGCGATCTCCGCCAACTCCGACCACGAGACCCGCACGCTGACCGAGCAGGCCGCCACCGCCGCCTGGATGAAGCAATTGGCCGACATCAACCTCATCGTCACCTCCATCATGGGCGCCGTGTTCTTCACGCTGCTGCTGCTGGCCGGCAACACCATGATGCAGGCCGTGCGCGAGCGCACCGGCGAGATTGCCGTGCTGAAGACGCTGGGCTTCTCCGGTGCCAGCGTGCTGGCCATGGTGCTGGCCGAGGCGGTGCTGCTGCTGGTCATCGGCGGCGTGGTGGGATTGGGCCTGGCCAGCGTCGTCGGGCCGGCCGTGGGCGCGGCGAGCAACGGCGCACTGAATCTGCCCGCCGCCGGCCTGGCGAGCTGGGCGACGGGTGTGGGGCTGATGCTGCTGTTCGGCCTGCTGGTGGGGGCGCTGCCGGCGCTCAACGCGATGCGACTGAACATCACCGACGCACTGGCCGGGAGGGCATGACGATGAAGTTCCTGAAGAACCTCGGGCTGTTGCTGCTGACGCTGGTCGTGCTGGTCGCCTGGGTCATGCTGCCCTGGGCCGGCGCGCTGGCCTTGGCGGTGCTGCTGGCGCTGTGGCTGGGCCTGACGCGCAGCGGTGCGCAGGCGCGCTCGGTGGCCGCAGTGGGCATCAGCACGCTGGGGCAGCGGCTGGGATCGTCGGCCGTCATCGTGGTGGGCATCGCCGGCGTGGTGGGCGTGGTGGTGGCCTTGCTGGCCATGGCCGAGGGCTATGCGCAGACGCTGCGCAACTCCGGCAGCACCGACACCGCCATCGTGCTGCGCGGCGCCTCGGCCGCCGAGGTCACCTCGGCGCTGACGCGCGAGGACCTGGTGCAGATCGAGCAAAGCCCGGGCATCGCCCGCAACGACAAGGGCGAGCCCATCGTGTCGGCCGAGACCGTGGTGGCGGCCAACCTGCCCGTCAAGGGCAGCCGCAACGGCGAGGAGGCCAGTGCGCAGGTGCGCGGCGTCAGCCCGGCGGCCTTTGCGGTGCGCCCGCACATGAAGGTCGTGGAGGGGCGCATGTTCCAGCCCGGGCTGCGCGAGCTGGTCGTTGGCAGGGGGGCCGTGCGGCAGTTCGAGGGGCTGCAGGTCGGCGCGACGCTCAAGCTGGGCAACCAGCCCTGGACCGTGGTCGGCGTGTTCGCTTCGGGGGACGCGATGGAGTCCGAGCTGTGGGCCGATGCCAATGTCGTCAACGACACTTACCAGCGCGGCAGCGGCCGCAACTCGGTGACGGTCAAGCTGGCCGGCGCCAGCGCGTTCAAGGACTTCAAGGCCGCGCTGGAGGGCAATCCTCAGCTCAAGGTATCGACCAGCACCACGCTGGATTTCTTTGCCAAGCAGAGCGAGCAGATGACCAGGGTCCTGCGCATCATCGGCATCACCGTGGGCACCATCATGGCCGTGGGGGCGGTGTTTGGTGCGCTCAACACCATGTTCGCCGCGGTGGCGGCGCGTGCCCGCGAGATCGCGACGCTGCGCGCGATCGGTTTTCGCGGCCTGCCGGTGGTGGTGGCCGTGATGCTGGAGACCACGCTGCTGGCGCTGCTCGGTGGGCTGATCGGTGGCGCGCTGGCCTGGGCGCTGTTCAACGGCTTCGAAGCGTCCACGATGGCCGCCGGTTCGGTGGGCAAGCTCAGCTTCAACCTGGCCGTGTCGCCGCAGCTGCTGTGGGAAGGCATCAAGTGGGCGCTGGCCATCGGCTTCGTCGGCGGGCTGTTTCCGGCCGTGCGCGCGGCAAGCCTGCCGGTGACAACGGCCTTGCGGGAGGCCTGATCAGCTGAAGGCAGCCAGCAGCCGCTCCAGCGCCACGGTGAACGGCGTCTGCATCAGCGGCAGCGTGGCCACCATGCCGATCAGGCCGACGCTGACGGTCAGCGGGAAGCCCACCGAAAACACGCCGATCTGCGGGGCCACGCGCGAGATCACGCCGAGCACCAGATTGACGAACATCAGCATCGTGATCAGCGGCAGCGCGATCCACAGGCCGATGCTGAAGATCTCCGCGCCCCATTGCTGCGGCTGAGCCACACGCAGAAAGGCAAAGGGTTCGGTGCCCACCGGGAAGGCGTGGAAGCTCTGCACCAGCGCGTTGATCAGCAGCAGATGGCCATTGATGGCGATGAACAGAAAGGCCACCATGCTGCCGAAGAAGCGCGCGCTGGCCGTGCCCTGGGTGCCGGTCGCGGGGTCGAAGAAGCCGGCGAAGTTCAGGCCCATCTGCAGGCCGATGATTTCACCGGCGAACTCCAGCGCGGCGAACACGATGCGCACCGCGAAGCCCATGGCCAGGCCGATGAGCAGTTGCTGGGCGATCAGCAGTGTCAGCATCGGCAGCGAGTCCAGCGGCGTGACGGGCAGCGCGGGCAGCGACGGCTGGGCTGCCACCGCGATGAAGAGCGCCAGCCCGATGCGCAGCCGCAGCGGCACATTGCGCTGGCTGAAGGTGGGCATGCCGGCAAATAGCGCCAGCGTGCGGATGAAAGGCCACAGCAGCGGGTTCAACCAGGCCAGCAACTGCGCCTCGGTGACGCTGAACATGGCGACGGGCTCAGCCCACGACGGCGGGAATGGTCATCAGCGTGCGCTGGATGTACTCGACCAGCGTGGTCATCATCCAGGGCCCGGCGATGGCCAGCGTCAGCACCGCGGCGATGACCTTGGGCACGAAGGACAGCGTGGCCTCGTTGATCTGCGTGGCCGCCTGGATCACGCTGATGACCACGCCGACGAGCAGCACGACCAGCAGCACTGGCGCGGCCACCAGCATCAGCATGTACAGGCCTTGCTGGCCGAAGGTGAAGACTTGTTGGGCATCCATCAGGTGACAAAGCTCGCTGCAAGAGAACCGAGGAGCAGATTCCAGCCATCCGCGAGCACAAACAGCATCAGCTTGAAGGGCAGCGCGACGAGCACGGGCGACAACATCATCATGCCCAGGCTCATCAGCACGCTGGCCACGATCATGTCGATGACGAGGAAGGGGATGAAGATCAGGAAGGCGATCTGGAAGGCGCTCTTGAGCTCGCTGGTCACGAAGGCCGGCACCAGCACCTTGAACGGCACGTCCTCGGCCTTGACGGACGGGTCCAGCTTGGCCAGCCGCGAGAACAGTGCCATGTCGGCCTGACGGGTCTGCTTCAGCATGAAGCCGCGCATCGGCACTTCGGCGCGCTTCAAGGCCTCGTCGAATTGGATCTGGCCGGCGCTGTAAGGCTGCCAGGCGTCGGCATACACCTTGTCCAGCGTGGGGCTCATGACGAAGAAGGTCAGGAACAGCGAGAGACCGATGATGACCTGATTGGGCGGCGCGGCCTGTGTGCCCAGTGCCTGGCGCATCAGGCTCAGCACGATGGCGATGCGGGTGAACGCCGTCATCATCAGGATGACTGCGGGCAGAAAGCCCAGGGCGGTGAAGAACAGCAGCGTCTGGATGGGCACCGAATAGCTGCTGCCGCCCGCGCCCTGGCCCACCAGCAAGGGCAGCGCGGCCGGCGGTGTCTGGGCCTGGGCGAGCGCGCCGCCTGCCGCCAGCAGCAGTGCGAGGCCGATGCGCTTACGCATCGCTGCGTTCCTTGCTGAGCAGCTTCGCGAAGCTGGCTGGCGCGACCGGTTCTGGCTGCGGCGGCAGCACGTGCAGCGTCGTGATGTGTTGCGCGCTGGCGCCCAGCACCAGCCAGCGGCGGTCCTCAGCCTGGCCTACCTCGACCACCAGCAGCCGCTGGCTGGTGGAGAGGGGCAGCTGCGCGACCACGCGCAGCACGCCGGTCGCCGCCGCGCCGCCCATGGGCGTGCGCTTGAGCAGCCACAGTGCCACCGGGATCAGCGCGACGATGGCGAGAAACCAAAGAAAGGGAAGCAGGCCGGAAGCATTCATGCCTCGGCATTCTGCGGACGGACTTGAGCCGCCGAACCGTCCAAATAGCCCGTTTAGCTGGCGCTCGTTCGGCGACCGAAGGCGTCGAGGCCAGTGGCGGGGTGCGTTACGCCGCCTTGGACAGCCGGCGCATGCGCTCGGACGGCGTGACGATGTCGGTCAGCCGGATGCCGAACTTGTCGTTCACCACCACCACCTCGCCCTGGGCGATCAGGTAGCCGTTGACCAGCACGTCCATGGGTTCGCCCGCCAGTGCGTCCAACTCGACGACCGAGCCCTGGGCCAGCTGCAGGATGTTTTTGATCGGGATGCGCGTGCGGCCCAGTTCAACCGTGAGCTGGACCGGGATGTCCAGGATCATGTTGATGTCGCCCACCGGCGCCCCGCTGGGCGTGGGTGTGAAGTTGGCGAAGCTGGGCGTGGACACCTGCTCGGGCGCCACCTCGGAGACGACCTCGTTGGCGCCCGATGCGCTGCCCGATGAGGCGGACGAGGCCTCGGCCAGCGCAGCGGCCCATTCGGCCGCCATGGCGTCTTGTTCTTCTTGGCTGGGGGTGTCAGGGCTCATGTTGGGCTCCCAACCAGCTCTCCTGCGAGCCAGTCAGCATTTTGTCGATCTTGAGGGCGTAGCGGCCGTTGGACGTGCCGTAGTGGCACTCGAAGACGGGCACCCCGTCGACCTTGGCCTGGATCAGGGGTTCGAGGTCCAGCTCGATGAAGTCGCCCGGCTTGAAGGCCAGCAGTTGCTCCACCGTGGCGG
Organism: Roseateles sp.; assembly: GCA_046294815.1. GTDB lineage: Bacteria > Pseudomonadota > Gammaproteobacteria > Burkholderiales > Burkholderiaceae_C > Pelomonas. The sequence continues at coordinate 11,183 of JBKBOJ010000008.1, read as the reverse complement.
GGGCCGTGCCCAGTTCGGCCACCAGTTCCACCTCGGCGGCCTGGATCTGCGTCTTGAGCAGGTTGACCCAGCGGCGGTCGGGCTCGGCGGAGTCGCCCACCGTCGTTGAGTACAGCACGTCGCGGATGGGCTCCAGCGTGGAGTAGGGGATGCAGAAGTAGATGGTGCCGCTGGTCTCGCCAATCTCCAGCGTGAACGAGGTCGACACGACGATTTCGCTGGGGGTGGCGATGTTGGCGAACTGTGGCTGCATCTCCGAGCGCTGGTATTCCAGCTCCAGCGGGTAGATGCCCTTCCAGGCCTTGTGGTATTCGGTGAGGATGACGTCGACGATGCGCGTGATGACGCGCTGCTCGGTGGGCGAGAAGTCGCGGCCCTCGATGCGGGCATGGAACTTCCCGATGCCGCCGAACAGGCTGTCGATGACGGCGAACACCAGCGTCGGGTCGCAGACGATGAGGCCGCTGCCGCGCAGCGGCTTCACCGAGACGATGTTGAAGTTGGTCGGGACGACGATCTCGCGCAGGAAGGCGCTGTACTTCTGCACCTTGATGCCGCCGATGGCGACCTCGGGGCTTTTGCGGATGAAGTTGAACAGGCCCACGCGGATGTTGCGCGCGAAGCGTTCGTTGATGATCTCCATCGTGGGCATGCGCCCACGGACGATGCGTTCCTGGCTGGCGAGGTTGTACTCGCGGATGCCGCCGACCTGCTCCTCCTCCTGCTCGAGCTTCTGGCTCTCGCCGGTGATGCCCTGGAGCAGTGCATCGACTTCGTCTTGGGAGAGGATCTGCTGATTCATCGCCGAATCGGCTTACTGCACGATGAAGTTGGAGAAGTGCACCTGCGTCACCGGGCTTTCCACGTGGACGCGCTTCTTCTTTTTCTTCTTCTTGGCAGCGTCGGGCGGCGGGTCTTCCTCTTCCTCGTCGTCCAGCTCGATGCCCATGGGACGCACGGACTCGCGCATGATCTCCCTGGCGAGCTTTTCCTTGCCCTCGCGGCTGAGCAACTCGGCCGCAGTCTTGTGCGACAGCACCATCAGCACGTTGCTGCGAATGGCCGGCATGTAGGCCTTGATCTGGTCGGCAAACTTGGGGTCTTCGATCTCCAGTGTGACGCCCACCTGCGCAAAGCGGTCCACGTCCTTGTCGGCCAGGTTGACCGTGAAAGGGTCCAGCGGCACGAAGGTGGGCGGGTGGTCGGACTTGGGCTTGGCCTTGGGCTTGGGCGCATGCGTCTCGGCCACATCCGCGCCGTCCTCGCCATCCTCGGCGGGCTTCTTCTTCAGCAGCAACACGGCCGCGCCGCCGCCCACGAGCACCAGCAACAGCACGGCCGCCAGGATCACGATCAGCTTCTTCTTGCCGCCGCTCGGGGGAGCGGCCGCTTCGGCAGCGGGCGCAGTCGCCATGAAAACTCCTTCAGGTCACGCCCCGCCGGCGGGCGGCAGGGCCATATGCGCCGATTATTGGCGCCGCTGCCGACGCAGAAGCCTCGATTAGCTTGCGCAGGTCGTGGCAATTTCCGCTTCAGCTTCAGGCGAATGCGTCGAGCAGGCCCTGGCTGCGGCGCTGCGGCAACGCAGCCGGGCCATCGTTCAAGCCGCGCGCAGGTCCATCACCGGCCCGGCCGCCGCTCTGCCCGGAGGTGCCGTCACCGCGCGCGCCGGCCTGCGCATCGCGCGGCGCCTGCTGAAACACGCCGCCGCCCGACAGCGTCAGGCCCTGGCCCTGCAGCGCCGCCGCCAGATCGGGCAGGCATTGCTCCAGCACCGCACGCGTCTGGGCCTGCTGGGCGTGGAAGGACACCTGCGCCTGGTTGCCGTCCAGCACGATCTGTACGGACACCGGGCCCATCTCCGCCGGGTTGAGCTGCAGCTCGGCGTGCTGCACGCCGTCCACGGCCAACAGGCTCACGCGAGCGCTCATCTCGGGCGCGAACGCCGGGCTGTGCAGCGGGGCCTGGACGGCGGCGGTGGGCAGGGCGCCGGGCGTGGCGTCGCTGCGCACCAGCGGTGCCTGGACGGCCTGCGCGAGCGTGGCGGCAAAGCTGTCGGCGGGTGTGGCGGGTGAGGGGGGCTGCTGCGGGTGCTCCGCCGCGGCGGCTGGCGAGAGGGCGGTGCTGCCGCGGACGGCAGCCATGGCGTCGACGCGTGCATCCACCGCGCGGGCGCGGCTGGTGTCCGCCGCAGCGGTGGCCTCGACCGGCACCTCGGCGGCTGGCGCGGGGCGGCGTTGGGCAGCATCACCTGCGCCAGTCTTGGTCGCGCGCTCGGCGGCTGCAGCCTCGAGCGGCGCTGGCGTCGGCGTGGCTGCGGCAGGCTGCACCAGGCCGATGAGCTGCGTGAACTCGTTCAGCTCGGGCGTGTCGGCATCGTCGCCGGGGGCGACATCGGCATCGAGCTCGACATCCGCGTCGGTGCTCGTGGCTGCCTTGGCGTCGACCGGCTGGGGGGGCGCGTCGGCGGACTTAGGCCGGTCGGCCGCCTGGGCGGCGCGGCGGCCGGCCGTCAGCCGCGCTGGCGAGCGGGTGGCTTCGGCGCTGTTGTGCGCCGCGGCGGTGCCGTCGTTTGCTGCGGTGGCCGGCGGCTGGGGCGGCGCCTGCTCGGTGAGCAACTGCGCAAAGCTCGGGCCGGCCTGCGCGGGTGCGGCGGCAGGGGGGGCGGTGGCAGGCGCGGGCGCGGGCGCGGCGGCAGTGGCGCTGGAGATCATGTCGGCCTTGCGGTGCGTCAGGCGGCGGCCATGCGCCGCAGATGGGCGCGGGCGGCGAACTCGTCCGCGGCGCGCTGCTCGCGGCGCTCGGCGGCGCGCTGGGCCTCGGCTTCGCGGCGCTTGATGAGCTGGCGCAGCGCGGCCACGCGCAGCTCGGCCTGGCGCAGCGCCTCGCGGGCGCGGGTCTGACGCTGGTCGGCATGCTGGGCGACCTGGCCTTGCGTGGTGACGGCCTGATCCAGCCGCTGACTGAAGCTCTGGTAGCAGCCCATGATGCTCATGGTGGTGCCGCTGGTGAATTGCTCGGTCCAGCGCTGCTGGTACGCCTGGCGGTAGCCGGTCAGCTCGTCGTGTTGGGCGCGCGCGGCGTCGGCCTGGGCCTGGGCCGCATGCAGGGCCTGTGCGGCGGCGTCGCGTTCGGCTTCGGCGCGTTCCAGCAGCAGGCTCAGGGTGGATGCACTCATTCAACAACTCCAGGCGGCGTCGGCAGGGACCGACGCACAGTCGATATCGGCGGCCGCCGCTCGAACTTCAAGCGCCCTGGACGATCGCCTGCAACTGATTGACGCTGGCGTGAAGAAGTGCCGGGCTGTGCATGTCTTGCTGCAGCAGCCGCGTCATGTCGGGGTGCAGGCGAACGGCCAGGTCCAGCTCGGGGTCTGCACCCGGGGTGTAGGCGCCGAGCTGGATCAGGTCGCGGGCCTTGTTGTATTTCGCCAGAAGCTGGCGGAAGCGACGCGCGGAATCGAGCTGGTTTTTGGGTGCAACACTGGGCATCACCCGCGAGATGGAGCGCTCGATGTCGATGGCCGGGTAGTGGCCGGCCTCGGCCAGCTCGCGCGACAGCACGATGTGGCCGTCCAGGATGCCGCGCGCCGCGTCGGCAATCGGGTCCTGCGGGTCGTCGCCCTCGGTCAGCACGGTGTAGAAGGCGGTGATGGAGCCCTCGCCGGGCAGGCCGTTGCCGCTGCGCTCCACCAGCTGGGGCAGCTTGGCGAAGCAGCTGGGCGGATAGCCCTTGGTGGCGGGCGGCTCGCCGATGGCCAGCGCGATCTCGCGCTGCGCCATCGCGTAGCGGGTCAGGCTGTCCATCAGCAGCAGCACGTGGCGGCCCTGATCGCGGAAATGCTCGGCGATGGCGGTGGCGTAGTGGGCGCCCTGCATGCGCATCAGCGGCGGTGCGTCGGCCGGCGCGGCCACCACCACGCTGCGCTTGAGGCCTTGCTCGCCGAGGATGTCCTCGATGAACTCCTTGACCTCGCGGCCGCGCTCGCCGATCAGGCCCACGACGATGACGTCGGCCTGCGTGTAGCGGGCCATCATGCCCAGCAGCACCGACTTGCCGACACCGGTGCCAGCGAACAGGCCCAGGCGCTGGCCGCGGCCCACGGTCAACAGGGCGTTGATGGCACGCACGCCGGTGTCCAGCGGCGTGCGCACGGGGTCGCGATCCATCGCATTGATGGGGCGGCGCACCATGGGTTCGTTGTGGATGTTCGTCAGCTCGCCGCCACGGTCCAGCGGATGGCCGTGCGGGTCCACGACGCGGCCCAGCAGGCCGTCGCCCATGGGCAGGTGCAGGCCGCGGTCCTCGCCGCGCCGCCAGGGGTGCAGCGGCTGGCCCAGCTGGGGCGCCAGCGGCGGCAGGTGGCGCGGCACGACGGTGGCGCCGCTGGACAGGCCTTGCACCTCGTCGGTGGGCATCAAATAGGCGCGGTCGCCGGAGAAGCCCACCACCTCGGCATTGACCGGCGCCATGCCGCGCCGCGGCGCGTTGCCGGAGCTGGGCATCTGGATGCGGCACACCGAGCCCAGCGGCGCCTTGATGCCCGTGGCCTCCAGCACCAGGCCGGCCACGCGGACAAGCTTGCCCTGGGATTCCAGCGGCGCGGCATTGCTGGCCAGCGTCTCCAGGTCGGCCAGGAAGCGTCGCCAGCGCTCGACGCGGGGTGAGGTCATGTCTCGTCCGCGCCCCGGCGGTCTTCCCAGATGGACTGTTGGCCGATGCTGGCCATGGCCTGCTGCCAGCGCGTCTCGATGGTGGCGTCCACGCTGGCGATATCGGCATCCACCTTGACACCGCCACGCGCCACGTCGGGGTCGGGCACGAGTTGGGCCTCGCGAGCGCTGAGCTCGTTGCCGGCGCCTTGCTGCACCAGGGCGTAGTCGTCGGGATGCACACGCACGCGCACATGGCGGGCCGACTGCTGCAGCGCTTCCACGGCGTCGTGGGCGACGCGGGCGATCAGCGCGGGGTTTTGCGTCAACTCGCTGCGCACGACCTGGCGGGCCAGTTCCACGGCGATGCGGCCGAGCGCCTGCGCCATCTCGCCCTCCAGCGCCAGCAGCTCGGCGTCGAAGCTCTGCACCAGTTGTCCGACCTGGGCGCTGATCTGCTGTGCGAAGCTGTGTTTGAAGGCCTCCAGCGCGGCCATGCCGTCGCGGTAGCCGTCCTGGTAGCCGCTCTGCCGGGCGGCGTGCAGCAGCTCGTTGACATCCGGGGCCGGCGGCGGCGGGGGCTCGACCGGCGCTGGCGCGGGGGCGGCCTTGGCGGGCGCGAAAGGCGAGGGTGCAGGCGCCCCACCGAGGTTGTCGAAGTGCCACGACCTGGCACCCTGCAGCTCCTCGCCGGGGATGAAGCGCGCATAGCTGCCGCGCCGCTCGCCCCCGCGGGGCGCGGGCGGCGGCACTTGCCGGGGCGGTTGTCGGGTGGCCATGTCAGCGACTTTGACGCATTTCGGGCCGAGCGCCGGGCTGCCCCGAGCCGGCCTGCGTTGGGCGATGGATGAGCGGCTGCATGCGGCGCGCATCGCCGCCCCTTTGGGAGACTGACCGGGCATGCCTGCGCTCAGCAGCGCAGGACTGGGCGAGGGGTCTCATGGCTAGACGAACTGGTCGTCGCCGCCGCCAGCCAAGACGATCTGGCCTTCGTCCACCAGGCGGCGCACGATCTTGAGCATTTCCTTCTGCTCGGCCTCCACCTCGGACAGCCGCACCGGGCCGCGCGATTCGAGGTCCTCGCGCAGCGTCTCGGCGGCGCGGCTGGACATGTTGCGGAAGATCTTCTCGCGCAGCTCCACGCTGGCACCCTTGAGCGCGACGACGAGGCTCTCGCTCTGCACCTCCTTGAGCACGGCCTGGATGCCCTTGTCGTCGATCTTGTTCAGGTCGTCGAAGGTGAACATGTTGTCCATGATGCGCTGGGCGAGTTCGGCGTCGGCCTCGCGGATGTAGTCCAGCACCGAGGCCTCCACGCTGGAGCCCATCATGTTGATGATCTCGGCCGCCGTCTTGGCGCCGCCCAGCGAGCTCTTCTTCATGCGCTCGCCGCCGGCCAGGATCTGGCTCATGACCTCGTTGAGGTCCTTCAGCGCCGTCGGCTGGATGCCGTCCAGCGTGGCGATGCGGATCAGCACCTCGTTGCGGGCGCGCTCGTTGAACAGCTTGAGCACCTGGCTGGTCTGGTCGAAGTCCAGGTGGGCCAGGATGGCCGCGATGATCTGCGGGTGCTCGTTGCGCAGCAGCTCTGCCACGCTGGCAGCGTCCATCCACTTCAGGCTCTCGATGGAGGACACGTCACTGCCCTGCAGGATGCGGTCCAGCAGCAGGTTGGCTTTGTCCTCGCCCAGCGCCTTGCGCAGCACGGCGCGCACGTACTCGTCGGTGTCGGTGACCAGCGTGCTGTGCGTCTCGGCGACCGCGTCGAACTGGTCCAGCACCTGCTCGACCTGGGCGCGCTTGATGACCTTGAGCTTGGCGATGGTCTCGCCCAGCGCCTGCACTTCCTTGGGCGACAGGTGCTTGAAGACCTCGCTGGCTTCTTCCTCGCCCAGCGACATCAGCAGGATGGCGGCGTTTTCGATGCCCTTGTCGTCCATGGTTCAGCTCGTGATCAGGCGGCCGTCGCTCCGGCCATCCAGTCGCGCACGATGTTGGCGACCGCGAGCGGATTGTCGCGCGCCAGCTGGCGGGCCCGCTCCAGCTTCTCGCTGTGCAGCGGCGCCTCCAGTGTGGGCATGCCGTCCACTGCAGGCAGCATCTCCTGGTCGTCGACGACCTCGCTGACGGTCCCGGCCGGCTCCTCGGCCTTGGGCGGGGCGGCGGCCTTGATGGCCGGACGGATCATGCCGAACACGGCGATCAGGGCAATGGCGACGAAGGCCAGCGGCACGATGGCGCTGCGCGCGAGGTCCAGCAGCCAGGGCTGCTGCCACAGCGGCGGCTCGGCGGGTTCGGTCTTGTCGACGACGAAGGGCGCAGAGATGACCTTGACCGAGTCGCCGCGCTCGGCGCTGAAACCCATGGCCTCCTTGACCAGTTCGGTCAGCCGCGCGATCTCCTCGGCCGGCAGCGCCTGCTGACTGGTCTTGCCCTTGGCATCGGTGACCGTGCGGTGGTTGACGACGATGGCGGCATTGAGTCGCTTCACCGTGCCCACCGCGCCGCGGGTGACGCGCACGGTCTTGTCCAGCTCGTAGTTGGTGACCTGCTCGCGGCGGCTGCTGTTGGTGCCGGCGCCGCCCTGGGCGGCCTGCAGCGGCGCGCTGGCGCCGTTGATGGGCGCGGTGGCCGGCACGGGCGGCTGGTTGGTCGCGGCGCCGGGCACGCCGGTGGGCAGCGCCGGGTTGGCATTGATGCTCTCGTTGCTCTGGCTGGAGCGCACCGCGGCCTGCGTGTTGGGCCCCTGGTTGGGGCGGTACTCCTCGGCCGTCGCCTCGGTCTGGGAGAAGTCCAGGTCGGCCGTCACGGTGGCGCGCAGGTTGTCGCGGCCCACGACCGGTTCCAGCAGCTCGAAGATGCGCTTGTTGTAGCCGGCTTCGATCTGTTGCTTGTACTGCAGTTGCTGACCGTCCAGGCCAGTGGCCGGGTCGGGGCCGGTCTGCGAGAGCAGGGTGCCGGTCTGGTCCAGCACGCTGACGGCCTTGGGATGCAGCTCGGGCACGCTGCTGGAGACCAGGTGCACGATGCCGGCGATCTGGGCGCGATCCAGCGTGCGGCCGCCGCGCAGCGTCAGCATGACGCTGGCGCTGGGCTTTTGCTGCTCGCGGAAGAAGCCGTTCTGCTGTGGGATGGCCAGGTGCACGCGGGCGTCGGCGACGTCGGACATCGCGGTGATGGTGCGCGTGAGTTCGCCCTCCAGCGCACGCTGGAAGTTCAACCGCTCGTTGAACTGGGTCTGGCCGATGCTGGACTTGTCCAGCAGCTCAAAGCCGACCGCACCGCTGCCGCCCGGGCCGCCCTTGGGCAGGCCAAGGGCCGCCAGCTTCATGCGCAGCTCGTAGACCTGGCCCGCGGGCACGAGGATGGTGCCACCAGCCTCGTGCTTGTAGGGCACGTTCAGTGTCGACAGCTGGCCGATGACGGCGCCGCCGTCCTTGTCCGACAGGCCGCTGTAGAGCGGTCGGTAGTCGCCCTGGGCCGACCAGAGCGTGATGGCCAGCACCGCGCCGGCCAGCGCCAGCAGGCCAGCCCCCATGGTCAGCTTGCTGCGCAGTGGCAGGTCGTTGAGGCGCTGCACGAAGTTGGGCGGCGGCGCGTCGGCCGGCGTGACCATCGTCGGGGCGGCAGCAGTGGCCGGTGCGCTCAGGGCGTTGTCCATCGGGAAGGGGTAGAGCGTGGTAGCAGGGCCGGGGCGCGATGCCCATGGGCCGATGGCGCAAATTATTCGTGCCGGAACCCTCAAGAAAGCGCCGAAGTAGCCGACGCGCGCGCCGCATCTCGCGGCTTCGCGCGGGAGGCTTGCTGCGATAGTGCGGCCCCATGGACATGAAGCTGCGCCCCTTCGACTTCGCCCAGGCCGCTGCCCGTGCGGGGCTGGCGGCCAACGGCCAGCCGCTGTCCGTGAAGCCCGCGGCCACCGCCGGCGCCAGCTTCGGTGACGCCATGGCCAGTGCCCTCAGGAACGTCAGCGCCCAGCAGCTCGAGGCCGCGCGACTGCAGCGCGAGCTGCAGCTGGACAACCCCACCGTCAGCCTGGAAGAAACCATGGTGGCGATGCAGAAGGCGCAGATCGGCTTCCAGGCGACGCTGCAGGTGCGCAACCGGCTGGTCGCGGCCTATTCGGACATCATGAACATGCAGGTGTAGCGGGCCCTTGCGCTGACCTCGCTGCCACTGAATGCGGGCCAGCCCGGCGCTCGGCCCGAGTGCGTTTCAGCATGCGCCCTTGCGTGCGTCGGCGCCGCAGATGGCCGGGCGGCCGAGCGGGTTGAGGTCGATGGTGAGTTGTTGGTTGCGCTCGTTGGACATGCCGATGCGCGTCCAGCCCAGCGCCCGGCCCAAGCCGCCCACGAAGGTAACGCCCTGGCCGGCCTGCAGCAGCGTGCCCTGGTGGTCCTGGAAGCTGCCGCCGCCCAGCTCGCAGCGCGGCTGGCCGGTCTGGCAGTTGCAGGGCGCCACGCGGCTGCTGCCCCAGCACCACTGCGGGCCGCTGGCAAAGCTGACGTGCACGCTACGTCCTTCGTCCACCGCCATTGCGCGCGCGCGGCGCAAGTCCAGTTCCAGCATCTCCGCCGCATGGCGCAGCCGCTGGCGCGCCATGTAGCTGGCATAGCTGGGCACGGCCGCGGCCAGGATGATGGCCAGCACAGCCACCGTGATGACCGCTTCGATCATTGTGAAGCCGCGTCGGTGCGCGTGCGTCATGCGTCCAGCTTCAGCAGGCGGCGGCGCTTCTGCGTCTGGTCCACGTAGACCTGCAGCGACCGGGTGGCCGTGGCATCCAGGTCCACGAAGGCGGCCCCCAGTTGCTGCAGACCCCCTGTGTCGCCCGAGATCGGGCTGACGTGGTGGGGCAGCAAGGCCACGCGCAGTGCCGTCAGGCGGTCCAGCTCCAGCGTCAGCTTGTTGGCCACTTCGCCGACGGGCAGCGGCGTCGGGCCGGGCGGCAGGGCCAGCGCGACGCCACCGATGCTGATGTCCAGAACGCGCAGCGCCCGCCCGGATTTCAGGCCATCGGGCAGCAGCACGCGCGGGTAGATGCTGCCCGCGGGCTGCACGCGGAAGGACTGGCGGCGCTGGAAGCGGTAGAGCCGTTCGGGCAGGCTGCTGCGCAGCACGGCGCCTTGTTCGCCGCTGACGAGCACCGCGTCGTCCAGTTCGAACTGCAGCTTGATGGCGCCGATGTAGGCCACTGCGGTGATCTCGCCGACGGCCACCAGGGCCTGGCTGACGCCGTTGGGGTCGGCGCCGATCTCCAGCCCCAGCACATTGGCCGCAGCGTCCAGTACGACGATGCGGCTGGCCAGGCTCTGGCCGGGCGGGCCACTCAGCAGCACGGTGGCGCCTTCGCGCTGCAGTTGCTGCAGATAGGCCGCGATCTCGGCCGCTGCGGCAACACGGAATTCCTCGGGGGCGGCTTCTGGAGTGGTCATGCCACCGATGGTAGTCGCGCAGCGCGGTGTTGGGCCGCTTGGGGCGACACCGGCGCGCGCGGCCGACCCGCGATTGGCGCCGCGGTCAATGCACCAGTCGGCTGCTGCCGCGCAGCACGTCATCCAGGTCTTCCAGCCAGGGCTCGGCCAGGTGGCGGATCTCGGCATCGTTGAGCAGGATGCGCTGCATGATGCGCGTCTTCAGCTGGGCCTCGGCCGGCGCCAGCTGTTGCTGCTGGGCCGCCGCCCTGAGCTGCGAGATCAGCAGCACGCAGGCGCCTTCAAGCTTGACGACTTCGTCCCAGTTGCCCGTCCTTGCAGCCGTGAGCATGTCGGCACTGGCTTGCTCGATGGCTTCGTAGTAGCTGAGCAGGTTGGAGTTCATTGCGGGGTACCGGAAGCTGTGCGGTGGGTGCGGCTTAGGCCGCGCGGGCAGTGGGCACGCCCAGGGCGGCGGGCGTCTGGCCGATGGCGGTCCAGGCCTCGCGCACCGGGCTCAGCAGGCGCTGGCACTCCTCGATGGCGGCGATGTCGTTGCGCAGGTTGGCCTGAGTCAGCCGCTTGCAGGTGTAGCCATACAGATCGTGCAGGTCGACCGCAAGCTGGCCGGCGGACATGTCCAGCCCGGCGCGCAGGCCCTCGTCGAGGATGCGCACCGCACGCGTCAGCGCCCGGCCTTTGAGCTCGATGTTGCCGGCCCGGATGGCCTGCGTCGCCTGGCTCATCGCGTCGAAGACGCCGTCGAACAGCATGGCGACCAGGCGGTGCGGGCTGGCGGCCTGCACGTCGGTCTCCAGGGCGACTTTGGCGTACATGGAGGCGCTTTGGTTGCGGGCCGCGAAGGGGGAGGTCATGTTGCCGTACATGGGTGTTGGGGGGGGGGTCGTGTTGACTGTTTTTCGGCCCCCCCGGCGGGGACTTGAGGCGCGCGTGGCCCGGATGTGCAACGTTATTCCGGGATTTGTGTGCGCGGTCGCCCGACAGGCTCCTAGAGACGGCTGTTGAAAGCGCAACGGCGACCCGAGGGTCGCCGTCGTGCAGGAGCGCTGGCAGCATTCGCGCGTGTCAGCTGCTCTTGTTGAGGTTGGCCATCTGC
>JBKBOJ010000007.1:230-56842 GCA_046294815.1 Roseateles sp. | reverse complement strand
CCGGGGCGCTGCGCGAACGGCTGCTGGCGCGGCTGCAACAGCGCGCGGCGCTGCCACCCACCCCGCAGCCCGAACGACCGGCGCCACCCGGCGCACCCGGCCCGCTGGCCGAGCTGCTCGCCCGGCTGCGGCCCGAAGCCGGGCCAGAGCTGCGCAACGTGCGCGACCACCAGCGCACCTGGAGCCAGCTGCGCCTGGCGCGCCGCATGGCCGAAGTCAGCGCACCGGTGCCCGAGCACCTGGGGCCACTGAACAACCAGGTGCTGGCCACGCGCACGCTGCAGCAGCTCCAGGCGCTGGCACCCGACTACCTGCAACGCCTGCTGACCCAACTGGACACGCTGGCCGCGCTGGCGCCGCTGCAGGCCGCCGACGCACCGGCCGACAAACCCACCCGGCGAAGCGGCGCGGCACGGCGCCGCTGAGCCACGGCTTGCCGCCTGGATCAGCCTCGGGCAAGCACTTATTGGAACGATGTTTCAAAACTATGAACATGCGTTTCGCTGAGCGCAATATGCCTCCCCCCGAGGCCTGGCACCGTCCCTGCGGACCGTGCGGAGCTGCGGAACCGCGCCTTCGCTGCCCATCCTGTTGAAGCCCTGCTGGCCTCGACCTTGCGCTCACGCCGAGCCGCCCATGTCGCGGCGGCCGCAACCCGCAACAGGAGACACAGCATGAAAAACCTTTTGAAGAACCGCTCGCTGCGCCGGCTGTGGCTGGGCCTGGCGGCACTGGCACTGGCCGGCAGCGCCGCAGCGGCGCCCGGCGTGCGCACCGTGCCGGCCTGCACCAAGGTCAGCGTGTCCGCCACCATCGACGTGCCGGCTGGCACGACCTGGGACGGCCTGGTCAAGTACGGCAAATGGGTCTGCCTGGTGGGCAGTGCGTCCAACATGAAGGGCACGCAGAGCGAGAGCCAGATCCCGATGTTCAAGCTGAACAACGGCGCCACGCTGAAGAACGTCGTCATCGGCGACGGCTCACTGGGCAGCGGCACCAACCTGGCCGCCGGCGGCGCCGACGGCGTGCACTGCTACGGCCAGTGCAACATCAGCAACGTCTACTGGGCCGACGTGGGCGAGGACGGGGCCACGTTGCGCAAGATCAGCGGCGTGACCAGCAAGCTCACCATCAGCGGCGGTGCGGCCTTCAAGGCGGCCGACAAGCTGTTCCAGCACAACGGCGACGGCACGCTGATCATCCAGGACTTCTACGCCGACAACATCGGCAAGCTCTACCGCTCCTGCGGCAATTGCTCCACGCAGTACGCCCGCAAGCTGACACTGAACGGCGTGCGGCTGGGCAAGGTGAACTCCGCCGTCGTGGGCGTCAACAGCAGCTACGACAGCGCCTCCGGCATTGCCGGCCAGTACGACGTGGCCACCATCACCGACCTGGTCTACGGTGGCTCCAAGCCCAAGTGCGACACCTTTGTGGGCACGGGCCCGGGCCGTGAGCCGGTCACGGACACCAACAGCGCCAACATCGCGCGCGCCTGCGTGTTCAAGTGATGGCAAGCCGCCCGCTGGCCTGGACGCTGGTCGCGGCGGCGGGGCTGGCGGCGCTGGTCCTGGCGCGCCCGGCGGCCACGCCGGCAGAGTCCGCGCCGCCGGCCCGGCCCGCCGCCGCGCCCACGCCGGTGCTGCAAATGATGGGCCTGGCCGCACCCACCGCGCCGGCCCAGGCCGAGGCACACGCGCCAGACGACACCGTGCAGCAGGCCTGGCTCGCGCGGCGCGACTTTGCCCAGGCGCTGGCGGCGCTGCAGCGCGCGCCGCTGGAGGCCGCGATGCGCGAACGGCAGCTGCAGGAACTGCTGGACCGCTGGGCCGAGACGGCGCCGGAGCAGGCGGCGCGCTGGGCCCGCGACACGCCGGGCCAGGCGGCGCGGCTGCCGGTGCTGCTGGACCGCTGGCTGCAGCACGATGCGCGCTCGGCCACCGTCTTTGCCAGCACGCTGCCGGCCGGCGAGCCACGGCAGGCCATGCTGGACGAGGCCCTGCTGCGCTGGACCGCCCAGGACGGTGCGGCGGCGCGCGACTGGCTGCGCTCCTACGCGCCGCGGCCGGATCTGGACGCAGCCATCGCCCGCCACGCCAGCAGCGACGAGCTGGCCCGCTACGCGCCGGCCGAGGCCCTGGACCTGGTGAGCCGCATCGCCACGCCGGAGCGCCGCTGGCAGGCCTGGCAGGCGCTGGCGCGCAGCTTGCACGACATCGACCCCGGCCAGGCCGAGGCGCTGCTGTCCGGCGCCCCGGGGCTGTGGCCCGCGGAGCGCGCGCAGCTGCTGGCCGAGCTGCACTGACCCATCACCTGCAGGCATACCCACATGGGCCTCCCGCATGGCCGCTGGGGGCCGGCCCTGAGCCGGGCCGACAATGTGCGCTGCAACAATCCGGCCATGATCCCGACCGCCCGCGTCCTCGCCGCCGTGCTGGCCCTGCTGTTGAGTGCCTGCGCCAGCGCCCCCAGGCCTGCCGCGCCGCCGCCCCCGCAGCCCGACACGCCGCCCCCACCGCTGTACACGCCGGCCGGCACCATCCGGCCGCCGCAGATCGACCGCAGCTACACCTCGCAGAACCAGGACAGCCGCAGCCTGTTCATCGTGCTGCACTACACGGTGTTGGACTGGGAGAAGTCGCTGCGCGTGCTGACCACCGGCGGCCAGGTCTCCAGCCACTACCTGGTGCGCGACAAGCCGGCGATCAGCTACGCGCTGGTGGACGAGAACCGCCGTGCCTGGCATGCCGGCCCCAGCTTCTGGGCCGGGCATGCCAACCTGAACTCGTCGTCCATCGGCATCGAGATCGTCAACCCGGGCTACACCGACACGCCGGCCGGCCGCGTCTATGCGCCCTTCCCACAGGCCCAGATCGACGAGGTCATCGCGCTGGTGCGCGACATCCAGCAGCGCCATGGCGTGCGGCCCGAGCGCATCATCGGCCACGCCGACATCGCGCCCGGCCGCAAGCAGGACCCGGGTCCCAACTTCCCCTGGAAGCAGCTGGCCGACGCCGGCCTCATCCCCTGGCCCGACGGCCCCACGGTGCTGGTCAAGACGCTGGAGCATGAGGTCGCACCGCGCGACGTGGCCTGGCTGCAGGAGCGGCTGGCGCGCATCGGCTACAACGTGTCGCGCTCGGGGCAGATGGATGCGCTGACCAAGGACGTGGTCTCCACCTTTCAGATGAAGTACCGGCCACGCGACATCTCCGGTACGGTGGACGCCGAAACCGCCGCCCTGATCGAGGTGGCGTCGACGCCCGCCGCCATGCGCGTGACCGGCGCGGGCGACAGCGCCACCCGCCCCTACACGTCGCGCTGGTGATGCTGGGTTTTCTGCTCAAACGTCTGGCCACGCTGGTGCCGACGCTGATCGGCATCACGCTGGTGGCCTTTGGCCTGATCCGCCTGGTGCCGGGCGACCCCATCGAGGTGATGATGGGCGAGCGCCGGCTGGACCCGCAGGCACACGCTGCTCTGGTCAAGCGCATGGGGCTGGACCAGCCGCTGCCGGTGCAGTACGCGGACTACGTCGGCAAGCTCCTGCGCGGCGACCTGGGCGAGAGCCTGGTCAGCCGCGAGCCGGTGGCCAAGGAGTTCGTCGCGCTGTTCCCGGCGACCGTGGAGCTGGCGACCGCAGCGCTGGTGTTCGCGGTGGGCCTGGGGCTGCTGCTGGGCGTCAGCGCGAGCCTCAAGCGCGGCTCGCTGCTGGACCAGGGGGTGATGGGCCTGGCCACGGTGGGCTACTCCATGCCGGTGTTCTGGTGGGGGCTGATCCTCATCATGTTCCTCTCGGTGCAGCTGGGCTGGACGCCGGTCAGCGGCCGCATCGGCATCGAGTACGACCCCGAGCGCGTGACCGGCTTCATGCTGATCGACGCCTGGCTGTCGGGCGAGCCCGGCGCGTTCAAGTCGGCGCTGCTGCACCTGGTGCTGCCGGCGCTGGTGCTGGGCACCAGCACGCTGGCCGTGGTGGCGCGCATGACGCGCTCCAGCATGCTCGAGGTGCTGCGCGAGGACTATGTGCGCACCGCCCGCGCCAAGGGGCTGTCGCCGATGCGCGTGGTCGTCGTGCACGCGCTGCGCAACGCGCTGATCCCGGTGCTGACGGTCGTGGGCCTGCAGACCGGCAGCCTGCTGGCCGGCGCCGTGCTGACCGAGACCATCTTCAGCTGGCCCGGCATCGGCAAATGGCTGATCGACTCCATCGCACGGCGTGACTATCCGGTCGTGCAGGCCGGCATCCTGATCTCGGCGCTGACCTTCATCGTGGTGAACCTCGTGGTGGACCTGTTGTACGGCGTGGTGAACCCGCGCATCCGCGGAGGCGGCCATTGATGAGCGCCGTGCCGACCGAGCATCAGCCGCCGGGCCCGCTGCGGGAGTTCTGGCTGGGCTTCAGCGCCAACCGTGGCGCCTTCGTCGCGCTGATCGTGTTCGTGCTGATCGCGGGGGCCGCGCTGCTCGCGCCGCTGCTCGCGCCGCACGACCCCATCGAGCAGTACCGCGACCACATGCTGACGCCGCCCGTCTGGGCCGAGGGCGGCAGCGCGCGCTTCCTGCTGGGCACCGACGAGCTGGGCCGCGACATGCTCTCGCGCCTGCTGCATGGCGGCCGCACCTCGCTGGGCATCGGCCTGGCGGCGGTGCTGATGTCGCTGCTGCCGGGCGTGCTGCTGGGTCTGCTGGCGGCGTTCTTCCAGCGCTGGCTCGCGCCGGCCATCATGCGCTTGATGGACATCGTGCTGGCGCTGCCCTCGCTGCTGCTGGCCATCTGCGTCATCACCATCCTGGGGCCTGGGCTGGTCAACACCGTCATCGCGATTGCCATCGGCGCGCTGCCGGGCTATGTGCGGCTGACGCGCGCCGCGGCGCTGGCCGAAATCGGCCGCGATTACGTGACCGCCAGCCGCGTGGCGGGCGCAAACGTGGGGCGGCTGATGTTCATCACCGTGCTGCCCAACTGCATGGCGCCCCTGATCATCAACGCGACGCTGTCGTTCTCGTCGGCCATCCTGGAGACGGCCGGCCTGGGTTTCCTGGGCCTGGGCGTGCAGGCGCCCAGGCCCGAGTGGGGCACGATGCTGTCGTCGGCACGCGACTACATCACCCGTGCACCCTGGGTCGTGACGCTGCCGGGGCTGACCATCCTGGTGACGGTGCTGGTCATCAACCTGATGGGTGACGGCCTGCGCGATGCGCTGGACCCGAAGCTGAAGAAAGTCGCTTGATGGCCTTGTTGAACATCAAGAACCTGCGCGTTCGGTTCGGAAACTTCCCCGCCGTGGACGGTGTGGACCTGAGCGTGGACGCCGGTGAGCTGCTGGGCATCGTGGGCGAGTCCGGGTCGGGCAAGTCGGTCGGCATGCTGGCCGTGATGGGCCTGATCGACGCGCCGGGCGTCGTGACCGCCGACCAGCTGGCGTTCAACGGCCATGACCTGCTCAAGCTGTCACCGCGCGAACGCCGTGCGCTGATCGGCCGCGACGTGGCCATGGTGTTCCAGGATGCGCTGACCAGCCTCAACCCCAGCTACACCGTCGGCGCGCAGATCGCCGAGGTGCTGAAGACCCACCTGGGCCTGCGCGGCGGCGCCGCGAAGAAGCGGGTGGTGGAGCTGCTGGAACAGGTGGAGATTCCCGACGCCGCCAACCGCGCCAACGCCTACCCGCACCAGCTCTCCGGCGGCATGAACCAGCGCGTGATGATCGCGATGGCCATTGCCTGCAGTCCGAAGCTGCTGATCGCCGACGAGCCCACCACCGCGCTGGACGTGACCATCCAGGCCCAGATCATGGCGCTGCTCATGAAGCTGCAGCGCGAGCAGGGCATGGGGCTGATCATGATCACGCACGACCTCGCAGTCGTCGCCGAGATGGCCCAGCGCGTGGCCGTCATGTACGCAGGCCAGGTCGTCGAGACCGGCCCGGTGCCGGATCTGTTCGACGCGCCGCGCCACCCCTACACGAACGCGCTGCTGGCCGCGATTCCCGAACACAACAAGGGCGCGAAGCGGCTGTCGGCGCTGCCGGGCATCGTGCCCGGAGCGCTGGACCGGCCCGCGGGCTGCCTGCTGTCGCCGCGCTGCCCGCGCGCACAGGAGCGCTGCCGCGCCGAACGGCCGGCACTGCAGCAGGGCGTGCGCTGCTTCTTCCCAGTGGAGGCCGCGGCCCATGTCTGAACTCCTGCTCGAAGCGACGGACCTCGCCCGCCACTACACGGTCAGCCGCGGCCTGTTCAGGCCGAAGGCCACCGTCAGGGCGCTCAACGGCGTCAGCTTCACGCTGGCAGCGAAGAAGACCCTGGCGGTCGTCGGCGAGTCCGGCTGCGGCAAGAGCACGCTGGCGCGCCAGCTGACGCTGATCGAGCCGCCCACGCGCGGTGCATTGAAGATCCGCGGCACCGATGCCGCAACGGCCGACAAGGCCACGCTCAAGACGCTGCGGCGCGACGTGCAAATGGTGTTCCAGAACCCGTTCGCGTCGCTGAACCCGCGCAAGACCATCGCGACGACGCTGGCCGAGCCGCTGCTGATCAACACGCCGCTGTCGGCGGCCGAGCGCCAGGAGCGCGTGGAGCAGCTCGCCGCCAAGGTGGGCCTGCGGCCCGAGCACCTGCGCCGCTATCCGCACATGTTCTCTGGCGGCCAGCGCCAGCGCATCGCGATTGCGCGGGCCATGATCCTGAACCCGGGCATCGTCGTCGCCGACGAACCGGTCAGCGCGCTGGACGTGTCCATCCAGGCCCAGATCCTGAACCTGTTCATGGACCTGCAGGACGAGTTCGGCACCGGCTATGTCTTCATCTCGCACAACCTGGCGGTGGTGGAGCATGTGGCCGACGAGGTCATGGTGATGTACCTCGGTGCGGCCGTGGAGGTGGGCGCCAAGCGGACCTTGTTCGCGCGCCCGCTGCACCCCTACACGCGGGCGCTGATGAGCGCCACGCCGGCGCTGCGCGCGGCCGACCGCCGCGAGCGCATCGTCATCCACGGCGAGCTGCCCAGCCCGCTGAACCCACCCACGGGCTGCGCCTTCCACAAGCGCTGCCCGCTGGCGCAGCCGCGCTGCCGCGACGAGGCGCCGGCGCTGCGCGAAGTGGATGGCCGGCGCGTGGCCTGCCACGCGGTCTGAGCACCAACGCGCCCGCCATAACCGGAGCACATGGTCCGAGGCCATTCCGTGATGCGCGGAGTGTTGTTGCCGTGCCGACTTCGAGGCCATGGCCGCTGACTGGGCGTGTCGGGTGTCGCAAGAATCTTTGCATTCGGCAACGCAAGGACAACACACGCATGAAGTTCCAGCCCACCCCCATCGCCTGCGGCCTCGCCGGCCTGCTGCTGAGCCTGCAAGGCGCCGCCATCGCCCAGCAGGCGCCGAGCCCGAACGCCAACGACGACAAGTCCAAGCCGCAGTTGGAAGCCGTCGTCGTCACGGGCATCCGCGCCTCGCTGCAGAGCTCGCTGGACGCCAAGCGCGACGCCTCGGCCAACGTGGACGTCATCACCGCGCTGGACGTGGGCAAGATGCCCGACAAGAACCTGGCCGACTCGCTGCAGCGGGTCGTGGGCGTGGCCGTGCGGACCGACTACGACGAGGCCGAGAAGGTCGCCATGCGCGGCACCAACCCGGACATGTCGCTGATCCTGTTCAACGGCCACACCGTCTCGGGCGGCGACTGGTACATCACCGACCAGGCCTCCAGCAGCCGCTCCACCAGCCTGTCGCTGATGCCCTCGTCGGTGCTCAACCGCGCCACCGTCTACAAAACCTCTCAGGCCAACATCGCCGACGGCGGCCTGGCCGGCACCATCAACGTGACGACCCGCAAGCCCCTGGACGGCCCGAAGGGCTTCAGCGGCGTGGTCAGCGCCGGTGGCGTGTACGCGGACCTGCCGGGCAAGACCAGCCCGCAGCTCAACGCCAGCCTGAACTGGAAGAACGAGGACAGCACGCTGGGCTTCATCGGCCAGTTGTTCGCCGAGAAGCGCTACATCCGCCGCGACACGGCCTCGCGCTTCGCCTACGGCGCCAACTCCGGCTGGGACCAGATCAGCACCGCCACCATGCTGGGCATCACCGACGCCTCGCTGGCCGGCACCGGCTACAAGGCCGCGGACCTGGAGGGCGTGCGCATACCCGGCTCCATGTCCACCGAGTTCGTCGAAGGCGTGCGTGACCGCAAGGGCGGCATGTTCTCCGCGCAGCTCAAGCCCACCCGCAGCACCGAAGTCGGCATGACGGGCTTCTACTCCAAGATGAACGCCTCCAACTTCGGCCGCGCCACGATGGGTGCCATCTACAACATGCTGACCGGCCGCGCCGGCCCGCTGGGCGGCACCACGCCCACCAACGTCAATGGCCAGCGCGTCTACGCGTCCATCAAGAACCCGGTCATCGTCGAGGAAACGACCATCTATGGCCACAAGCTGCGCGTGCTGAAGTCGGCCGAGATCTCCTACGCCGACGGGCTGCCGGCCCAGTACGTGGGGGACTCCGAAGGCTTCTACCGCAGCGGCGCCTACGCCAGCTCCGGCTTCCTGGACCTGGACGGCAAATGGGTGGTCAGCGACCGCCTGACGATCAAGGGCCTGCTGACGACGACCAAGGGCATCGGCCACACCGACATGGACCGCGGCCTGACCTTCTCGCGCTACGGCCAGGGCATCAAGTACGACATCACCGACCTCCACAAGGCCCCGGACTTCAGCTGGATCAACGCCGGCAGCGGCACCGTGCCGCTGGCCAGCACTGCGCCGGCCGGCACGCCGGGCTACCGCCTGACCAGCCGCAGCGGCATGAACCGCTATCACACGGTGGACAGCGAGAAGAGCTTCGCCTTCGACGGCGAGTACACGCAGGACAGCGGCATCTTCAGCTCGCTGGCCTTCGGCTTGCGCAATGCCGACCACCGCCGCCAGTACGGCCTCTCGACGGTGGCTGCCAAGTCCAGCGCCCTGGTGCCGGTGGACCCGGCGCAGGCCGTCCCCTACCCGAGCGACTTTGGTCAGTACCTCGGTGGCAAGTTCGACAACACGGGCTTCTACTTCTCCAGAGATTTCCTGACGACCTACTTCGACACCAACCTCGCCAAGCAGACCAACCCGCAGTGGGAGCGCCGCATCGCGAACTCCATCGACCTGCGCGAGATCCAGAGCGCGGCCTACCTGATGCAGAACCTGGAAGGCAACAAGTGGTCGGGCAACGTCGGCGTGCGGCTGGTGCGCACCACCGTCACCTCGCGCGCCCCGGTGCCCATCCCGGCGGGCAGCTGCGTGCGCATCGAGCCGGGCAAGCCCTTCGTGCCCTGCGCCAAGTACCCCGACGCCATCATCGACGCGGGCGAAGGCCAGCCCTACTACGACAACGTGCCCTTCAACGGCACCACCGGCACCATCTACCGCAAGGAGACCACCCGGCGCGTCTTCGACGACATCCTGCCCAGCCTGAACCTGCGCTACGACTTCGGTCAGGGCGTCATCGCTCGCCTGGGCCTCTCCAAGACCATCGGCCGCCAGAACTACAACCTGTATGGCGCCACCTACAGCAGCCCCAGCTGCACGTCCTCCGGCTGTACGGTCACCGGCCCCAACCCCAATCTGAAACCGCTGAACGCGCGCAACCTGGATGTCTCGCTGGCCTGGTACTACGCCAAGCGCTCCATGCTGGCCATCTCGGCCTTCAGCTCGCTGATCGACGGCTACGCCAAGACCGGCGGCACGGCCACCGGCCAGACGGTGGATCTGTACGACGGCAGCATCAACGACTACCGCACCTACATGATCAACAGCTCCACGCAGCAGAAGGCCCGCATCCGCGGCGTCGAGCTGGCCTGGGAGCAGCCCCTGTTCTGGGGCTTCGGCTTCCAGTCCAACGCCAGCTATGCCGAGACCAGCGTGGAAGACGGCCGCCCGATGACCGGCGCCTCCAAACTGGCCGGCAACCTGGGTGTGTACTGGGAGAACGACAGCTTCAGCGCGCGCCTGGTCTACAACTACCGCAGCGAGTACGTGGCCAGCACCACGGCGCCGGCACCGACGGCCAACAGCCAGGGCATGTCCACCGTGGGCGGCGTGCTGATGCCCAACGCCCCGACGATCGCGGCACCGGTGTCCAACGTGGCCTTCTCGGCCAACTACAACGTCACGCCGAGCGTGCAAATCGCCTTCAGCGCCACCAACCTGACCAACCCGGTGCGTGCCACCTACCGCTACAGCGAGGCCGAACAGCAGAAGGTGGACGCCAGCGGCCGCCAGTACTACCTGGAAGCGCGGTACAAGTTCTGAACCTGCTGTCGGGCTTGGTGCGTTGCGCCGCCTCAGCGGTGGCGCTTTTTGGACAACTCGTTGCCGATGACGCCGCCGGCCGCCGCGCCCACGGCGGCGCCGGCGGTGCTGCCGGTCACGACACCGCCCACGACCGCACCGGCGGTGGCACCGACGACGGTGCTGGTCTCACGCGCCGACATGCCGGCGCAGCCGCTCAACACCAGCAGCGTCGCGGCGGCCAGCGCGAAGGCGCTGATGTGCCAGCAGGCGCTGGCGCTGCGGGGAGACGAGGCGGCAATGGCGTTCATGGTCGGGTCCTTTCCGGGGTGCGGCATCGAGGTGGCCGTCAATGAACCCAGTGTCGACGCGCGGAGCGGCCCCGCAAGCCAGCCGCCACGCCGCCCGGCTGTCGGACAACGCCGACGCCACAAAGTACAAAGCCACCCGCAGGTGGCCTCGCGACGAGGGCGGCAGGCCCTGTCAGGTCTTGGCGCTCAGGCATTGCTTCATGAAGGCCTTGCGCTCGTCACCGGTCTTGCCCTTGGCCTCGGCGTTGCAGGCCTTCATCTTCTGCTGCTGCGGCGTGCCACTGGCGGCGGCCGCGGGCTTGGCCGACAGGCATTCCTTCATGAAGGCCTTGCGCTCGTCGCCCTTCTTGTCGCCGGCCTCCTTGTTGCAGGTGGTCATCTTGGACTGCTGGGCCGTGGGGGCCTTGTCGGCGGCCTGGGCGGCCAAGGCGGCGCAGCCGAGCATCATTGCGAGGGTAAAGCGTTTCATCGGGTATCTCCTTCCTCTGGAGAGTGAGTGGCGGGCCGATTCAAGCATGCGCACCCGACGCTGTGAAGTGGGGCATAGACCGGGCTCAACAAGTCAAAGGATGCGCCGTGGATGCGCCAGCGCCTCGTGCGCGGCGTGCAGTCGGCGCACCAGCACGCGGATGAAACCACGGTCAAAGCGGTGCTGGCACTCGGGGCTGAGCTGCCCCAGCGACTCTGGCGTGAAGCACAGCGTGGTGCATTCCTGGCTGACCTTGATGTCGGCGCTGTGGCGGCGCAGGTCGGGGTTGGGCGCGAGATACGCCATCTCGCCCACCGACGTGCCCTGGCCCAGCGTGGCGACCAGGCGCCCCTCGCGGAACACCTCCACCTCGCCCTGCGCAATGATGTGGAAGCTGTTGCCCTCCTGGCCGCGCTTGAACAGCGCATGGCCCCGCGGATAGCGCTTCCAGCGCGCGCGCCGCACCACCTCCCACAGCTGCACGTCGTCGAACTCGGCGAAGAACTCCAGCGAACGCAGCAGGTTGAAGCGCTCGGAGTCGCGCACCTCGCCCAGTCGGTTCAATGGCACCTGATGTCCGGCCACCAGCGCCGACAGCGCCTGGGCAAAGCTGTCCCAGTCGGGATAGCGCTCCCGGGGCTGCTTGGCCAGCGCGCGCAGCACCACAGCATCCAGCGCCTCGGTGACGCCAGGGCGCTGGCCGACCAGCGGCAGCGGCGGCTGATGGTAGATCTGGTGCATCAGCGCCATCTGATGCTGGGCGTCGAAGGGCGGGCGGCCGGCGATCAGGTGGTAGAGCACGGCACCCAGCGCGTAGATGTCGGCGCGGCAGTCCACATCGCCGCCTTCGATCTGCTCGGGCGGCATGTAGGCCAGCGAACCCACGCGGTGGACCTGCGTCGAGTCGGCATGCAGGTTCAGCGCCGAGCCGAAGTCGCTGACCTTCACGTTCACCACCTGGCCCATGCCGTCCAACACGGCCAACAGGTTGGCGGGCTTGACGTCGCGGTGGATGATGCCCTGGCGGAACACATAGCCCAGCGCCATCGCGCACTTGAAGGCCAGCTCGACGATCTGCTCCAGCGGCAGCAGCCGGTCGCTGCGGCAGAAATGCTTGAGCGTGACGCCCGGCACATACTCCATGACCAGGTAAGGCAAGGCGTCCTCCGACACCGCATCCAGGATGGCCACCACGTTGGGATGGTTCAGCCGCCCGGCCAGCGCAGCCTCGGCGCTGAAGAAGCGGTTGCTGAAGTCGCTGCCAGGCGCGTCGGGCGGCGACGCCCAGCTGCGCATGCGCTTGATGGCCACATCCACGCCCTGGAAGGGGTCGTGCGCCAGGAAAACGTCGCTCGTGGCACCCTCGCCCAGGCGCTTGAGCACCTGGTAGCGGCCGATGTGGCTGGGCAGGTCGTCGGCGGGAGCGGTCACGCCGGGCATGATACGGGTCACCACCACCGCGCCGTGGCCGCAGCCCCCGCCTCCTAAAATCCGCCCATGATCCAAGCCAAGCAGGCGCTGCTCGCCGCACTCGCCGACTCTCTGCAAGAAATCGCCCCCGGCACCCAAGCCGTTGCGGCCTTCGAATCCCCCAAGCAGGCCGCCCATGGCGACTTTGCCTGCACCGCTGCGATGCAGCTGGCCAAGCCACTCAAGGCCAACCCGCGCGAGCTGGCCACGCGGCTGATCGCCGCGCTCGAAGCCAAGCCCGCCGTCCAGCAATGGGTGCAGTCGCTGGAGATCGCCGGCCCGGGCTTCATCAACATCCGCCTCAAGCCCGCCGCCAAGCAGGCCGTGGTTGCCGAGGTACTGAGCGCGGCCGAGCGCTTCGGCCACCGGCCGGCCACCGGCAAGCACGTCATGGTCGAGTTCGTCTCCGCCAACCCCACCGGCCCGCTGCACGTCGGCCATGCCCGCCAGGCCGCTTTGGGCGACGCGCTGTGTTCCCTCTTCAAGACCCAGGGTCACGACGTGACCCGGGAGTTCTACTACAACGATGCCGGCGCGCAGATCGCCACGCTGGCCAACTCCACGCAGATGCGCCTGAAGGGCTACAAGCCCGGCGACGCCGAATGGCCCGCAGCCGCCTACAACGGCGACTACATCCAGGACATCGCCGACGCCTTCCTGCGCCGCGAAACCGTCAAGGCTGACGACCGCGAGTTCACCGCGTCGGGTGACATCAACGACCTGGACGGCATCCGCCAGTTCGCGGTGGCCTATCTGCGCCATGAGCAAGACCTGGACCTGCAGGCCTTCGGGCTGAAGTTCGACAGCTATTTCCTGGAGAGCAGCGTCTACGCCAGCGGGCAGCTCGAGAAGACCGTGGAGCGCCTCATTGCCAGCGGCAAGACCTATGAACAAGACGGGGCGCTGTGGCTGCGCACC
Organism: Roseateles sp.; assembly: GCA_046294815.1. Lineage (GTDB taxonomy): Bacteria > Pseudomonadota > Gammaproteobacteria > Burkholderiales > Burkholderiaceae_C > Pelomonas. The sequence goes on along the minus strand of JBKBOJ010000007.1, from coordinate 43,407 downwards.
ACCGACTACGGCGACGACAAGGACCGCGTGATGCGCAAGAAGGACGGTGGCTACACCTACTTCGTGCCCGACGTGGCCTATCACATCAACAAGTTCGAGCGCGGCTACACGCAGTGCATCAACATCCAGGGCACGGACCACCACGGCACCATCGCCCGCGTGCGCGCCGGCCTGCAGGCGGTGAACCTCGGCATCCCCGCAGGCTTCCCCGACTACGTGCTGCACAAGATGGTCACGGTGATGAAAGGCGGCGAGGAGGTCAAGATCTCCAAGCGCGCCGGCTCCTACGTGACGCTGCGCGACTTGGTGGACTGGACCAGCCGCGACGCCGTGCGCTTCTTCCTCATCAGCCGCAAGGCCGACACCGAGTTCGTCTTCGACATCGACCTGGCCCTGAAGCAGAACGACGAGAACCCGGTGTTCTACGTGCAGTACGCCCATGCGCGCATCTGCTCCGTGATCCGCAAGTGGGGCGGTGACCTGTCCAGCCCGGCCGACCTCAGCCTGCTGACCGCGCCGACCGAGGAAGCGCTGATGCTCAAGCTGGCCGCCTACCCCGACATGCTGAGCGCCGCCGCCGCAGGCCTTGCGCCGCACGACGTGGCCTTCTATGCCCGCGACCTGGCCGGGGCCTACCACGCCTACTACGCCGCCGAGCGCGTGCTGGACCAGGCGCCCGAGCTGACCCGCGCCCGCATCGCGCTGCTGGCTGCCACGCGCCAGGTGCTGGCCAACGCGCTGGCGGTGCTGGGCGTCAGCGCCCCTGAACAGATGAGCCGCGACGCGGCCCAGAACCAACCGGAGACCGCATGAGTTCTGCTTCCAAACCCGCCGGCGGCAAGGGCGGCAAGGTCGGCCAGAAGGGCGGCTTCGTCCTGGGCATGATCGTGGGCCTGCTGCTGGGCCTGGCCATCGCGCTGGCCGTGGCGCTCTACATCACCAAGGTGCCCATCCCCTTCGTGAACAAGGTGCCGCAGCGCACCGCCGAGCAAGACGCCGCAGAGGCCGAACGCAACAAGAACTGGGACCCCAACGCACCGCTGGCCGGCAAGGCCGCACGCAGCGCCAGCGGCGTCGTGGCGGCACCGCCCAGCCCGCCCGCCAGCACCGCCCCGGCCACGACGCCGGACAGCGCGGCAGCGCCCGCCGCGCCCAAGCCAGCCGCGGCCAAGGCCTCGGCCGCCGCCAGTGCCCCGGTGCCCGCGGCGGCTGCGGGTGCGGACGCCTACGTCTACTTCGTGCAGGCGGGCGCCTACACCCGCCCCGAGGACGCCGAGGCGCAGCGGGCCAAGCTGGCCATCCAGGGCTTCACTGCCAAGCTCATGGAGCGCGAACAGGCCGGTCGCACCGTCTACCGCGTGCGCCTGGGCCCGGTGGACACGCGCGACGACGCCGAGGGCCTGCAGCGCAAGCTTGAGGCGGCTGGCTTCGAGGCCAATCTCGTTCGTGTACAACGCTGAAACATCGCATCCACTGCAAGGAAGCCTGACGCCATGAAGCGCCGCGATTTCACCACCCTGCTCGCCACCGCCCCGCTGCTGGCTGCCGCCCCCGCCACCTTCGCCCAGGGCGGCCCGGTCGAAGGCCGCCACTACAAGGCGCTGTCCCGCCCGCTGCCGACCCCGCCCGGCAAGATCGAGGTGGTGGAGTTCTTCTGGTACGGCTGCCCGCACTGCTACGCCTTCGAGGACACCATCGAGGCCTGGGCCCGCCAGCTGCCCGCCGACGTGGCCTACCGCAAGGTGCATGTGGCCTTCCGCGCCAACGTCAAGATCCACCAACGCATGTTCTATGCGCTCGAGGCGCTGGGCAAGGAAGCCCAGGTCCGCCCGGCCATCTTCAAGGCCATGCACCAGCAGGGCGTGCAGCTCGACGATGTGAAGAGCCAGGCCAAATTCCTCTCCACCCTGGGCGTCGATGCGGCCAAGTACCAGGACGCCTACAACTCCTTCGGCGTGCAGACCAAGTGCACCCAGGCCGAGAAGCTGTCCGACGGCTACAACATCGACGGCGTGCCGGCCATCGGCATCGGCGGCCGCTACCTGACCTCGCCCAGCCAAGCCGCCGGCGGCCAGCGCCTGCCCGAGCACGAACTGCACCAGCTGGCACTGCAGGTCAGCAACTACCTGATCCAGCGCAGCCGCAAGGCCTGACATGAAACCCCCACGCGCACTTCGTTCGCAGCCCCCCCCCGAGGGGGCTGTCAGTCCCTTCGGAACGGCCGGCCGGTACTGACATGGCGCGATGCTGGGCGTCGCGGATTTCCTGATCAAGTTGTCGCGCGGGAAAGGCTGGCGGCCTTGGCAGGCCCATAGAATGCCCTGCAACTTCCGTGCCGCCATGCCCTCACGCCTCCTGCCCCTGCTGCTTGCCCTGGCCGCCCTGCCCAGCCAGGCGGAAAAGGCCGACCGGCTCAAACCCATGGTCTTCACGGCCGACAAGCAGGGCCGGCTGGACAGCGTCAACCAGCGCACCGAGCTGCTGGGCAACGTGGTCATCAGCCAGGGTTCGCTGATGCTGCGGGCCGACAAGGTCGACGTGCGCGAGACGCGCGAGGGCTATTACGAGGCGCTGGCCCAGGGCGGCGCCGGCCAGCCGGTCAGCTTCCGCCAGGGCCAGGACCGCCCGGGCGAGGTCATAGACGGCGTGGCCGACCAGCTGGAGTACGACTCGCGCAGCGAGACCGTGCGCTTTATCGGCAATGCCAAGGTGCGCCGCACGCGCGGCGCCGCGGTGGCCGAGGAGGTCACCGGCGCCGTCATCGTCTACAACAGCCGCACCGAGGTGATTTCGCTGGAGGCCGGCAGCGCCTCGCCCAACCCCGGCGGCCGCGTGCGCATGGTGCGCATGCCGCCCGCGGAGACTGAGGCCGGCCCGGCCGCGTCGGCGCCGCTGCCGCTGCAGCCGTCCACGACGATCACGCCGCCCAAAACCCCATGACGAGCCAGCCCACCTGCGGCAGCCGGCTCGAAGCCGAGGGCCTGGCCAAGAGCTATGGCGTGCGCCGTGTCGTCAAGGACGTGCATGTGCGCGTGGACTGCGGCGAGGTCGTGGGCCTGCTGGGGCCCAACGGCGCCGGCAAAACCACCAGCTTCTACATGATCGTGGGCCTGGTGCGCTCGGACGCCGGCGTCATCCGCATCGACGGCAACGAGGTGCAGCGCCTGCCCATCCATGCGCGTGCGCGGCTGGGGCTGTCCTATCTGCCACAGGAGGCCTCCATCTTCCGCAAGCTGACGGTGGAACAGAACATCCGCGCGGTGCTGGAGCTGCAGCAGGATGAGCACGGCAAAGCGCTGTCCGAGGCCCGCATCGATGAACTGCTCAACGGCCTGCTGCACGACCTGTCCATCGAAGGCCTGCGCGACAGCCCGGCGCCGGCGCTGTCCGGCGGCGAGCGCCGCCGCGTGGAGATTGCCCGCGCGCTGGCGACACAGCCGCGCTTCATCCTGCTGGACGAGCCCTTCGCCGGCGTGGACCCGATCGCGGTGCTGGAGATCCAGCGCATCATCGGCTTCCTCAAGGGGCGCGGCATCGGCGTGCTGATCACCGACCACAACGTGCGCGAGACCCTGGGCATCTGCGACCGCGCCTACATCATCAGCGACGGCACCGTGCTGGCCGAAGGCACCCCCGACGAGATCGTGGCCAACGCGGAAGTGCGCAAGGTCTATCTCGGCGAGCACTTCCGGATGTAGGGATGGTTCGCTCCTCGCCCAGACCGCCGTACCCACGCATTGGCGTCACACCATGAAGCCGACGCTTCAGGTCCGCCTCAGTCAGCACCTCGCGCTGACGCCCCAGCTGCAGCAATCCATCCGACTGCTGCAACTCTCCACGCTGGAGCTGCACCAGGAGGTCGAGCAGATGCTCGCCACCAACCCGCTGCTGGAGGCGGAGGAGGAGTTCAGCGTCACGACACCCGAGCTGGCCGCCGACGCGCCGGCAGAGACCGCCGGCGACAGTGCGGGCGACGTGGGCGAAGGCGGCGATGCGCCCGAGCTGAGCGCTGACGACTTCGGCGGCACCGAACGCGAGGACTGGGAGAACGGCACCGAGCGCGACGACTTCGACGGCATCCGCGAGCTGCCCAGCAACAGCCCGGGCAGCAGCGGCGACGACGACGGCGAGCGCGAGAGCCAGGAGTCCGCCGAGACCACGCTGGCCGAGCACCTGACCCAGCAGCTCGCCGGCATGCACCTGTCCGCCGAGGACCGCGCGGCCATGCAGGTGCTGATCGAGTCGCTCAACGAGGACGGCTACCTCGAAGACCCGCTGGACGACATCGCCGCGTCCTTCACCGACGACAAAGAGGAGCGCGAGGAGCTGCTGGAGCGGCTGCGCATCGCGCTCAAACTGCTGCAGAGCCTGGAGCCAGCTGGCATCGGTGCGCGCGACCTGTCCGAATGCCTGGTGCTGCAGCTGCGCGCGCGCCCCAAGAGCGCCGCCCAGGTCATCGCCATCCTGATCTGCAAAAGCCATCTGGAACTGCTGGCGCGGCGCGACACGCGCCGGCTGATGGCCGAGACCGGCGCCGACGAGGCGCTGCTGCGCGAGGCCCAGCAGCTGATCACGCAACTGGAGCCCAAGCCCGGCCGCCGCTTCGCTGCAGGAGCTGCCGCGGCCATCGTGCCCGACGTCATCGTGCGCAAGAGCGGCCGCGAGTTCCGCGTGATGCTCAACCCCGAGGTGGCGCCCAAGCTGCGCATCAACGAGATGTACGCCAACGCGCTGCGCGCGACGCGCGGTGGCATCAGCAACTCGCCGCTGGGCGGCCAGTTGCAGGAGGCACGCTGGTTCATCAAGAACATCCAGCAGCGCTTCGACACCATCCTGCGCGTCAGCCAGGCCATCGTGGAGCGCCAGCGCGGCTTCTTCACGCATGGCGAGCTGGCCATGAAGCCGCTGGTGCTGCGCGAGATCGCCGACGAGCTGGGCCTGCACGAGTCCACCATCTCGCGCGTGACGACCGCCAAATACATGGCCACGCCCTGGGGCACCTTCGAGCTGAAGTACTTCTTCGGCTCGGGCCTGTCCACCGAGGCCGGCGGCGAGGCCTCCAGCACCGCGGTGCGCGCGCTGATCAAACAGTTCGTCGCCGCGGAAGACCCCAAGAAGCCGCTGTCCGACAGCGCGCTGGCGGCCATGCTAGAGGAGCAAGGCATCCAGTGCGCGCGGCGCACGGTGGCCAAGTACCGCGAGGCGATGAAGATCGCGCCGGCCAACCTGCGCAAGGCGCTGTAGGCGCTTGCGTGAACCGCATGCCGGCGCTGGGCGCGCTGTGGAACCCAGCAACCCATCGGGCTTTGGGGCGGGCGCGCGACAATCGCCCGCGTGAGCCTGCCCAACAAGTTGTCCCTTTTCGTGTCCTGCCCCGGTGGCGTTGAGCCGCTGCTGGAGGAGGAGCTCAAACGCTTCCTGCCACCGGGCGTGCGCAGCAAGGTCGAGGCCCGGCGCGGCGGCTGCGGCGTGCTGGGCACGGCCGAGGATGTGATGCGCATCAACCTGGAGAGCCGGCTGGCGCAACGCGTGCTGGTCGAGATCATCGAAGGCCCCTATCGCCACGAGGACGACCTCTACGCGCTGGCCCGCCGCGTCGACTGGCGCGACTGGCTCACGCCCCAGCACACGCTGCGCATCGACACGACGGCGCAGCGCTCGCCGCTGAAGAGCCTGAACTTCGCCGCGCTGCGTATCAAGGACGCCATCTGCGACCAGCTGCGCGAGCACACCGGCGCGCGGCCCAGCGTGGACACCCAGCGGCCCGACCTGCCCGTGGTGCTGCACGTGGGCCCCGAGCGCGCGGCGATCTACGTGGACACCTCGGGCGAGCCGCTGTTCAAACGCGGCTGGCGCATCGACAAGGGCGACGCGCCGCTGAAGGAGACGCTGGCCGCCGCCATGCTGGCCGCCGCCGGCTGGCGCGGCACGCCCGAGCAGGGCGGCGCGCTGCACGACCCCTGTTGCGGCTCCGGCACCATCCCCATCGAGGCCGCGCTGATCGCCTGCGACGCCGCGCCCGGTCTGCAACGCCGCTTCGCGTTTGAGCACCAGCTGCCGTTCTCCACGCCCGCGATGAAGGCCGCCTGGGGCGCGATGGCTCAGGCCGCCCGCGCCCGCATCCACCCGCCGGCCGTGCCCATCTACGCCAGCGACGTGGCCTTCCGCATGGTCGACTTCGCGCGCCGCAACGCCGAGCGCGCCGGCATGGCGCAATACATCCAGTTCAACGGCGGCGACGCGTTGGAGCGCCCGGCACCGGTCCTGCCCGACGGCATGCCCGGCAGCATCGTCATGAACCCGCCCTATGGCGAGCGCATCGAGGTGCGCGGCAAGGCGGCCATGTCCCGGAACGCGCGCGGCTCCGAGGAGCTGGACGCGGGCGAGGACTTCTTCCCACGCCTGGCCGCGCACTGGAAGCGCCGCTACACCGAGAACCCGGCCGGCTGGACCGCCTGGATGCTCAGCCCCGACATGAAGCTGCCCAGCAAGATGCGGCTCAAGGAGGCACGCCGCGTGCCGATGTGGAACGGCCCCATCGAATGCCGGCTGTTCCGCTTCGACCTCATCAAGGGCTCGGCACGCAAGCCGGCAGACGACGCTCAGGCCGACGCGACGCGCTGACGCCAGCCCAGGGACAGCAGGGCCAGCCTGCGGTTCACGCCAGCGCGATCCAGGACAGCGCCGCCAGCGGCGCGGTATCGGCACGCAGGATGCGCGGGCCGAGCGTGACGGCCGCAAAGCCGCGGCTGCGTGCGGCCGCCTCCTCGGCATCGCTCAAGCCGCCCTCCGGCCCGCTGAGGAACAGCGCCCGCGGCTGGGCCAGCGGCGCCAGCGGCTGCGCCGCGCGCGGGCTCAGCACGCCGCGCCATTCGTGCGGCGCTGGGTCCGGCAGCGCGGCCAGCCAGGCGGTCAGCGGCAGCACGGGGGCGACCTGCATGGGCACCGTGCGCCCACTCTGCTCGGCCGCGGCGATGGCCACGCCCTGCCAGTGCGCGCGCTTCCTGTCGGCGCGCTCGCCCGCAAGGCGCAGCACCGAGCGCTCGGCCATCAGCGGCTGCAGCGCCGCGGCGCCCAGCTCGGTGGCTTTCTCGACGAGGAAGTCCATGCGGTCGTTGGCGGGCATGACGACGGCCAGCGTCACCGCGCGCGCCAGCTCGCGCTGCGGCTGGGTTGCGGCCAGCAGCCTCACGCGCACTTCGCTGCGCCCCATGGCGGTGACCTCGGCCTGCCATTCGGGGCCGCTGCCGTCGAACAGCGTCAGCGCGTCGCCGGGCTGCAGGCGCAGCACCTGCACATGCCGGGCGGCGCCGGCGGGCAGCACGATCTCGCCGGATGCGGCGAGCGGAACATCGACAAAGAAGCGGGGCAAGTTGGACTCGACGGGGTACAGCCCCCATTGTCCCTATCTCAGGCCCAGCGCCTGGCGAACGGCCGCGGCGGCGGCGTCGCCCTTGGCCTTCTGCACCCGCTCCACCAGCTGCTGGGCCAGGGCCTGCAGCGCCTGCAGGCTGTCGGCCTTCTCCACTTCCAGCACGAACACATAGCCCTTGATCGTGCCCAGCAGCCGCGGCGCCTCGCTGCTGAGGTAGTTGTACAGCGCCGTGTAGTCCTGCAGCAGCGCGCTCCCCGCGGCAGCAGGTGCCGGCGCTGGCGCCGCTGCCGGCGTGCTGGTGGCCACGGGGGCGGCAGCGCTGGCCTGAGGCGCGATCAGACCCAGCTGCCGCAAGGTCTCCAGGTCGGCCTGCGTCGCGCCGGCCACCAGGCGCAGCCACTCGCCGGCCGGCTTGGTGGCGTCCAGCACCAGCAGCAGGTTGCGCGCCGCGCGCGACAACGGCAGCGCGCGTGCCCTGATCTCGGCACGGCCAGCCTCGGTCTTGGAATGCAGCAGTTCGAGCACGGTTCGAGGGGCAACGCCCGGGCGGATTCACCGCCTGCACCCGTTGCGTGACGAGGGGCTCAGCCCTTGTCGCGCAGTTCGCGGCGCAGGATCTTGCCCACGGGCGTCTTGGGCAGATCGGTGCGGAACTCGATGATCTTGGGCCGTTTGTAGCCGGTCAGGTTGGCCTCGCAGTAAGCCCGCACGTCCGCCTCGGTGAGATTCGGGTCTTTCTTCACGATGACCACCTTGACGGCCTCACCGGCCTTGGCGTCCGGCACGCCCACCGCGGCGCATTCCAGCACGCCGGGCATCTGTGTCAACACGTCCTCGACCTCGTTCGGATAGACGTTGAAACCGCTGACCAGGATCATGTCCTTCTTGCGGTCGACGATCTTGAAGTAACCGCGCTCATCGACGGTGCCGATGTCACCGCTGCGGAAGAAGCCATCGGCCGTCATGACCTTGGCCGTCTCGTCGGGGCGCTGCCAGTAACCGGCCATGACCTGCGGGCCCTTGATGGCGATCTCGCCAGGCTGGCCGGGCGGCACCTCGTGGCCGTCGTCGTCCAGCAGCTTGAGCTCGGTCAGCGGCAGCGGCAGGCCGATGGTGCCGGTGTAGGCCGTGCTGTCGGTGGGGTTGCAGGTGACGGTGGGCGAGGTCTCGGACAGGCCATAGCCCTCGACGATGGGGCAACCGGTCTTCTCCAGCCACAGCTTGGCCGTGGCCTGCTGCACGGCCATGCCGCCGCCCACCGAGATGACCAGGTTGCTCCAGTCCACGGTGTTGAAGTCGGGGTGATTGGCCATGGCCATGAACAGCGTGTTCACCGCCGGGAAGCTGTGGAAGCGATGGCCCTTGAGCTCCTTGAACATGGCCGGCAGGTCACGCGGATTGGGAATCAGCACATTGGCGCCGCCGATGTGCATGGACAGCATCATGTTCGTGTTGAAGCCGAAGATGTGATACAGCGGCAGCGCGCAGATCGTCACGACCTGCTCGCCGGCCGGGATCTTCTGCAATGCCGGCTGGTACCAGGCCTCGTTCTGCAGGATGTTGGCCACCAGGTTGCGGTGCAGCAGCACGGCGCCCTTGGACACGCCGGTGGTGCCGCCGGTGTACTGCAGCACGGCGATGTCGTCCGGGCCCAGCTGCGGCCTCTTGTAGCTCTGGCTGCGGCCCTTGGCGAGGGCGTCGTTGAAGCGCACGGCGCCAGGCAGTTCGAAGGCCGGCACCATCTTCTTCACGTTGCGCACGACGTAGTTGACGATGCTGCCCTTGAGCAGGCCCAGCATGTCGCCCATGGCGGCCAGGATGATGTGCTTGGTGGGCACGCTCTTGATGACCTGCTGCAGCACCGAGGCGAAGTTCTCGATGATGATGATGGCCTTGGCGCCCGAGTCCTTGAGCTGGTGCTCCAGCTCACGCGGCGTGTACAGCGGATTGACGTTCACGACCACATAGCCCGCCCGCAGCACCGCGGCCACCGCGACCGGGTACTGGAACAAGTTGGGCATCATGATGGCCACGCGGTCGCCCTTCTCCAGGCCCAGTCCTTGCAGATAGGCAGCCAGCGCGCGCGAAGCCTCGTCGACCTCGGCGAAGCTGATGCGCTTGCCCATCATCAGATAGGCGGGCTTGCTGGCGTGCTTCTTGAAACCGCTGTCGAGCAGGTCGACGAGACTGGGGTACAGCGCCGTGTTGATCTCGCGCGGCACTGCGGCCGGGTATTGCTTTAGCCAGATCGGCTCCATGCCTTATCTCCTTTTTTACTGGCGGCAATTCTGACCGATGGCCGACAACGCTTCAGTGAGGGGATTCGATAGCGGCCCACCACTGCGACGGCGTGGCGCCGATTGTGATGGGGCCGTTCCTAGGAATCTGCCAAGCAGCAAGGCTGAGCGGGCGACTGGCGGCAAAGGCCAGACGCAGCACGGCCAGGTCTTCGCCGAACGGCGCGAACGCCGTCGCGTTTATGTCGCAGGCGCCGGTCCCGCAGATGACGAGGCAGCCCCGCATCGGCAGGCCGCCACGCTGGCCAGCACGCCCTCGCCGGATATGTTGAAGCCGACTGACGGGGGCGGCTTGAGTCCCCTGCAGACGACCCGCAGTGCGCCGGCTGCAGCGGCAAGCGCCGCCCAGTGCCCCGTCATTCCACCGCCTTCAAAATGTCCTCCACCACCTTCTTCGCATCGCCGAACACCATCATGGTCTTGTCCATGTAGAACAGCTCGTTGTCCAGGCCTGCATAGCCCGCGGCCATGGAGCGCTTGTTGACGATGACGGTCTTGGCCTTGTAGGCCTCAAGAATCGGCATGCCGTAGATGGGGCTGCCCTTCACATGCGCGGCCGGGTTCACCACGTCGTTGGCGCCGAGGATGATGGCCACGTCGGCCTGGGCGAACTCGGCGTTGATGTCCTCCATCTCGAAGACCTGGTCGTAGGGCACCTCGGCCTCGGCCAGCAGCACGTTCATGTGCCCCGGCATGCGGCCGGCCACCGGGTGGATGGCGTACTTCACCGTCACGCCCTTCTCGGTCAGCTTGGCCGCCAGTTCCTTGACCGCATGCTGAGCGCGCGCCACGGCCAGGCCGTAGCCGGGCACGATGATGACGGTCTCAGCGTTGCCTATCACGAAGGCGGCGTCGTCGGCGCTGCCGGTCTTGACGTTGCGCTGTTGCGTGGCGCCCGCGGCCGCCGCGCCAGCCTCGCCGCCGAAGCCGCCCAGGATCACGTTGAAGAACGAGCGGTTCATCGCCTTGCACATGATGTAGCTCAGGATGGCGCCTGAACTGCCCACCAGCGAGCCGGCGATGATCAGCATGGGGTTGTTCAGCGAGAAGCCGATGCCCGCCGCGGCCCAGCCGGAGTAGCTGTTCAGCATCGACACCACCACCGGCATGTCGGCACCGCCGATCGGGATGATCAGCGTGACGCCCAGCACCAGGCCCAGCGCCACCACGATGCCGAAGGCCAGCGCCGACTGGCCCGCGAAGAAGATCGCGCAGAAGGCCAGCGCCGCGATGCCGAGCACCAGGTTCAGCAGGTGCTGCCCGGCGAACTGCACCGGCGCGCCCTGGAACAGGCGGAACTTCGAGCCTCCCGAAAGCTTGCCCCAGGCGATGACGGAACCGGTGAAGGTCACAGCGCCGATGAAGGCCCCCAGCGCCAGCTCCAGCCGGTTGCCCGGCGGGATGGGGGCGAGGCCGCGCGAGGCCACGCCGTCTTCCGCCGGGATGGCGGCCAGCGCCGCATCCAGCGCCGGCGTGAGGCCGAAGGCCGCGGGCTCCGCCACCGCGGCCACGGCGATCGCCACGGCCGCCAGGCCGATCATGCTGTGGAAGAAGGCCACCAGCTCAGGCATCTTGGTCATCTCGACCGTCTTGGCCTTCCAGGCCCCGAAGCCACCGCCCAGCACCAGGCCGAGCAGCACCCACGCGAGGCCCATGCCGTGGCCGGCGAGCTTGACGATGAGCGCCGCGGTGGTGAAGGCGGCAATGGCCATGCCGGCCATGCCGAAGACGTTGCCGCGGATGGAGGTCGTCGGGTGCGACAGACCCTTGAGCGACTGGATGAAGCAGACGCTGGCGATGAGGTAGAGCAGCGTGACCAGATTCATGCTCATCACGCACCCTCCTTCGTGGCCGGCGCCTTCTTCTCTTTCTTCTTGAACATCTCCAGCATGCGCCGCGTGACCAGGAAGCCGCCGAAGATGTTCACCGCCGCCAGCGCCACGGCGAGCACGCCCATGGCCTTGGCGAAGGGTGTCTCGGTCAGCGCCGCGGCCAGCATGGCGCCGACGATGACGATGGCCGAGATCGCGTTGGTGACGGCCATCAGCGGCGTGTGCAGCGCGGGCGTCACCGTCCAGACGACGTGGTAGCCCACGTAGATGGCCAGCACAAAGATGATCAGGTTGATGATCGTGTGATCGACGAGTTCCATCGCCTCAGCTCCTCGTGACTTGACCGTCTTGCGTGACGCGGCAGGCCGCGACGATGTCGTCATCCAGCGGCACGGTCAGCGTGCCCTCCTTGGTGACGATCAGCTTCAGGAAATCCAGCACATTGCGCGCATACAGCGCCGACGCATCGGCGGCGACCAGCGCCGGCAGATTGGTCTCGCCCACCAGCGTCACGCCGTGCTTGACGACCGTCTTGCCGGCCTCGGTCAGCGGGCAGTTGCCGCCCGCAGACGCCGCAATGTCGACGATGACCGAGCCGGGCTTCATGCTCTTGACCATCTCCTCGGTGACCAGCACCGGTGCCGCGCGGCCGGGGATCAGCGCCGTCGTGATGACCACGTCGGCCTGCGCCACGCGCTTGGCCACCTCGACCCTCTGGCGCTCCAGCCAGCTCGGTGGCATGGGCCGCGCATAGCCGCCCACGCCTTCGGCGGCCTCCCTCTCCTCGGCGGTCTCGTAGGGCACGTCGATGAACTTGGCACCCAGCGACTCGACCTGCTCCTTCACCGCGGGCCGCACATCGCTGGCCTCGATGACGGCGCCCAGCCGTTTGGCCGTCGCAATCGCCTGCAACCCCGCCACGCCCACGCCGAGGACGACCACGCGCGCCGCCTTCACGGTGCCGGCCGCCGTCATCAGCATCGGGAAGAAGCGCTGGTACTTGTCGGCCGCGATCATCACGGCCTTGTAGCCGGCGATGTTGGCCTGGCTGGAGAGCACGTCCATGCTCTGCGCGCGCGTCGTGCGCGGCGCGGCCTCCAGCGCAAAGCTCGTCAGGCCCGCCGCGGCCATGGCGGCCAGGCCGTCGCGGTCAAAAGGGTTGAGCATGCCGACCAGCGCAGTGCCGGGTTTCATCAGGGCGAGCTCATCGGCACCTGGGGCGCGCACCTTCAACACCAACTCAGCGCCCAGCGCGGCTGCCTGGTCGACGATTTCGCAGCCCACGGCCGCATAGGCGGCGTCCGTGACGCTGGCCGCCACGCCCGCGCCCGACTCGATGCGCAGGCTGTGGCCGGCGGCCTTGAGCTTCTTGGCCGTCTCGGGCGTGACGGCCACGCGGGTCTCTCCGGCCGCGCGTTCGCGCGGGACGCCGATCAGCATGGGAACTCCTCCTCGGTCAGGGTGCGCGGCAGCTTACACAATGCCCACTGCGCCCCACTGCGGGAATTCGAGAGGACGAAGCATGACCGCCACAGAGAGATTCCGCCCCAGCGTCACCGTGGCGGCCGTGATAGAGCACGCGGGCCGCTACCTGCTGGTCGAAGAGGAGACGCCCGAAGGCCTGATGCTGAACAACCCCGCGGGCCATCTGGAGCAGGGCGAAAGCCCCATCGACGCGGTCGTGCGCGAGGCGCTTGAGGAGACGGCGCGGCACTTCGTGCCCGAGCACTTCCTCGGCGTCTACCTGGCGCGCTTTGTGCGGGCGGCGCGATTAGAGGATGTCACCTATTTGCGACTGGCCTTCTCGGGCAGCGTCGGCGACGAGATCGCCGGCCGAGCGCTGGACGAAGGCATCCGCCGCACGCTGTGGCTGACGCCGGACGAGCTCGCCGCCTGCGCCTCTCGCCACCGCAGCCCGCTGGTGCTGCAATGCGTGCAGGACCACGCGACCGGTCGGCGGCTGCCGCTGCAGGCGGTGTTCGCGCATGCGTCGCTGGCAACCCCGTTCGTGAAGGGCTGACCCCCGTTTGGGACAATCGCGCCCATGAGTTCCCCCAAGAAGCACCGGGTCGTCGTGGGCCTGTCCGGCGGCGTCGATTCGGCCGTCACCGCCCATCTGCTGAAAGCTCAGGGCCACGAGGTCGTCGCCATCTTCATGAAGAACTGGGAGGATGACGACAACGACGAGTACTGCTCGACGCGCCAGGATTTCCTGGACGCGGCCTCCGTCGCCGACGTGCTGGGCATCGAGATCGAGCACGTCAACTTCGCGACCGAGTACAAGGACCGCGTGTTCGCCGAGTTCCTGCGCGAGTACCAGGCCGGCCGCACGCCCAACCCCGACGTGCTGTGCAACGCCGAGATCAAGTTCAAGGCCTTCCTGGACCATGCGATGCGGCTGGGCGCCGAGAAAATCGCGACCGGCCACTACGCGCGGGTGCGTGAGGTGGATGGCGAGTTCCAACTGCTCAAGGGCCTGGACCCGCTGAAGGACCAGAGCTACTTCCTGCACCGGCTCAGCCAGGCTCAGCTGGCCAAAGCCATGTTCCCCGTCGGCCACCTGCCCAAGACCGAGGTGCGCCGCATCGCGGCCGAGATCGGGCTGCCGAATGCGAAGAAGAAGGACTCGACCGGGATCTGCTTCATCGGCGAGCGGCCGTTCCGCGAGTTCCTGAACAAGTACCTGTCGCACCAGCCCGGCCCCATCAAGGACGAGCGCGGCCGCAAGCTGGGCGAGCATGTGGGCCTGAGCTTCTACACGCTGGGCCAGCGCCAGGGCTTAGGGATAGGCGGCGTGAAGGACAAGGGCGCCGCGCGCGGCGGCGGCGAGCACGCGCCGTGGTTCGTGGCGGCCAAGGACATCCCAAACAACACGCTCATCGTCGTGCAGGGGCATGAGCACCCGCTGCTGCAGAGCGCAGCACTGGTGGCCGACGACCTGAGCTGGGTCGCCGGCCGGCCGCCCGCCGCCGGCATGGCGGCCGCCAAAACGCGCTACCGCCAGGCGGACGCGCCCTGCAGCGTCGGCTTGGACGCACAGGGCCGGCTGCTGCTGAACTTCCGCGCGCCGCAATGGGCCGTCACGCCGGGGCAGAGCGCCGTGGTCTACGACGGTGAGGTCTGCCTGGGCGGCGGCGTGATCGCCCAGGCCTTGCCGGCCTGACGCCGGCGCGCCACAGCACCCGCGCCGGCCTGCAGCGGCGTGCCGCTCGGCGTCGCCGGCGATGTAGGCGATGCGCGCCGGCAGGCCGTCTGGCGGCCGTGAGGCCCGCATGACAATGCGCGCCCATGAACCGCTTCGACCGCCTGCTCGCCCGCCTCGCCGAACCCGGCGTGGTGCTTCGCCTGGCGGCGCTGGTGGTCTGCGCGATGGAGCTGGTCAGCGCCGGCGCCGCGCTGCTGGGCGCGCGCACCGAGCCCTACGACGGCCTGGTGGCCCGCGTCTGGCAGGCGCTGGGCGGCGACGCCAGCGACCGCGGCCTGCTGTTGATCTGCGTGACCCTGCTGCTGGGCTTCGTCGCGCTGATCTGGCGCCTGGCCAGCCAAGGCTCGGCCGTCGTCGCCGTGAACCGCCGCCTCGCCTGGCTGCTCGGCGTGGACTTGCTGGCCTTTGGTGTGACGCCGGGGCTGCCCTTCCTGGTCACGGCGCTGGCGGCCGTGCAGCTGCCGGCGCGCATGGCGCTGGGCTTCGGCTTCGCGCAAGTGCTGCTGAACACCGCCATCTACGCCGCCCCTCAGGCGACGGCCTGGCTCGACCAGCTCGGTCTGCTGTCCTCCATGCTCGCCCTGCACGGCCTGGCCTTCGGCCTGGGCCGCATGGCCGCCGCCGAGGCCGAGAAGCGCCGCTGGCTGCAGGCCGTGCTGGCCGAACAAATGGCCGGCGAGCAGCTGTTGGCCGAGCAGATGCGCTACAGCGAGCGCATGCAAATCGCCCGCGAGCTGCACGACCTGATGGGCCACCACCTGACCGCACTGAACCTGCAGCTGCAGCTGGGCAATGCGCTGCTGGCGCGCGCCGACGCCAGCGGCGCGGGCCTGGCCATGGAGCGCGCCCAGGACGTGGCCGCGCAGCTGCTGGCCGACGTGCGCGAAGCCGTCTCGCAGCAGCGCCGCTCGCAGCGCATCGACCTGTCCGCCGCGCTGCAGGCGCTGGCCGAGGGCATTGCCAGCACGCGCATTGAGCTGGCGGTGGACGAGGCGGCCCGCAACCTCGGCCCACGCGCCGCCCATGCGCTGCTGCGCTGCGTGCAAGAGGGCGTGACCAACAGCGTGCGCCACGCCGGCGCGCGCCGCGTGCAGGTCGAGCTGCGCGGCGAGGGCGATGAAGTGGCAGTCTGCATCGACGATGATGGACGGGGTGCGCCGGGCTGGCAGAGTGGCCGGACCGAGGGCTTCGGCAACGGCCTGTCGGGCATGGCCGAGCGCATGGCCGAACTGGGCGGGCAGATGCGTGTCACGCGCACCAGCCCGGGTTTTCGAATCGAGCTGAGATGTCCGCGATGGATGTGATCAAGATCCTGCTGGTCGAGGACCAGCAACTGGTGCGCGATGGGCTCAAGGGCCTGCTCGCGCTGCACGACGACTTGCGCGTGGTGGGCGAGGCCAGCGACGGCGCCGAGGCGCTGGAGTGGCTGAGCGCCGCTGCCGCCGACGACATGCCCGACGTGATCCTCTCCGACATGCGCATGCCGCGGCTGGACGGCATCGGCCTGATCCGCGCGCTGGCCGCCCGGGCGCTGCGCCTGCCGGTCGTGCTGCTGACCACCTTCGACGACACCGCCGCCTTCGACGAGGCGGCGCGCGCCGGTGCCAAGGGCTTTCTGCTGAAGGCCATACGCCCCGAGACGCTGGCCCAGGCGCTGCGCGACGTGCACGCTGGCGGCACCGCGCTGCGGCCCTCGCTGACCACGCGCATGGAGGCCAAGGGCGGCGAGCGCGCCTTCACGGCGGCCGACCATCCAGACCCGCTGAGCCCCAAGGAGCTGCAGGTGCTGCGCCTGGTGGCCAGCGGCCGCAGCAACACCGAGATCGCGACGCTGCTGGGCAACAGCGAGGGCGTCATCAAGAACCACTGCTCGGCCATCTTCTCCAAGATGGGCGTGCGCGACCGCACGCAGGCGGTGCTGCGCGCCATCGACCTGGGCTGGATCTAGGAGCCTCCTAGGAGCCTGTCGGGCTTGGGGTCGGGAGCGCGTTGGGCCTCGCGCGGGCAGGCGCCGCGACCTGCAGCACCCAGTAGCGCTGCAGCTGGCCCGGGCCCGTCACGCAGGCCAGGCCGACCTCATGGACCTCGGCCAACATCAGGTTTTCGCAATGAGCGGGGCTGGCCAGCCACTGCGCCAGCGCCTCGTCCAGCGTCGCGGGCCCACCCGCCAGGTTCTCACCGGCCAGGCGCATCGCATAGCCGGCCGCACGCAGCCGCATGCGCAGCGAGGCGCCGTCGGCGCTCAGGTGATCCAGCCGGTCGCGTGCAGCCAGGTCTTGCGCATGCCGTTGCGCCGCGGCGGCCAGCAACACCTGCCAGCGCAGCGCGGGCGCCGCCGGCAGGCTGCGCTCGCCGCAGACCCGCGCCTGCGCGCGCAGCGCGTTGAGGCTGCGCTCCACATCAGCGGCGGCGGGCTGGCAGTCAGCACCAGCGGTCGCGCCGGCCAAGCCCAGCCACAGAAGAATCAGCATGCGCATGCCGGCATCGTAGCGGGCCGTCCTCGCAGCCCCCCCCGAACAGGCATGCGGGTCGCCCCACCCTTCACTTGCGGGGAGATCGCTTTCCCTAGAAACAAGAAGGCTTCGCGCTGACGAAACTCGAGCCCCTCTTCAGCAAGAGGGCGACCGGCCATCCCCGGTCGTCTCGCCGCCGACCGCGGCCAAGCCAACCGCAATCGACTCATAAGGACGTCATCACATGAAAACTTCGATCGCCGGGCTCTGCCTGGCCACATTGGGGCTGGTGGGTGGCAGCGCGCAAGCAGCTGCCACGCTGATCAGCGAGGGCTTCGACAACCTCGGCACGCTGGGCGGCTCCGGCTGGCTGGCTGGCAACTTCAGCGCCCCGGCGGGCTCCACCGGCTGGTTCCAGGGCAACTCCGGCGTGTTCGGCGGCCACAGCGGTGGCGCGACGTCCTATATCGCCGCCAACTTCAACAACGCCGCTCCCGGCGGCACCATCTACAACTGGCTGGTCACGCCGACGTTCAGCACCACGTACAACGGCGTCCTGAGCTTCTTCACGCGCACGGACGAGCTGCTGGGCCTGTTCGGCGACCGGCTGGAAGTGCGCTTCAACGGCACGGGCAGTACCAACCTGGCGGACTTCGTCACCGTGCTGAGCATCAACGGCAACCAGGACGTGGACGGCTACCCCGACAACTGGACCGAGTTCTCGACCAGCTGGGCCGGCACGGGTGGCGCCACCCTGGGCCGCTACGCCTTCGTCTACAGCGTCAGCGATTCCAACAACGCCAATTTCATCGGCATCGACACGGTGACCGTGGCCCTGCCCGAGCCCGCCAGCCTGGCGCTGGTGCTGGGCGCACTGGGCGGCCTGGGCTTCGCATCGCGCCGCCGCAAGGCCTGATCCGGCCGCGCCATCCGCATCGATTGATTTTTGCCAACTTGTCCTGGCTGCCGATCGGCGCCGGGGCTCTCTCGCTCCACCAGAGCATGAAAGGAAGACCATGAAGCTTCGCCAATGGTTGCCAGCACTGGGGCTCGTCATCGCCGCCCCCGCCGTCTGGGCCGACAGCACCGCCGCCGACGCGGCCACGCCAGACGCACTCTCCGTCGCGCGCGATCCGGCCACCGGCCGCCTGCGCGCCCCCACCGCCGACGAGGCCCAGGAACTGGCCCGCCAGCGCCAGGCGCAAGGCCAGGCACTGGGCCAGCAGCGCAGCCTGACGGCCCGCAGCGCCGCGCCCGCACAGGCCAGCGCCCCGCTGATGCGCAGCCACCGAGGCGGCGCCGCCAGCGTCCGCGTCACCGAGGACTTCGCCAGTCACAGCGTCGTCACCCGCAGCGCCGACGGCAAGCTGGTGCAGCAATGCGTGACGCCCAAGGACGCCGCCAATGCCGCCATCGACCACACCGGCCACGACCACGCGAAGGAGTAACCGCCCATGAACGGATTCCAACTGCGCCATCTCGCCCGCGCTGCGCTGGCGGTCTGCGCGATCGCCGGATTCACCGCCGCGCAGGCGGCCGCCAACATCATCATCCAAAACCGCGACCCGGCAGGCGTGGGCTTCAACGACCCGACGCCGGTCGCCCCCGTGGGCGGCAACCCCGGCACGACGCTGGGCCAGCAGCGCCTGTTCGTCTACCAGTACGTCGCCAACATCTGGGCGGCTGCGCTGGACAGCCCCGTGCCCATCACGGTGAGTGCCGGCTGGGAGGCGCTGAGCTGCACGGCCACCAGCGCCACACTGGGCAGCGCCAGCGCCTGGAACGGCTGGCGTGACTTCCCCAATGCCCCCAAGCCCAACACCTGGTACCCGCAGGCGCTGGCCAACAAGCTCGCCAACGTGGGCCAGAGCCTGGCCGACTACTACGGCCAGGAAGATGACGGCACGGGCTACGGCAACGTCGACATCAAGACGCAATTCAACGTCAACCTCGGCAAGCCGGGTTGCCTGGACGGATCGCCCTTCTACCTCGGCGTGGACGGCAATCCGCCGGAAGGCCAGGTGAATTTCGTCACGACGCTGCTGCACGAGATCGGCCACGGCCTGGGCTTTGCGCTGTTCACCACCAGTGGGGCCACCGGCGCCCAGTACGACGGCCGTCCCAGCATCTGGGAACACTTCATGGTCGACAACACGTCCGGCAAGCGCTGGACGCAGATGACCAACGCCGAACGCGTGGCCTCGGGCATCAACTTCCGGCAGCTGGCCTGGGACGGCCAGCACGCCGTGCTGGGCGTGCCGCAGGTGCTGTCGCTGGGCACCACGCCGGTGCCGGCGCTGCGCGTCTCCGGTCCCAATGCGGGCTCGATCGCAGGCACCAAGCAGTTCGCCACCGCCAACTTCGGCCCGCAGCTGGGCGCGACGCCCGTCGTCGCCGACGTGATGCCGGTCGTCTCGCAGACCAGCGCCAACGGCCTGATCGGCCCGGGTTGCGGCCCGCTGACGCCACTGGACGCACTGGCCGTGCGCGGCCGCATCGCGCTGATCGACCGTGGCGTCTGTGGCTTCACGGTCAAGGTGAAGAACGCGCAGAACGCCGGCGCCATCGGCGTGCTGATCGGCAACACCTCGACCGGCACGTTCGGCACCATGGGCGGCACGGACCCGACCATCACGATCCCGGCGCTGATGATCACCTACAGCGACAGCAATGCGCTGAAAGCCGCCACCGCAACCCGCAGTCGCACGGCCTCTGGCGTCACGGTCAGCATGAGCGCCGCGCCCACCGGCGGCCTCTATGCCGGCACGGATGCGTTCAACCGGCCGCTGCTGTACACGCCCAACCCGCGCGTGGCCGGCTCGTCGATCTCGCACTGGGACACCTTCGCCACGCCCAACCTGCTGATGGAGCCCAACATCAATCCCGATCTCGGCATCATCCTCGGCCCGCCCAAGGACCTGACGCTGCCGCTGCTGAAGGACCTGGGCTGGTAAACGCACAGCGCCTCGGCGCCCAAGGCCCGGTGCCCGCACCGGGCTTTTTTCGTCAGGGCGACTGGGCCAGCGTGCAGGCGTTGGCCGCATTGTCCGGACAGGGCCCCTGCCAGCGGATCTGCACCGCCGCCGCCGGCGGCAGCGGCGCGCGGCCGTCCAGCGGCTGGCCGCGCTGGCCGGTGAACTCGGCCAGCGAGGTCCAGCTGCTGCTGCCCGCCAGCCGGTACTGCAGCGCATAGCGGCTGCCCGGGCGCAGGCTGCGGGTCTTGATGCGGTACTCGCCGCCCTCGATGGTGAAGCTGGGCGCGTCGCGGAAGGGCTGGGCCAACGGCTCGCCGACGAACAAGCCCTGGCCGGGCCATTGCACCGCCTTCCAGTAGGCCTCGATGGCGGTCGCGCCGCGCCAGTAGTGGTCGATCAGCACCGAGGCGCGCGAGAACTTCTGCTGGAAATTGCAGGGCTCCTCCACGGTGCCATAGCTGGCCGTCGCACCTGCCTCCAGCCAGGCCGTGATGGGCATCTGCCCGGCACCCGTGGGGAGCACGCCGCCGCTGGAGGTCAGCGCATCGGCCAGCGCGCCGGGGCGGAACTGCAGCGTCGCCAGGTCGGGCACGCTGGCCAGACCGGTCAGGTAGAACAGCAGGTCGCTCTTGCCGGACAGCCCGTCGGCACTGGCCGGCCCCTGGCTGTTGTCCACATAGTTCAGCCGCAGCGCGCTGCCCCAGGCCGCGGGCAGCGCCGCAAAGTCGGTCCAGCGCACGCTGCGCTCGGCGTCGGTCGTGCGCACCAGCCAGCCGTCGCCCGTGGGCCGGGTGCCGTCTGCGGCCACACCGCGGGCGATCAGCGCCTGGGCGCCGGCCAGTGTGCTCGCCCCGAGCAACATGGACGGGCGCAGTTGCAGGTCCGCCTGTGGGCGGCGCGTCTCGCTGTCGTACAGCGGCGAAGCCGCCGTGGCGGCGCAGGCCGTGGTGGTCGGGTTGGGGTTGCAGTAGCGCGCGTCATGGCCGAGCGCCATCGCGCTGGTGATGCCCATCGTGCAGGCGCCCGTCACGCGGGAGGGCGCGGCCCAGGTCAGCAAGGTCGCCTGCACCCCGGGCGCCGCAGCCGCCAGCTTGGCATCGATGTCGCTTTTCAGCAACGCAAACTCGGCCGCTGACAGGCTGGGGCGGGTCGTGTCCACCCGCACGCGGATGAGGTTGGCCGCCGGGATGCCGCGCGCCGCCACATAGGCCGCGCCCACCGCCTCGGACAAGGCATCGCCCTCGGCCACGATGACCGCCAGATCGGCCGCCGTGAGGCCGTAGGTGGGCAGTGTCAGCGTCAGCGTCTGCCCGCTGCCGGCACCCGCCGTCGCGGCCCCACCGCCCGGTTCGGCCGCGCCGCCACCCCCGCCGCCGCAGGCGGTCGACAGCATGGGCAACAGCAGCAGGGCGCGTCGAAACCAGGGGCGCATGGCGCGATTCTCACCCGCGCTCAGGTCGCGAAAAAATGCACCAACAGTGGGCGCCATCGCCCCTTCTAGCGCCGCGAACCCGGGCTTACCCCAGTTTCATGCACTGTGGCGGGGCCATACAGTCCTTGACACTCGATGCAGCGACGGGCTCTCCCAGAGCTGCCAGGCGGGTTGTGAGGAGACAAGACAAGCGCCCAGCGCACCAGATTGCTTCGCCACCCCGAAGACAATCCGACCGGCCACCAAGGCACCCCTTGGTGGCCGTTTTATTTGTTGGCGCCACACGCGACGAGGCCTGGCACGGCGGCGATCGCGGCGCGCATGCCCGGAACCCGACATGATCGAACTCGCCACCGTCGCCCTCGCCTCGCTGTTGGCAGGCTTCATCGATGCGGTGGCGGGCGGTGGCGGCCTGGTGCTGGTGCCGGCGCTGTTCTCGACCTTTCCGCAGGCGGTCCCGGCCACGCTGATGGGCACGAACAAGGGCGCCGCCGTCTGGGGGACGGCCTGGGCCACGCTGCAGTACGTACGGCGCGTGCAGCTGCCCTGGCGGCGCCTGGCGCCGGCCGCCGTGCTGGCAGGCGCGGGCAGCTTCATCGGCGCCTGGGCGCTGACGCTGGTCAGCGCGGACGGCCTGCGCAAGGCCCTGCCGCTGGTGCTGCTGGCCGTGCTGATCTACACGCTGGCCAAGAAGGACCTCGGCCGCGAGCATGCGCCGCGCTTCACCGGCCGCGCGGAGATGTGGGTGGCCGGCGCCATCGCGCTGGCGGTCGGTTTCTACGATGGTTTCTTCGGCCCGGGCACCGGCAGCTTCTTCGTGTTCCTGTTCGTGCGCCTGCTGGGCTACGACTTCCTGCACGCATCGGCCACGGCCAAGCTGATGAACCTGCTCACCAATGTGTTTGCAATCGCGCTGTTCGTCGGCAAAGGCCACATCTGGTGGCATGTGGCCGCGGTGATGGCCATGACCAATGTGGCCGGCAGCCTGCTGGGCACGCGCATGGCGCTCAAGCACGGCGCCGGCTTCGTGCGCGGCGTCTTCATCGTGGTCGTCGGCGCGCTCATCCTCAAAACCGCCTTCGACGCCTTCATGACGTAGGCAAGCCGGCGGCTCGCATCAGCGCGCGGTGATGGCGCCACAGCGGGGCAACTGACATACGATCCAGCATCCCCCGCCGCTGACACAAGCCATGCCCGTCGATCCTCAACTGCGCAATCTGGACATCGAGATCCCGACCCAGCCCGAGGTCCTGGTCAAGCTCTCGCTGCTGATGGCGGCCGAGGACGTCGACCTGCAGGCCATGTCAGCGCTGGTCGAGACCGACATGGCGCTGGCCGCCGCCGTCATGAAGGCCGTCAACTCGTCGCTGTACGGCCTGCGCGGCCGGGTGCAGACGGTGCATCAGGCGCTGACCTACCTGGGCATGCGCGAGGTGGCTGCCATCACCTTCGAGATGGGCCTGCGCGCCGCCTTCCCGGCCGCGGCCGAGTTGGAGGTGGTGTGGTCGCGCGCGTCGCAGCGCGGCCTGCTGATGGGCCGCATGGGCCAGATGCTGGGGGTGGACCCCTGGGCCGCGCATTCGGCCGGGCTGTTCGAGGAATGCGGCAAGGCGGTGCTGTACCGCCATGCGCCGACGCACTACCCGGCGATGCTGCGCGCCGCGCCGCGCGACACCGAGCTGGTGGAGCTGGAGCGCACGGCCTTCGGTGTCAGCCACGACGCCCTGGGCGCGGCGCTGTGCGAGAGCTGGGGCCTGGCGCCCGCGGCCGTGGCCAGCGTGCGCCACCATGTGGAGGTGCAGGCCACGCTGACCATGCCGGACAGCCTGGTGCGCCGCGGCGTGGCCGCGATCTCGGCGGTGGCCTGGGCGCTGCTGGAGCACCCGGAGCAACTCGACGAGGTGGCCAGCCAGATCGCGCCGCAGGCGCAGCTGGACGAGTCGCTGGTGCTGCGCGCCGCGCGGCGCGTCAACGAGCAGATCCTCGCCGCCAAGGAACACGGCCGCTGAAGGCGGCATCCCCCTGCTGCGCGGCCCCATGGCGGGCCTGTGCTGCTCGCCGTACGGGAGTACGGCTGCGCTGCTCGACCCACCCTGAGGCCGCTCGCGACGGGGGCTGCCGCCTTCAGCCGGGCGTCAAGCGGCCAGGCTGAGTCGGTCGCGCCCGGCGTGCTTGGCGATGTAGAGCGCCTCGTCGGCCGCCTGCAGCAGCGCCTGGGCGCTGAGGTAGGGGTGGGCGGGGCTGGCGGCGGCCAGGCCGATGCTGAGGGTCAGCGGCGCGTCGGTGGCGCCGTCGGGCAGGCGCAGGTCGCGCAGCTCGTCGCGCAGCGCTTCCAGCACGCCCTGGGCCTCGGCCATGCCGACGCCAGGCAGCAGCGCGACGAACTCAGCGCCGCCCAGCCGGGCCACCAGGTCGGTGTCGCGCTTGAAGCGACTCGACAGCAGCGCCGCGACGCGCTGCAACGCCATGTCGCCGGCCGCGCGGCCATGCACGTCGTTGAAGTGGCGGAACTGGTCCAGGTCCAGGACGGCCAGCGCCAGCAGGCCGCGCTGGCGCTGGGCACGCTTGAACTCGCGGCGCAGCGCCTCGTCGAAGACGCGCTGGTTGGCGATGCCGGTCAGCGCGTCGGTGCGCGCCAGGCTGTCCAGTTCGCGCCGGTTGGCCTCCAGCGCGGCCTGGGCCTGGTCCAGTTGCTGGCGCTGCCGCTGCAACTCATGCTGCAGCTCGCGCGCCGCCTGCTCTTGCTGCCACAGCGATTCGCGGGCGCGCTGCATCGCATGGCCGATGCGGTCCAGCTCGCCGGCCAGCCGCGGCGCGGCGGCGGGGGGCTCCTGCGGCGTCAGCGGCGTCGGCACGGTTTCCATGGCCTCGCAGCCGGCGGCCAGCCAGCGCAGCGGCCGCAGCATCCACAGCTCCACCAGCAGCAGCTGGGCCGCGCTGAGCAGCAGCACCAGCCAGGCCAGGCGCGCCAGGGCGCCGGGGGCGGCCAGCTCCGCACCCAGGCTCCATTCGGCGGCCGCCACCGCCAAGGCGTTGAGCAAGGGCAGCGCCAGCGTCAGCCGCAGGCGCAGCGAGCCCTGCCAGCGCGGCGCGCGGCTCGGGGGTTCGGCATGGATCTCGGTGCTCATCGACGGCGCGCCCAGGACGCCATTGTCGGCCGCCACCCCGGCCCGCGGGGGCTGGGCAGCTCGGGGTTTGTCAGGGGGCGACGCCGGCCTCGCCCTCGGCCATCGTGCGGTTGCGGCCGGCCCGCTTGGCCTGGTAGAGCGCGCGGTCGGCGGCGGCCAGCAGCTCGGCGAAGCTGGTGGCATCGACCGGCAGCATGGCCAGGCCCGCCGACAGCGTGGCGCTGACGGTGCCGCCCTCGGGCGTCACGAAGGGCGCCTCCTGCACCATCAGCCGGATGCGCTCGGCCACCTCGCGCGCGCCGGACAGGTCGGTGCGCGGCAGCAGCACGACGAACTCCTCGCCGCCGTAGCGCGCAGCCAGATCGCCGGTGCGCAGCGACCGCTGGATCAGCCTGCCCACCTGGCGCAGCACCTCGTCGCCGGTCTGATGCCCGTGACGGTCGTTGATGGCCTTGAAGTGGTCGATGTCCAGGAACAGGCAGGCCAGCGGGTAGCGATGCCGCACGGCCTGGCTGAATTCGATCAGGCTGCGGTGGTCGAAGTAGCGCCGGTTATGCACGCCGGTCAGGCCATCCGTCATGCCGGCGCGGCGCAGCCGCTCGCGGTTGAGCATGCTCTCGATGGCGATGGCGGCGATGGCCGAGAGCCGGTCCAGGAACTTGGTGCCGGCGCTGGCGTCGTAGCGGTCGGGGTCGCGCGAGCCCAGGTGCAGGCTGCCGATCAACAAGCCCTGGCGGATCAGCGGCAGCAACGCGGCCGAGCGCACACCGGCCTCGGCGCTGAAGGCGCGCGCCAGCAGCGCCTCGTCCTGGCCGCCGCCCACCAGGCGGGTGGTGCGGGCGGCGCCGTACAAGTCCTTCAGCGGGCCATGGCCGTCCAGCAGGCGCGGGGCCTTGCTCATGGGCAGGGTGGGCAGCGCGCGGCTGAGTTCGCCGTCGGGGTCCAGCAGCCACAACTCGGCGGCGTCCAGGCCGAAGTCGGCCCGGCAATCCACCAGCAGCAGGTTGACCAGCTCCTCCATGGAGGCAACGGCGATCAGGCGGCGCTCCAGCGCGTCGAAACGGTCCAGCTTGCGCTCGTTGGCATGCGCGGCCTCCAGCAGCGTCTGCAGCTGGCGGCGCAGCTCCTGGATCTGGGCCTGGGGGTCGGGCATGCTCATCGCGCCGGCATTGTGAGGGCTGCGCGGCTAAAGCGCCGCGCGCCGCCCGTGACGGGGTCGATGAAACCGATCTCGCGTGCCAGCAGCTGCAGCGGCGCGTCGAAGCGCGGCGGGTTCTCGTGGGGCTGCAGCACGGGGTAGATGCGGTCGCCCACGATGGGCAGCCCCAGCGCGTTCATCTGGGCGCGCAGCTGATGGCGCTGCCCGGTCAGGGGGCGCAGCTCGTAGCGGGCCAGGCCGCCTGGAAGCAGCTCCACGAGGTCGATGTGGGTCTCGGCATTGGGCTCGCCGGCCACCACCTGCATCTGCAGGAACTGCTCAGTGTCGGGCTCGACGAGGCGGTGGCGCAGCGTGCGTGGCCAGGGGCCAGGGTGGGCCGGCGCGATGGCGTCATAGACCTTGTCGACGCTGCGCTCGCGGAACAGCCGGTGGTAGGCGTCGCGGTCCTGCGGCCTGACGCTGAAGACGACCAGGCCCGCGGTTTCGCGGTCCAACCGGTGGATGGGGACGAGGTCGGCCAGGCCAGTGGCATGCCGCAGCCGCGCCATCAGCGTCTGGCGGGCATAGAGGCCGCTGGGGGTGACGGGCAGGAAATGCGGCTTGTCGGCCACCAGCAGGTGCTCGTCCTGGAACACGATGCGGGCCTCGAAGGGCACGACGGGCTCGTCGGCGAGGTAGCGCCAGTAGTAGATGCGGCGGTTGGCTTGGTAGGTCACCGCAACCGGACGGCCGTCGTCGTCGACCACGTCACCACGCGCCAGCCGTTCGGGCCAGTCGCACACGCGCGGCAGGCGCTCGGCCAGGAAGGCGGCCGTTGTGGGCCAGGGTCCGGGCGGACAGAACACCGCGCTGGCGGCCACGCCGTCGCGCAGCGGCAGCGCGGGCTTGGGCGGCCGCGCCACTATTCGATGCGCGGCCCGCCGCGGGCGCGCTGTTCCATGTAGGCGTTGAGCCGGCGCAGGTCCTGGGGCGTGGCGCGGTCACCGCGCCATTCGCGCACCCAGGCGTCACGGCGCGGGTCGCGGGCCAGGTCGCGCACCGCGGCATCGATGGCCTCGATGGCCCGCCGGCCTTCCGGCGTGCGGCTGCACGACACGGTCGCCAGCAGCGTGCTCAGGCCCTCGGCCATGGGCAGGGCGACCAGGGCGTTGCCGTCGGTCTGGCGGGCGAGGTAGTCGTGGAGCACCGTGGGGTACTCCAGCGTGTAGTCCATGCGGCCGGCACGCAGCATGTCCAGCACCTGCGAGCCGAGCTTGGTGCCGACCGGAATGCGCGCCACGGTGTGCTGGGCGAGCAGGTTGTCGATCTGCGCCCCGAAGGCGCGGTCGCGCGCGACGATCAGGCGCAGCTCCGGCCGCTTGAGCAGCTCGGCCAGCTGCAGCCGGCCGTCTTCCGGCCGGCCGGGCGCCAGCCGGTCCAGCAGCTCGCGCCGCACGACGACATGGATCTCGCGCGACACCAGCGGCGGGTACAGGTGCGAGAACCAGGCCCACTGCAGCCGCTCCGGCGTGCGCACATGCAGCGTGGAGCACAGCGTCCGGCCGCGCCGGCTCTCAGCCTCGTAACGCGCCGTGCTGGCCTCGACGAACTCATGCTGCCAGCCCGGCATGCGCGCCAGCAGCACCCGCATGAAGCCGTCCACCTCGCCCCGCCCCAGCTCCGCCACGCTGCGCGGCGGATGGCCCTGGGGGAAGGTGAAATGCGGCGGCACGTCCTGCACCACCCAGCGGATGGTGCCCGCCGAGCCCGGCGCAGGCGCCGCTGAGGCTGACGCAGCGAAGGCTGCCGTCAAGGCAGCCACGACAAGACGCCACTTCACTCCGCGCCCCCGGTCTTCAGGCCGAGCGCCGGGCCGCTCCCAAGCCGGCCCGCCATGGCGATGTGCCTGCCGAAGGACCGCGACCCAGGGCGCGGCGCGGTCTGCAAGACCGGCCAGACTCGCGCGCGTCCAGCGCCGCGAGGTTGGACGAGGGGCTCCACTTCAATCGCCTTCGACCCACTCCATGCGCGCCCCGAGCTCGCCGATGTGCTCCACGAAGTTCGGGTGGGCGCGGCGGATGGGCGTGGCGTTCTTGATCACGCTCTTGCCCGGAATGCTGGCCGCCACCATCAGCAGCGCGATCGCCACGCGGATGATGTAGGGGCTCTCGACCTCGGCCGGGCTCAGCGGCTTGCCGCCGAAGGTGATCATGCGGTGCGGGTCGGAGAGAAACGCATGCGCGCCGAACTTGGCGAGCTCCGAGGTCCAGCCCATCGCGCCGTCGTAGATCTTGTTCCAGAACATCACGCTGCCCTCAGCCTTGACGCCCAGGGCGACGAAGATGGGCAGCAGGTCCACCGGCACATAGGGCCAGGGCGCTGCCTCGACCTTCTGCAGGATGTTGCGCGTGAAGGGCTCCTTGACCTTCAGCGGGCCGTGCGTGACGCAGCGGCTCCAGCCGTCCTCGTGAACGATCTCCACGCCGAACTTCGCGAAGGTGCGGTCCAGCAGCGGGAACATCTCCGGCGCGCCGTTCTTGACCTGCACGTTGCCGCCGGTGATGGCGCCCAAAGCGAGGAAGGTGACGATCTCGTGGAAGTCTTCGGTGAAGGTGTAGTCGGCGCCGCCCAGTTCCTGCACGCCGGTGATCTTCAGCTTGGACGTGCCGTGGCCTTCGATCTTGGCGCCCAGCAGCGACATGAAGTTGCAGAACTCCTGCACATGCGGCTCGCTGGCGGCGTTGGTCAGCGTGGACGTGCCCTCGGCCAGCGCAGCGCACAGCACGAAGTTCTCGGTGGTCGTGACCGAGGCGTAGTCGGTCCAGTGGTCGTTGGCCTTGAGCGGCCGGTGCACGCGCAGGATGAGGCCGTCGTGCAGGCGCTCGACCTGGGCGCCAAAGCGCTCGAACACCTCGACATGCGGGTCGATCTCGCGCGCGCCCAGCGTGCAGCCCTTGACGTCATCCTCGATGCGCGCCGCGCCGAAGCGCGCCATCAGGCCCGGCACCAGCATGATGGATGAGCGCATCTCCTCGGGCAGGCGGTCGACGTTGGGGTCGAAATGCGTGTCCTGATGGTGCACATCCAGGATGCCGGTCTTGAAGTCCAACTCCACCTTGGAGCCCAGCTTGCGGAACACCTCGACGATCTTCTTCACGTCGGTGATCTCGGGCACGCCGCGCAGGCGCACCGGCTGCTTGGTCAGCAGCGTCGCGCAGAGGATGGGCAGGACGGCGTTCTTGTTGGCCGAGGGAATGATGCGGCCGGAGAGGGGGGTGCCGCCGTGGACGATCAGGTGGGACATGGGCAGAGGCTCAAAGCGAGGCGCTGATTGTCGGGTCTGGCGGAAGACATCAGGTTTCAGGGTCCAAGCGCTTGGCCCGCGCGAGCCGCCACGCATCCGCCGGAAGGGTGAACACCTGCTCCGCCGTCGTGCCCGTCTCGCGGCCGGCGGCGTCGATGGCGATGCGCTTGTCGAAAACGTAGCACTCGCCCTCCCAGTCACGCGCCGCGTCCGGGAAGCTCGCCAGGAAGTTCAGGATGCCGCCGTCCAGCTGCGCCACGGTCAGGCCCTGCGCCTGCATCCACGCGGCGGTCTTCTCGCAGCGGATACCGCCGGTGCAGTACATGGCCACGGTCTTGCCGCGCCATTCGTCGCGGTGGGCCGCGACGTAGGCCGGGAAGTCGCGGAAGTGGGCCACGCCAGGGTCCACCGCGCCGCGAAAGCGCCCCAGCCTGAATTCGAACGTGTTGCGGTTGTCCAGCACCACGGTGCCGGGGTCGTCCAGCAGCTCGCGCCAGCGCTGCGGACTGACGTGGGTGTCCGTCGCATCACCCTGCACGCCGGGCACGCCGAAGGCGACGATCTCGCGTTTGACGCTGACCTTGAAGCGACTGAACGGCCGGCGCTCGCAGACGTTGTGCTTGCAGTGCAGGCCGGCCAGGCCAGGCAGGGCCTGCAGCTCGGTCTCCAGCGCCTGCACGTCGGCCGCTTCGCCGGCGATGGCGGCGCTCAGGCCCTCCTCGGCCACCAGCACGACGCCGCCGAGCTGCAGCGCCGCACCGCGCGCGCGCAGCCATTGGGCAAAGCCGGTCGGGTCGGCCATGGGGGTAAAACGGTAGAAGGAGCTGTGCAACAGGGCCATGGGTGCGAATTGTCGGCTCGTACACTGCCGGGCCTATGTCCCGCCTCAAAGTCCTCCCCCAGTACCTGATGCCCAAGGGCGCGCTGACACGCCTGGCCGGTCGCTATGCGAGCAAGCCGCGCGGCGCCATGACGACGGCCACCATCCGCCGCTTCATCGCGCGCTACGGCGTCAACATGGCCGAGGCGGCCGAGCCCAACATCAGCGCCTACGCGACCTTCAACGATTTCTTCACCCGCGCGCTCAAACCCGGCGCCCGCCCACTGGCCGATGCGCCACTGATCTGCCCGGTGGACGGCACGATCAGCCAGGTGGGCCGCATCGACGGCGATCAGGTCTTCCAGGCCAAGGGCCAGCGGTTCTCGACGACGGCGCTGGTGGGCGGCGATGCACAGCTGGCCGCGCGCTTTCGGGATGGCCTGTTCGCCAACCTCTATCTGAGCCCGCGCGACTACCACCGTGTCCACATGCCGGCCGACGGCCGACTGCTGCGCATGGTGCATGTGCCGGGTACGCTGTTCTCGGTGAATCCGACGACGGCGCGCGGCGTGCCGGGGCTGTTCGCGCGCAACGAGCGCGTGGTGTGTGTGTTCGAGAACGACACCCTGGGCACCTGGGTGCTGGTGCTGGTGGGCGCCACCATCGTGGGCAGCATGGCCACGGTCTGGCACGGCGGCATCAGCCGCAAGGGGCCGGTGCGAGAGTGGCACTACGCGCCCGGCCAGGTGACGCTGAAGCAGGGCGACGAGATGGGCCGCTTCCTGCTGGGCTCCACGGTGGTGATGCTGTTCGAGAAGAGCGAGCTGCAGTTCAACCCGGCCTGGCAGCCAGGCGGTGCGATACGCATGGGCGAGCTGATGGCCCGCTAATCGGGAGAGCGCAGCTCGGCCAGTCCGGCCAGCAGACGCTGCGCGCAGCGCGGCAGCGATGGGGGCACAGGCAGCGGTTTAGTGGCTCAGTCCAGTCGCAGTTCGGTGGTGGCGTCGAAGACGCTCAACGCGGCCTCGTCGATGTCGAAGGCAAGCGTGTCGCCCATCGCGATGCGGCGGCCATCGTGATCCAGCAGGGACAGCGTCTGCGCGCCCAGCTGCAGCCAGACGACCTGGTGGTTGCCCATGGGCTCCACCAGCTGCACGCTGGCCTGCCAGCGACCGCCTTCCTGGATTCGCACATGCTCGGGGCGTATGCCCAGCACCAGGCGCTGGCCCGGCTGCACGCGGCCAGCGGCCAGGCGCAGCGGCAGCGCGCCCTGCAGCGACTGGCCGTCGGCGCCGACCGTGGCCGGCACCAGGTTGATGGCCGGCGCGCCAAGAAAGCCGGCGACAAAGAGGTTGGCCGGCCGCTCGTAGACCTCCGCCGGCGTGCCGATCTGCTGGATGACGCCGCTCTTCATGACGACGATGCGCGTGGCCAGCGTCATGGCCTCGACCTGGTCGTGCGTCACGTAGACCATGGTGTTGCCCAGGGTCTGATGCAGCAGCTTGAGCTCGCGGCGCAGTTCGGCGCGCAGCTTGGCGTCGAGGTTGGACAGCGGCTCGTCGAACAGAAAGACGCCGGCCTCGCGCACCAGCGCCCGGCCGATGGCCACGCGCTGGCGCTGGCCGCCGGAGAGCTGCGCGGGCTTGCGGTCCAGCAAGGCGTTGAGCTGCAGCATGTCGGCGGCCTTGGCCACGCGCCGGGCGATCTCGGCCTTGGGCGTGCCCGCCACGCGCAGGCCGAAGGACATGTTCTGCTCGACCGTCATCGTCGGGTACAGCGCATAGCTCTGGAACACCATGCCGATGCCGCGCTCGGACGGCTCGGCATGGGTCATGTCCTGGCCGCCGATGTGGATGCTGCCGCCACTCACGTCGATCAGCCCGGCGATGCTGTGCAGCAGCGTGGACTTGCCGCAGCCCGACGGGCCCAGCAGCACGAGGAACTCGCCCTCGTGAACCTGCAGGTCCAGGCTTTTGATGACCTCGTTGTGGCCGAACTTGATGCTCAGGCCCTGAATGTTCACACCGCTCACTTGACTGCTCCCGCTGCAATGCCACGGACGAACCAGCGGCCGGAAATCAGGTAGACCAACAGGGGCACGGCCGACGTCAGGATGGTGGCCGCCATGTTGAGGTTGTAGAGGCGCTCGCCGGTCGTCGTGTTGATCACGTTGTTGAGCTGCACCGTCATGGGCTGATGCTCGCGGCCAGCGAAGGTCAGGCCCAGGATGTAGTCGTTCCACACGCCGGTGATCTGCATGATGGCCGCGACGATCACCATGGGCGTGGACATGGGCAGCACCAGCTGCACGAAGATGCGCCAGAAGCCGCCGCCGTCCACCCGCGCCGCCTTGAACAGCTCGGCCGGCAGGCTGGCGTAGTAGTTGCGAAACAGCAGCGTCATGATGGGCATCGCGAAGACGATGTGCACCAGCACGATGCCGGGCAGGCTGCTGTAGATGCCGATGGCGGCCTCCAGCTTGACGAGCGGATAGATCATCACCTGGATGGGGATGAAGGCGCCCAGCATCAGGATGCCGAACAGCCATTCGCCGCCACGCGGCTTCCACCAGGAGAGCGCATAGCCATTCACCGCGCCCAGCAGGATGGGCAGCACGACCGAGGGCACGGCGATGGCGACCGAGTTCCAAAACCCGCCGCGCACGCCGTCGCAGCTGACGCCGGTGCAGGCCTCGCTCCAGGCGGCCCGCCAGGCGTCGAAGGTCGGGGCCGACGGCAGCGCGAAGATCTGGCCGAGGCGAATCTCGTCCATGCTCTTGAACGAGGTGGTCAGCATCACGTACAGCGGCAACAGGAAGAACACCGCGGCGACGCCCAGGAAGGCGTAGATGCCGATGCGCGCCCACAGCGCGCTGGCTTTGCGCTTGCCCATCAATGGCCTCCCTGCGCCTTCTGGCGCGAGCGGACATAGGCCAGCGGCGCGACGAGGGCCAGCACGGTCAGCAGCAGCATCACGGCGCCGGCCGAGGCCAGGCCCAGGTTGGCGCGGCTGAACAGATGGTCCATGATGAACTTGGCCGGCACGTCGCTGGCGATGCCCGGGCCGCCCTGGGTCATCGCTACCACGGTGTCAAACACCTTGACGACACCGACGGCGAGCAGCGTGAACACCGTAGCCAGCGTCGGTGCCAACATGGGCAGCACGATGGAGAGATACACGCGCCAGCTGGGAATGCCGTCCAGCCGCGCAGCCTTCCAGATTTCATCGTCGATGCCCCGCAGGCCGGCCAGCATCAGCGCCATGACCAGCCCCGCGCCCTGCCAGGTGCCGGCAATGACGACGGTGTAGATCACCATGTCCTGGTCGACGATCCAGTCGAACGTGAAGTCGCTCCAGCCGAGCTGCCGCACCGCGTTCTGCAAGCCGCTCTCGGGGTTGAGCACCCACTGCCAGACGAGACCCGTGGCGACGAAGGACATCGCATAGGGGTAAAGAAAGGCCGTGCGCAGCAGGCCCTCGAGGCGCACCTTCTGGTCGATGAAGACAGCCAGCAGGAAGCCAATCACCATGGTCGCGGTGATGAACAGCACGCCGTAGATGGCGAGGTTGTGGATGGCGTGCAGCCAGCGCTCGCTCTCCATCAGGCGCTCGAACTGCTGCAGGCCCACGAAGTCGTCACGCGGGAAGGTGCGCGAGCTCGACAGCGAGGTCCGCAACGTCCACAGCACGGTGCCCACGTAGCCGACGAGGACGATCAGCGCCAGGGGCAGCAACGCGCCCCAGGCGGCAAGGGAACGGCGCTTCATGCTCTCAGTTCCTCAGGGCACTGAGGATGTCCTTCTGGACCTTCTCGACCGGCAGATTGCGGTTCCAGTAGGCGGTGATGACGTCCTGCAGCGCGCCGTTCTGGTCGGGCGTGATGAAGATCTCGCCGTTGCCCAGGTGGCGCGCCTTGTCCTTCAGCGCTGCCACACCCAGCTGGCCGCAAAGGTCCAGCTTGCTGGCGTCCACGTCGGTGCGGATGGGGATGGAGCCCTTCTTCAAGCTGAACGCCACCTGCGTGGCGGGCTGGGTGATGACGCTGGCCAGCAACTGCTGGGCCTTGATCTGGTCGGGCTTGTCGGTCTTGGGGAAGACCATCACATCGCCCTGGATGATGTAGGGCGCTTTGGGCCCGAAGCCCGGCGTGCAGCCGTAGTCCTTGCCGGCCTCCTGCTTGGCCTGGGCGAACTCGCCCTTGGCCCAATCTCCCATGATTTGCACGCCCGCGCGGCCGCTGATCAGCATGGCGGTGGCGTCGTTCCAGTTGCGGCCGGGCGAGCCCTTGTCCGTGTAGCTCTGCAGGCGCTTGAAGGTCAGCAGCACGCGTTTGAACTCCTCGCCCATGATGGCCTTGGGGTCGCGGTCGCGGAACACCTTCAGGTAGAGATCGCGGCCACCGTAATGGGCCAGCACCGTCGTGAAGACGATGCCCTCCTGCCAGGGCTGGCCGCCATGGGCCAGCGGCACCAGACCGGCGGCCTTGAGCTTGTCCAAGGCGGCAAAGAGCTCATCAAAGCTCTTGGGCTCGGCGGCGATGCCGGCTTTCTTGAAGGCGGCCTTGCTGAACCAGAACCACGACATGTTGTGGATGCTGACCGGTGCGGCGTAGTAGTGGCCGTTCACGCGGATGGCCTGCAGCACGGTCTCGGGCAGGAACTTGTCCCAGCCGTCGCGCTTGGCAATGGCGTCGACGTTGTTCAGATAGCCCTGCTCGACGATGTCGCGGAATTGCTGCGTGGTGTTGAACTGCGCGGCGGTCGGCGGGTTGCCACCGGCGATGCGGTTGATGGCCACCGAGCGCGCCTGCTCGCCTAAAGCGACGGCCGTGTCCACCCACTGCCCGCCCTGGGCCTGGTAGGCCTCGGCCAACGTCTTGACGGCCGCGGCCTCGCCGCCCGAGGTCCACCAGTGGATGACCTCGGCCTTCAACTGGGCCTGGGCCGGCAGCGCAGCGGCGGCGAGGGCCAGGGCTGCAAGGGCGCGGCGGTGCTTCATCTTGTCTCCGGATCTTGTGAGAGGCACTCGCAGTGTCACCCGGGACGGCCCGTGGCCGTCTGAGGGTCGACCCTGTAATTTTTCATTTAGAAACTGCGTGTACCCAGCGGAGCATTGACCAAAAGTCGTTAATCATTCGTTCAGAAATTGGCCATACCAGAGGCCGCTGTCCTTCAGAAAGCGGCGCTGCGTGGGGTAGTCCACATAGGCCAGGCCGAAGCGGCGCAGATAGCCCTCGGCCCACTCGAAGTTGTCCAGCAGGCTCCAGGCGAAGTAGCCCTTGACCGGCACGCCCGCGTCCACCGCCTGCTTCAGCGCGGCCAGATGGCGCTGCAGGTAGGACAGGCGCTCCTTGTCGTGCACCCGGCCCTCGGGTGTGAGCACGTCGTCGAAGGTGGAGCCGTTCTCGGTCAACTGGATGACGGCGGGGTTGTAGTCGCGCTGCACACGGGTCAGCAGGTCCACCAGGCCCTGGGGCGAGACCTCCCAGCCGAAGCCGGTGCGCTCCACGCCGGCCTTCTCGACGAGGCGGGCGCGCATGGGGCCGCCGGCCGGATCGTCCTTCACCATCTCGGGGAAGTAGTAGTTCACGCCGAGGAAGTCGGTGGGCGTGGCGATTGCCAAGAGATCGCCCGGCAGCACGGTGGGCGCGGCGTCGCCGACGAGTGCCAGCGTGTCTTGGGGGTAGCCGCGACCGAACAGCGGGTCCAGGAACCAGCGGTTGCGCAGGCCGTCATGGCGCTGCACGGCGGCCTGATCAGCGGGGCTGTCCGACGCGGCGGTGATGGGATGCAGGCTCAGCGTGATGCCGATGTCCGCACCCGTGCAGTTGCGACGGATCACGGGAATCGCCAGCCCATGCGACAGCAGCACATGGTGGCAGGCCTGCAGGGCGTCGGACAGGCTGGTGCCGCCGGGCGCGTGGATGTTCTCCCAGTAGCCCATCATGCAGGAGCACCAGGGCTCGTTGTGCGTGATCCAGTGCTTGACGCGGTCGCCGAGGCGCCGGGTCACGACATCGGCGTAGTCGACGAAGGCCGCCACCGTGCCGCGCGAGGTCCAGCCGCCCTGCTCCTGCAGCGCCTGGGGCAGGTCCCAGTGGTAGAGCGTGCACCAGGGGTCCAGGCCGCGTTCCAGCATGCCATCCACCAGCCGGTCGTAGAAGGCCAGGCCGGCCTCGTTCACGGCGCCCCGCCCTGCGGGGACGATGCGCGGCCAGGCGATGGAGAAGCGGTAGGCGTTGACGCCCAGCCGCTTGGCCAGGTCCAGGTCCTCGGGCCAGCGGTGGTAGTGATCGCAGGCGACCAGGCCGTCGGAGCCGTCGCGAATGCGGCCGGGCTGCTGGCAGAAGCGGTCCCAGATGGACTCCCCCTTGCCGTCCTCCCGCCCGGCACCCTCGATCTGGAACGAAGACGTGGACACACCCCAACGGAAGTCGGCGGGGAAATCCAGGCGATTGGGCAACTGGCTAGCGGTCATGGGTCAGGATTGGAACCGATTCCATTCCGCGCGGCAAGCCGCCAAGCTTGACGCGCAGCGATGCGCGCCACTACCGTCCAGCCCCCAACAACAGCCACACCATGAGACAACGCCCCCTGCACCTAGCCGCGGCCCTGCTGCTGTCCGGCGGCACCGCCATCGCCCATGGCAGCGACGCCATCCTGCAGGCCTGGCCGGCACGCCAGTCGCAGCGCGACGCGGCGCTCGAAGCCCGTGTGGAAGCGGCACTCAAGACGCTGAGCCTGCGCCAGAAGGTGGGCCAAATCGTGCAGCCCGAAATCCGCGCGATCACGCCCGAGCAGGTGCGCGAGTACGCCATCGGCACGGTGCTCAACGGCGGCGGCGGCTGGCCCGGCAATGACCGCGCGGCCACGCCGGCGCAATGGAAGGCCTTGTCAGAGCAGTTCCAGGCCGCGGCGCAGCAGGCCACACCGGGCATCCCGCTGCTGTGGGGCACCGACGCAGTCCACGGCCACAACAACGTGCGCGGCGCCACGCTGTTCCCACACAACATCGGCCTGGGCGCCACACGCAACGCCGAGCTGGTGCGCGACATCGGCCGCGCCACCGCCCGTGCGGTGCGCGCCTCGGGCCTGCACTGGACCTTCGCGCCCACGCTGGCCGTCGTGCAGGACCTGCGCTGGGGCCGCACCTACGAGAGCTATGGCAGCGACCCAGCACTGGTACGCCAGCTGGGGCGTGCGGCGGTGGAGGGCTTGCAGGACGGCCTGAAGGATGGCCGCGGCGTGCTGGCCACCGCCAAGCATTTCGTTGCCGACGGCGGCACGCGCCGCGGCATCGACCAGGGCGTGGCCCATGCCACGCCCACGGAGCTGGCCCAGGTGCACGGCGCCGGCTACCTCGGGGCGCTGGATGCCGGCGTGCTGACCGTGATGGCCTCGTTCAGCAGCTGGACCGACACCACCGCCTACGTCGAGCACGGCAAGATGCATGGCAACAAGACGCTGTTGACCGGCGTGCTGAAGGAGCGCCTCGCCTTCGACGGCCTCATCGTCAGCGACTGGGACGGCGTGGGCCAGGTGCCCGGCTGCCGGAATGAGGACTGCCCCGAGGCCATCAACGCCGGCATCGACGTGGTCA
This sequence comes from Roseateles sp., assembly GCA_046294815.1. Classification (GTDB taxonomy): domain Bacteria; phylum Pseudomonadota; class Gammaproteobacteria; order Burkholderiales; family Burkholderiaceae_C; genus Pelomonas. The sequence goes on along the minus strand of JBKBOJ010000007.1, from coordinate 5,849 downwards.
TGGTGCCCTTCCACTGGAAAGCCTTCTACGACAACACGCTGCGCGCCGTGGAGCAGGGCCGCATCCCGATGGCGCGGCTGGACGATGCCGTGCGCCGCATCCTGCGCGTGAAGTTCAGCATGGCGATTGCGTCTGCCGTGCCCGCCAGCGTCGAGGCGCTGCAGGCTCCCGAGCTGGCGCGCCGCGCGGTGCGCGAGTCGGCGGTGCTGCTGAAGCACCGGCCGGGCCTGCTGCCGCTCAAGCCCACGGCCCGCGTGCTGGTGGTGGGCGCGGCGGCCGACAACATGGCCAAGCAGGCCGGCGGCTGGAGCGTCAGCTGGCAGGCGCGCGACGCCACCAACGCCGACTTCCCGCAGGGCACCACGCTGCTGGCCGCGCTGCGGCAGCGCCTGGGCCATGCGCAGGTCACGTTCGACGAGACCGGCACCCGGCACGACCCGACGCGCTTCGACGCCGTGGTGGCCGTCATCGGCGAGGCGCCCTATGCCGAGGGCGAGGGCGACATCCGCCTCACCGAGAACCTGCGCCACAGCAAGCGCCATCCCGCCGACCTGGCCGTGCTGCAGCAGGTGGCCGGTCGCGGCGTGCCGGTGGTGACGGTGCTGTACTCCGGCCGACCGCTGTACGTGAACGACCTCATCAACAAGAGCGACGCCTTCGTCGCCGCCTGGCTGCCGGGCACCGAGGGCGCGGGCCTGGCCGACCTGCTGGTGGCGCCGGCCGACGGCCAACCCTGGCCAGGCTTCAGCGGCCGACTCTCCCTCCCATGGCCGTCGGGGCCCTGCCAATTCAGCGTTCACGCCGCCAAGCCGCAATGGCCGGTAGGCGGCGGGCTCAGCGGCCGCGAAGCCAGCGTCGAGCCAAAGCCGCTGCCCGAGCCCGCCGACCCGCCGGGCATCTGCCCCCTGTGATGGCCCTTGTGCTCCAATCCGCGCCGCAAATCTAGAGGGCTAGAGGGCGCATGGCAACGATCAAGGACGTGGCGCGGCTGGCCGGCGTGGGCGTGGGCACCGCGTCGCGCGTCATCAGCGGCAACGGTTCCGTGGCACCCGCCACGGCCGAGCGCGTGCGCAAGGTCATCGCGCAGCTGAAGTTCCGCCCCTCGCAGGCCGCGCGCTCGCTGGGCGCGGGCACGTCCAAGTTGATCGGCGTCTACATCCCCTTCCTGCGCGGCACCTACTACACACCCATCCTGCGCGTCATCGATACGGTGCTGCGCGGCCAGGGCCTGCACATGGTGGTGGCCTTTGGCGACGGCATCGCAGACGAGCGCGCCGAGGCCAACGACGGCATCCGCTTCCTGCTCGAGCGCGACTGCGACGGCCTCATCGTGATGTCCAACGCCATCCAGGACGAGGACATCAAGGCGCTGGGCGCGGCGCAGCGCCAGGTCGTCGTGCTGAACCGCAACTTCGACCGCATCACGGAGCAGTGCTTCATGGCCGACCATGTGCAGGGTGGCGTGCTGGCCGCGCGCGCGCTGCTGCAGCACAAGCACAAGGAGATCGCCGTCGTCTCGGGCCCCACCACCTCGCCCGACAACGTCGCGCGCCTGGCCGGCTTCATGGGCGAGCTGGCCGCGCGCGGGCTGGACATGACCAAGATCGTGACCCTGCCGGGCGACTTCTCCAACCAGTCCGGCTGGGACGCTGCCGGCGAGCTGCTGGCACTCAAGAAGCGGCCCACCGCGGTGTTCTGCGCCAACGACGAGATGGCCATAGGCCTGCTGTCACATTGCCAGGAGCGCGGCGTGTCGGTGCCGCACGAGCTTTCGGTGCTGGGCTACGACGACACCCCCAGCGCCGAATTTGCCGCGCCGCGGCTGACCTCCGTGCACATCCCCAGCCGCGAGGTGGCGCTGGCCGGCCTGCACTGGCTGCTCAACCGCTGCTACGGCATGGACCTGCCGGTGTCGCGCCAGTTCGACATCACGGTCAGTTGGCGCGCGTCGGTGGCTGCCCCCGTATCCCGCAAACGCAGTTGAGGCGCGGCTGAGGCCACAATCCGGGCTGCCCATTTTCTGCCCAGCCCATGTCCGTCCAACGCGTCCTGACCGGCATCACCACCACCGGCACCCTGCATCTCGGCAATTACGTCGGCGCCATCCGCCCGGCGGTCGCAGCCAGCCGCACGCCCGGCGTGGAGAGCTTCTTCTTCATGGCCGACCTCCACGCGCTGATCAAGTGCGACGACCCGGAGCGCTTGGCGCACTCCAGCCGCGCCATCGCCGCGACCTGGCTGGCCGCCGGGCTGGACCCCGACCGCGTCACGTTCTACCGCCAGAGCGACATTCCCGAGATCCCCGAGCTGGCCTGGCTGCTGACCTGCGTGACCGCCAAGGGCCAGATGAACCGCGCCCATGCCTACAAGGCCGCCGTGGACGCTGCGGTCGCCGCTGGCGAGGAGCCGGACGCCCACGTGAGCATGGGCCTGTTCAGCTACCCGGTGCTGATGGCGGCCGACATCCTGATGTTCAACGCGCACAAGGTGCCGGTCGGCAAGGATCAGATCCAGCACATCGAGATGGCGCGCGACGTGGGCCAGCGCTTCAACCACCAGTTCGGCCGGGGCCGCGAGCTGTTCACGCTGCCCGAGGCCGTCGTGGACGCCGATATGGCGCTGCTGCCGGGGCTGGATGGCCGCAAGATGAGCAAGAGCTACGACAACGTCATCCCGCTGTTCGAGGGCGGCGCCAAGGCCTTGCAGGAGGCGGTGGCCCGCATCGTCACCGACAGCAAGCTGCCTGGCGAGCCCAAGGACCCGGAGGGCCAGGCGCTGGTCACCCTCTACGACGCCTTCGCCAGCGACCAACAGCGCGCCGCCTTCCGCGCCGCGCTGCGTGCCGGCCTGAGCTGGGGCGAGGCCAAGCAGCAGCTGGTCGCCCTCATCGAGGCCCAGATCGGGCCCATGCGCGCCCGCTACGAAGCGCTAATGGCCAACCCCGCCGAGCTGGAGGCCATCCTGCAGGCCGGTGCGGCCAAGGCCCGCGCCATCGCCATGCCTTTCATGAAGCAGCTGCGCGAGGCCGTGGGCCTGCGGCCCTACACGGCCACGGCGACCACCACCGCCGCCAAGACGGAGAAGGCCGCGCTGCCGGTGTTCAAGCAATACCGCGATGCGGACGGCAAGTTCTATTTCAAGCTGCTGGCGGCCGACGGCCGACTGCTGCTGCAAAGCCACGGCTTCGAGCAGGGCCGCGACGCCGGCCAGTGGGTGGCCCGGCTCAAGCGTGAAGGGCTGGTGGCCGACGCGCCGGTGCAGCGCGAGGCCAGTGAGGCCGACATCGCCGCGGCGCTGGCCGCCTTCCAGGACGGCTGAGGCCGCGGTTTCCCAGCTCGCGATCACGGCGCTGCTGGCCGGCACGGCGCGCGGCGATGCGGCGTCGCTGCAGCAGCCCGACGCCGTGCTCAATCCCGAGATCCAGCATGCGGCTGGCGCAATGCCGCCCCGACAACCGCGTGGCCGGCCTGGACACCACCGCGCTGGTGCACGAGGGCTTTCTGCGCATGGCCGACCAGCAAGGTCTGCAGGGTGAATCACGCGGCCAGTTCTTTGCCCACGTGGGCCAGGTCTTGCGCTCGGTCGTCATCGACCACCTGCGCAGCACCGGCCGCGAGAAACGCGGCGGCGACGCGGTCATGGTCACGCTCTGCGCCGCCGGCGATGTGGCCGCGGTGCAAAGCCAGGCGGTGGACCTGATCGGGCCGGACCAGGCCTTGCAGCGGCTGCGCGCCATCGACGTCGGCCTGTATGAGCTCATTGAGATGGTGGGCTTCGCGGGCCTGTCCATTGCCGAGGTGGCCACGCTGCGCGGCCTGTCCACGCGCACCATCAACCGTGAGCTGCTCAAGGCCCGCACGCTGCTGCAGGAACTGCTGGGCGAAGGCGGCATGGCCAGGTGTGGCGGGCCGAACGGGCCGACGGCCTTTACCAGGGCGAGGCCGCCATCAAGCTGCTGCGTGGCGACCTGGCCGGCGCCGGACTGGCCAAGCGCTTCGCGCGCAAGCGCGCGCTGCTGGGCCGGCTGACCCACCCCGGCATCGCGCGACTGCTGGACGCCGGCGAGCAGGACGGCCGCGCCTTCCTGGTGCTGGAATACGTGGCCGGCCGCACGCTGTCCGAGCATGTGCGCGCCCAAGGCCTGGGGCTGGCCGAGCGGGTCCGGCTGCTGGTGGGCGTGGCGCGCGCGGTGGCGCATGCGCATGCCCAGCTCATCGTGCACCGCGATCTCAAGCCCAGCAACGTGGCGGTGGACGACCATGGCGCGCCCAAGCTGCTGGACTTTGGCATCGCCGGCCTGCTGGGCCGCTTCGCCGAGGCCAAGGCCCTGCGCGAGCAGGCCTGGGCGCGCGTGCAGCAGGTCTACCAGCCCACCGACTACGAGTACATCTTCTTCAACCTCTACGTCTACGTGCTGCGCTTCAACCAAGGGCGCTGGCTGGAGGCGGAGGCCGCGCTCAAGCCGCTGGTCGAGGCCGGCGCGAACGCCGCGCCGCGCTACGGCCGCTTCGTGCTGCGCGCGCGCCAGACGCTGTGGAGCATCCAAGCATGGCTGGGCCGCCCAGAAGCCACCGTGGCGGCCGCCTACCGACTTGCGGCGGACATGGACGCGCTGCTGGGCGCGGGCAATTCCAGCAGCCAGCGCATGCACACCGACCTGGCGCGACACCTCATCGAGCTGGGCGACTACGCCCAGGCCGCCCGCGTGCAGGCCGCACTGGCCGCCAGCCTGCCCGCGGACGCGGCGAGCAACCCCAACCAAGGGCTGCCCCGCCGGGCCACGGCCTTGCTGGTCGAAGCGCTGGCCGCGCCGCAGCGGCGCGACGCGCTGCTGCGGCGCTTGGGCAGGCTCCTAGAGCATTGCCTCTAACAGCCCGGGGAAGTGGCCGGGCCCCAGGGTGTTTCCCGGAGGAAGCCGGCCGGGCGCGCATGGTCAACTTGACTTGTCCCAAAAAGAATCTCCGAGGAGACCCTGACATGGCCACCATCGCCACCGACCAGCTCGCCCTGCAACGCCTCTACCACTGGGAGCGCACGGCCGGCAGCCGGGTCACGCTGACACAACCCATGGGCGGCCCCGAGGTCCGCGACTACACCTGGGCCCAGGTGGGCGACCAGGTGCGCCGCATGGCCGCCTTCCTGAAGGCCAGGGGCCAGGCCGAGGGCTGGCCGGCCGACGCCAAGGTGGCCATCCTGTCCAAGAACTGCGCCTGGTGGCTGATGAGCGACCTGGCCATCTGGATGGCCGGCTACGTGAGCGTGCCGCTGTATCCCACGCTGGCGCCCGAGACCATCACCCAGATCCTCACGCACAGCGAGTCGCGCTTCATCTTCGTGGGCAAGCTGGACGGCTGGGAGGGCATGAAGCCCGGCGTCCCGGCCGGCATGCCGGGCGCGAGCTATGCGCTGTCGCCCGACGACGCCAAGCGCACATATGAGGGCTGGGACGCCATCTGCGCCCGCACCGAGCCCATGAAGGGCGAGGTGCTGCGCGCCGCCGACGAGCTGTGCACGCTGATCTACACCTCCGGCACCACGGGCCTGCCCAAGGGCGTGATGCACAACTTCGGCGCCTTCGCGTGGTCGGTGGACGCCGGCCTGAAGCGCATCCCGCTGAGC
>JBKBOJ010000007.1:0-220 GCA_046294815.1 Roseateles sp. | reverse complement strand
ATGCTGTCCTACCTGCCGCTGGCCCACGTGGTGGAGCGCACGCTGGTGGAGCATGGCTGGCTGCGCACCGGCATGCAGGTGTATTTCGCCGAGTCGCTGGACACCTTCGCCGCCGACCTGCAGCGCGCCCAGCCCACCGTGTTCTTCAGCGTGCCGCGGCTGTGGGTGAAGTTCCAGCAGGGCGTGCAGGCCAAGATGCCGCAGCACAAGCTCGACAAGC
>JBKBOJ010000006.1:0-57722 GCA_046294815.1 Roseateles sp. | reverse complement strand
CGCATGCGCTCGCGCGGCGCGGGGATGTCGAGCCGCTGGCCGGCGCGCACGGCGCAGCGCCAGCCGGGGCGCAGCGGCCGGCCATCGAGGCTGGCCTCGGCGTCCGTGCCGGTCAGCGCGATCCAGGCGTCGGCATGGAAGCGCAGCGCCGCGCCGCCCAGCGTGAACTCCAGCCCAGCCGCGTCGGGCGGATTGCCCAGCAGCAGGTTGCCGGCCTGCAGCGCCACATCGTCCAGCGCGCCGCACTGGCTGAAGCCGCGGTCGCGCCAGGCCGGGCGGCCCAGGTCCTGCACGGTGGCCAGCGGGCCGGCGCGGAGGATCTCGATCATGTCGGCACAAAGCGCACGCGGTCGCCCGGCGCCAGCAGCGTGGGCGGCTCGGCCCGCGGGTCGAACAAGGTCAGAGGGGTGCGGCCTATGAGCTGCCAGCCACCCGGCGTGGCCAGCGGGTAGATGCCGGTCTGCGCGCCGCCTATGCCGACACTGCCGGCCGGCACCGCCGTGCGTGGCCGGGCACGGCGCGGCGTGTGCAGCGCTGGGTCCAGCCCGCCCAGATAGGCGAAGCCGGGCTGAAAGCCGATGAAGTAGACGACATACTCGGCCGCCGCATGGCGGTGCACGACCTCGTCGGCGGCGAGGCCGCAATGCGCGGCGACCGCGGCGAGGTCGGGGCCGTCGTAGTGCACCGGGATCTCGACCCGGCGCGCCGCGGCCTGCGGGCGCAGCGGCGCGTGCCACAGGGCCAGCACGGCCTGGGCCAGCGCCTCGGCGTCGCTGCGCAGCGGGTCGAAGGCGAGCATCAGGTTGTTCATGCCCGGCGTGACGCCGAGCACGCCGTCGGTGCCCGCCAGTGCGGCGGCCAGCTGCCAGATGCGCTGCTGGTGCGCGAGCGCGATGGGTGCCTGCACCGCGCAGCTCAGCACGGCCTCGCCCAACGGGCGGATCAGCAGTTCGGGCGGCGGGTCGGGCAGGTTCATGGGCCCACAGTATCGCGGTCGTAAACTCCCGCCGCCCATGACCGAACCCCTGTTCACGCCCGCGGACGAGTACGCCATGCGCCTGGCGCTGGACCAGGCGCACAACGCCTGGTTGGTGGGCGAGGTGCCGGTGGGTGCGGTCATCGTGCGGGCCGGCCAGGTCATCGCGACCGGCTACAACCGCCCCATCACGACCCACGACCCGACCGCGCATGCCGAGATCGTCGCGCTGCGCCATGCGGCCACGCTGCTGCAGAATTACCGGTTGCCGGAGTGCGAGCTGTTCGTCACGCTGGAGCCCTGCGCGATGTGCGCGATGGCGCTGCTGCATGCGCGCTTCAAGCGCGTGGTGTTCGCGGCCACCGACCCCAAGACCGGCGTGGCCGGCTCGGTGATGGACCTGTTCGCGCTGCCGCAGCTCAACCATCACACGCGCATTGAGCGCGGCCTGCTGGCGGATGCCTCGGCCAAGCTGCTGCGCGACTTCTTCGCCGAACGACGCGAGGCCGCGCGTGCACGCCGAGCCGAGCGGCAGGGCATCATCCCCACGGGCGAAGCCACAGAACTGGATCCCTGATGACCTCACTGACGCTTTTCTCGCCGGCCGGCGCACTGGCGAAGGCCGATCAGCTCAAGCGCGCGGCCAAGCGGCTGAGCAAGCTGGGCTTTGACGTCAGCATCGACGCCGACGCGCTGGCCCGCCAGCAGCGCTTTGCCGGCGACGACGCGACGCGGCTGGCGGCCATCCATCGCATCGCCGACGCGGCCCCTTCGGTCGCGCTGGCCACGCGCGGCGGCTATGGCCTGACACGCCTGCTGGACCAGCTCGACTGGGCGCGCATCGCGCACAGCGTGGAACAGGGCACGCGCTGGGTGGGCTACAGCGACCTGACCGCGCTGCACAACGGTTTCATCGCTCGGCACAAGGGGCTGGCGATGTGGGCCGGGCCGCTGGCCTGCGACGACTTCGGCCGCAGCGACGCCGATGGCGGCGTGGACGAGGTGACGCAGGACTGCTTCCTGGAGGCCATGGGCGGTGCGCTGGAGGCCGTGGGCTTCAGGGCGCCGACAGCGGAGTGCGACGGCCTGGAGGCGCGCGGTCGGTTGTGGGGCGGCAACCTGACCGTGCTGTGCTCGCTGCTGGGCACGCCGCACTGGCCCAAGGTCAAGGGCGGCATCCTGTTCCTGGAAGACGTCAACGAGCATCCCTACCGCGTCGAGCGCATGCTGCTGCAGCTGCAGCAGGCCGGCGTCATCGATGCGCAGGCGGCGGTGCTGCTGGGCGACTTCAGCGGCGCGGCGAAGTCGCCGCTGGACCGCGGCTATGGCATCAAGGACGCGGTGGCCGCCCTGCGCGCGCGCACGAGGACGCCGGTCCTGACCGGACTGCCCTTCGGCCATGTGCGCACCAAGGTCTGCCTGCCGGTGGGCGCTCGGGTGGAGCTGTACGTGCAGGGCCGCGAGGTCATCCTGGGCTGGCAGTCCGACCCGCGGCTGGCGCACGGCCACGGCCATGACCATCACTGAAGACACCCCGGGTTTTCCACGCCGCCGCGCCGCGCAATCTGGCCTTGTATAGACGAGCTCGGCGTCTATGATGCCGACCATCGCCCCGGTCGCAAGCCGGGGCGGTGCCGTTTTCAGAGGGTGCAGGCGTGGCGGTTGTCGGCAAGTGGGCGAGGTGGGTGCTGGGCGCGTTGGTGCTGGGGCTGCTGGCTGGCTGCAACAACAGCCCCTTCCCACGCGGCGCGGAGCGCGAAAACGCGCTCTACATGGCCTTTTCCGAGCGCTCGCCGCGCTATCTGGACCCGACCTCCTCGTACGCGGCGCCCGAGAGCATCTATGTCTACGAGATCTGCGAGCCGCCGTACGGCTACCATCCGCTCAAGAGGCCTTATGAGCTGATCCCGCGCGCCGCCGCGGCGCTGGCCAAGCCCTATTACCTGGATGCCCAGGGCCGGCGTCTGCCGGACGATGCGCCCGACGCGCAGATCGCCGAGGCTGTCTACGACATCGAGATCCGCCGCGGGCTGAAGTGGTCGCCGCATCCGGCTTTTGCCAAGGATGCCCAGGGCCGCTATCTCTACCATCGGCTCAAGCCCGGCGAGCTGGGCGACAAGCGCAGCCCCTTCGAGTTTGCGCAGCTGGCCACGCGCGAGGTGGTCGCCGAGGACTTCGTTTACGCAATCAAGCGCCATGCCAGCCCGCGGCTGGAGGCGCCGCTGGCGGCCCTGTTCTCCGAGCATGTGCTGGGTCTGAAGGAGTACATGGCGCTGGTGAAACGCGAGAGCGACAAGCAACTCGCCGGCCTGCCGGAGAACCTGGCCGACAAGCCCTTTCTGGACCTGCGTCAGTGGCCGCTCTCCGGCGCCCAGGCTGTGAACGACCACCTGCTGCGCATCCGCCTGAAGGGCCGCTACCCGCAGTGGCAGTACTGGCTGGCCACCAACTTCACCGCGCCCATTCCCTGGGAGGTGGACGCCTTCTACGCCCAGCCCGGCATGGCGGCGAATTCGTTGAGTTGGAACCGTTGGCCGGTGGGTACGGGGCCGTTCATGATGACCGAGTACGTGCAGGACCGCCGGCACGTGATGAGCCGCAACCCCAATTACCGGCACGACACCTATCCCTGCGAGGGCAGCCCGGGCGATGCCGAGGCCGGGCTGCTGGCCGACTGCGGCAAGCGCCTGCCCTTCGTCGACAAGGTGGTGGCCATCAACGTGAAGGAGCGGGTGCCGATCAAGGAGTTGTTCAAGCAGGGCTATCTGGACCTGCCGGAGATGGACCGCGCGGATTGGGGCGTGAACCTGGCCGTGGACCGCGACGACTCCGACGAGGTGCGGCGCTTCTTCGAGCAGCGCGGCTTCCAGCTGCCGATGAACGTGGACATCACCAACTGGTATCTGGGCTTCAACTGGCTGGACCCGGTCGTCGGTCGCGGCGACACGCCCGAGCAGCAGCGGCGTAACCGCGCGCTGCGCCAGGCCATCTCGATTGCCATCGACTGGGAGGAAGGCTATGGCCGCATCTTCCGCGACAAGGGGGGCGATGCGGCGCATGGACCCATCCCGCCGGGCGTGTTCGGGTCCAAGGAAGGCCAGCCCGGCGAGTACAACCCAGTGACGCACCGGCTGGTCAATGGCAAGGTCGAGCGTCGCCCAATCGAGGACGCGCAGCAGCTGATGATCGACGCCGGTTATCCCGGCGGCCGCGACGCCAAGACCGGCAAGCCGCTGGTGCTGAACTACGACTTCCAGCGCGTCGTCACGCCCGAGCTGAAGGCGGAGAACGACTGGCTGGTCCGCCAGTTCGCCAAGCTGGGCATACAGCTGGACATCCGCGCGACCGACTACAACCAGTTCCAGGAAAAGGTGCTCAAGGGCAAGCACCAGATCTTCTGGTGGGGCTGGTTTGCCGACTACCCGGACGCCGAGAACTTCCTGTTCCTGCTCTATGGCCCCAATGCCAAGAGCCTGCACGAGGGCGAGAACACGGCCAACTACCAGAACCCCGAGTTCGACCGCCTGTATCGCCGGCTGCAGTCGCTGGAGGACGGGCCGGAGAAGGCCCGGGTGATGGCGCAGATGAACGACATCGTCCGCCAGGACGCGCCCTGGGCCTGGGGCTACTGGAGCTACTCCGGCCTGGCCTTTCAGCGCTGGGTGCACAACGGCAAGCCCGGCGTGGTGCTGCGCGACCGCGCGCGCTATCTGCGCGTAGACGTGGAGGACCGCGCCCGCAGCATCGCCGCATGGAACCAGCCGGTGTGGTGGCCGCTGCTGGCCTTCGCGGCGGGCGGCCTGGCCATCGTTGTCGCGACCCGGCGCGCCTGGGCAAAGCGCGAGGCCGCGACCGCGCTCGGGGGAGGGCACTGATGCTCGGCTTCGTGCTGCGCCGCCTGGGCTATGGCCTGGCCATCCTTGTCGGCGTCAACCTGTTCACCTTCTTCCTGTTCTTCGCCGTCAACACGCCGGACGACATGGCGCGGCTGAACATTGGCGGCAAGCGCGTCACGCAGGAGCAGATCGAGACCTGGAAGCGCGAGCGCGGCTACGACAAGCCGCTGTACTTCGACGCCAGCCAGCAGGGCGCGCACAAGCTCACCCACACCATCCTGTGGGAACGCTCGGTCAGCCTGTTCGCGCTGGACTTCGGCAAGAGCGACGCGCGCCAGGCGGTCAACATCGGCCACGAGGTCAAGGTGCGCATGGGCGTGAGCCTGCAGCTGGCTCTGCCGCTGTTCATCCTGCAGGTCATCGTCAGCGTGGCGTTCTCGCTGCTGTTGGTGTTCTTCCGGCACACGCGCATCGACTTCTGGGGCGTCGTGCTCTGCGTGCTGATGCTGTCCATCAGCAGCCTGTTCTACATCATCGTGGGCCAGTACCTGTTTGCCCGCGTGCTCAAGCTGGTGCCCATGAACGGCTTCGCGCCGGGGCTGGACGCGGTGCGCTTCCTGGCCCTGCCCATCTTGCTGTCGCTGCTCAGCCGCCTGGGCGGCGAGGCGCGGCTGTACCGCGCGATGTTCCTGGAGGAGCTGGGCAAGGACTATGTGCGCACCGCGCGCGCCAAGGGTCTCAGTGAAGGCCGCGTGCTGCGCCGCCATGTGCTGCGCAATGCGCTCATCCCCATCATCACCAGCGCCGGCAGCTACCTGCCCTATGTGTTCCTGGGCAGCCTGGTGTTCGAGAGCTTCTTCGGCATCCCGGGCCTGGGTGCCTTCGTCATCGAGGCCATCTCGGGCCAGGACTTCGCCATCGTGCGCACCATGGTCTTTCTCGGCGCGCTGCTCTACATCGCCAGCAATGCGCTGATCGACATCGCCTACACGTGGGTCGATCCCCGCGTCCGCCTCCAATGAAGTTCGTGCTGCTCTGGACCGACGTGGCGCTGTGGCTGCTGGCCGCCGCGGTGCTGGCCTATGCCTGGCGGGTGGCCGCGCAGGCCCATCTGCGCGCCACCTGGGAGCGCGTGCTGCGCGACCCGGTGGCGGCGAGCGCGGGCGTGGTCATGGCGCTGTTTCTGGGCGTCACGCTGGTGGACAGCATCCACCTGCGGCCGGCGCTGCCGAGCGCCGACGGCCGCACCGTCTACGACACGCGCACGCTCTCGGCGCTGGACCTGCTGCTGGCGCGGCAGATCGGGATGCGCGAGGTCAGCTACTCGGCGCCGCTGGCCACGCATGGCTTCAACAAGGAGAGCCTGACCGACGCCCAGGGCCGCGCGCTGCGCGATTACCCGCGGCTGGCCTTCGGCGGCGCTCACCTCAGCGACCCGGCCGCGCAGTGGGCCGGCGACGTGGCGCGCCGCGCGGCCGCTGGCCTGGCCGGGGCGGCAGCCTTCGTCGCGCTGCTGCTTGCGCTGACGGTGGCATGCCTTGCCCGCTCGCATGGCGGCTGGGGCCAGTCCCTGCGGGACCTGCTGGCCGACCGCACCCACTACCCGCTGCGCGCGATGCTGCTGACGCTGGCGGTCGTCGCGCTGCTGGCCGGCCCCACGCTGGCGCTGATGGGCCACTACCACGTGCTGGGCACCGACCGCACCGGCAATGACGTGCTGGTGCAGGCGCTCAAGAGTGTGCGCACGGCCTTCGTCATCGGCGCGCTGTCCACGCTGGCCACGCTGCCGCTGGCGCTGCTGCTGGGCGTTCTCGCCGGCTATTACAAGGGCTGGGTGGACGAGTTCATCCAGTACCTCTACACGACGCTGAGTTCCGTGCCCAATGTGCTGCTGATCGCGGCCTGCGTGCTGATGGTGCAGGTCTTCCTGGACAAGAACCCGGAGCTGTTCGAGACCGCGCTGGAGCGCGCCGACCTGAAGATGCTGATGCTGTGCCTGATCCTGGGTCTGACCGGCTGGGCCGGCCTGTGCCGGCTGGTGCGCGCCGAGACCCTCAAGCTCAGGGAGCTGGACTACGTGCAGGCGGCGACGGCCTTTGGCGTAGGCGACCTGACCATCATGGCCCGCCACATCCTGCCCAACGTCATGCACCTGGTGCTGATCACGGTGGTGCTGAGCTTCTCCGAGCTGATTCTCTACGAGGCGGTGCTGACCTACGTCGGCGTGGGCGTGGACCCAAGCACCAGCAGCTTCGGCGGCATGATCAACCTGGCCCGCGCGGAGATGTCGCGCGACCCGGTCGTGTGGTGGAGCTTCGCGGCGGCCTTCGGCTTCATGGTGAGCCTGGTGCTGGCCGCCAACCTGTTTGCCGACGGCGTGCGCGACGCCTTCGATCCCAAGTCGCGCTCGACCCGACCGCGCGTGTTCGGCCGCAAGACGGTGGCGGACCATGCTTGAGATCGCCGACCTGCAGGTCCAGCTGGACGCCGACGCCGGCCTGGTGCGCGCCATCGACGGCATGCGGCTGACACTCTCGCGCGGCGAGACCTTTGCGCTGGTCGGCGAGAGCGGCTGCGGCAAGAGCATGACGGCGCTGGCGTTGATGCGGCTGCTGCCCGAGAACGGCCAGGTGGCCGGCGGTGCGGTGCGGCTGGACGGGCAGGACCTGCTCGCCCTGCCCGAGCGCCACATGCGCAAGGTGCGCGGCGGGCGCATCGCGATGATCTTCCAGGAGCCCTCCACCAGCCTGAACCCGGTCATGCGCGTGGGCGACCAGATCGTCGAGGCCATCGAGGCCCACACCGCGCTGCGCGGGGCGGCAGCGCGCGCCAAGGCCATCGAATGGCTCAAGCGCGTGGGCATTCCCGAGCCCGAGCGCCGCATCGACGACTATCCCTTCCGCCTGTCCGGTGGCCAGAAGCAGCGCGTGATGATCGCCATCGCGCTGGCCGCTGAGCCCGACTTCCTGGTGGCCGATGAGCCCACGACGGCGCTGGACGTGACCATTCAGGCGCAGATCCTGGACCTGATCCGCGACCTGCAGCGCGAGCGCCAGCTGGGTGTGCTGCTGATCACGCACGACCTGGCCGTCGTCAGCGGCATGGCCCACCGCGTGGCGTTGATGTACGCGGGCCAGATCGTCGAGGTGGCGCCGGCGGCCGAGTTCTTCGCGGCGCCCAAGCACCCCTATGCCCGACTGCTGCTGCAGGCCTTGCCCGACGCCGCCCGGCGGCAACAGCCACTGGCGGCCATCGCCGGCACGGTGCCGCCGCTGTGGCTGGACTTCAGCGGCTGCCGCTTCGCGCCGCGCTGCGACCGTGCCATGACCCATTGCGCCAGCACGCCGCCGGCGCTGGCGCAAGAGGCGCCGCAGCACCAGGTGCGCTGTCTGCTTTACAGCCAGCCCGGCGAAGCCTTGCCGCGCCCGGCCGCCGCGCCACGCGCCAGCGCGCCCGCCGCTGCCGTGCAGGGCGAGCCGCTGCTGCAGGTGCGCGAGCTGCGCGTGCGCTTCCCGCTGAAGGCGCCGCTGTTCTCGCCAGGGCCGCGCCATTTCGACGCGGTCGACGGTGTCAGCTACCAGCTGCACGCCGGCCGCACGCTGGCGCTGGTGGGCGAGTCCGGCTGTGGCAAGACCACGTCCGGCAAGGCCATCGTCCAGCTGCTGCGCCGCCAGGCCCACATCAGTGGCCAGGCCTGGTTCGACGGGCAAGACCTGTTCCAGCTGCAAGGCAGCGCGCTGCAGCAGGCGCGCCGCAGCGTGCAGATCATCTTCCAGGACCCGTTCGCGTCGCTGAACCCGCGCATGCGCGTGGCCGAGGTGCTGGAAGAAGGCCTGATCGCGCTGCGCCCGGAGCTGGACGCCGGCCAGCGCCGCGAGCGGCTGCTGGCGCTGGTGGACCAGGTGGGCCTGCGCCGCGACGCACTGCAGCGCTGGCCGCATGAGTTCTCTGGCGGCCAGCGCCAGCGCATCGCCATCGCGCGCGCATTGGCCGTGCAGCCGCGCCTCATCGTCTGCGACGAGCCGACCTCGGCGCTGGACGTGTCGGTGCAGGCGCAGATCCTGAATCTGCTGCGCGAGCTGCAGCGCGAGCAGGGGCTGGCCTATCTCTTCATCACGCACAACATCGGCGTGGTCGAATACATCGCCGACGACATCGCCGTCATGCAGCGCGGGCGCATCGTCGAGCAGGGGCGCTGCGATGCGGTGCTGGGCGCGCCGCGCGAGGCGTACACGCGCAGCCTGCTGGCCGCCGTGCCGCGGCTGCGCTCATCAGCGAGCTGACGGCGTCGCGCGCCGACAACGCCTAGGCGTTGCAGTCTAGGGGCGATGGCCCCAGCAAGCCCAATGGAATCAAGGGTTTGCAACGCCTGCCAGGCGGAGCTGGGGAATTCACGGGTCAGCTCCTCATGCTGCAGTCACGCACACTGCCCCACCCCAATGCCGAGCTGACCGCTTGGCGAGGGGGAGGTCCGAACCCCGGATCGCGCAGCCGTCTTGTCACGGCGCGCTTACCTGCCTCTACAGGAGTGTTCATGTTCAAAATTACGACCATCAGCAGCGCAATCCTGGCGCTCGCTACAAGTTCGGCTCTGGCCCAGGAGGCTCAGAAGCTGGAGCGCATCCAGATCACCGGTTCCAGCATCAAGCGCGTCGAATCTGAAACCGCGCTGCCGGTCACGGTCATCTCGCGTGACGCCATCGAGAAGTCCGGCGCGGTCAACGTCGAGGACATCCTGCGCCGCCTGTCGGTGAACTCCGCGCAACTGTCCGACTCCACCCAGGGCGCCGGCTACGCCACCAGCAACGCCAACCTGCGCGGTCTGGGTGCCAATTCGACGCTGGTGCTGCTCAACGGCCGCCGCCTCGCGGGCCACCCCTTCGGCTCCATCGGCGGTTCGGTCGCCGTCGACCTGAACAGCATCCCCTTCGCCGCCATCGAGCGCATCGAAGTGCTGCGTGACGGCGCTTCGGCCATCTACGGCACGGACGCCGTGGCCGGCGTGATCAACTTCATCACCCGCAAGGACTACGACAAGGGCGAGCTCACCTTGCGTTACGGCGCGCCCGAGAAGAACGTCGGTGGCAAGGAGCATGGCGGCTCGCTGGCCTTCGGCATGGGCAACCTCGACCAGGATGGCTACAACTTCCTGGTGACGGCCAACATCAAGGAGCAGACCCGCCTGGAAGCTGCCAAGCAGGGCTGGTATTGGCGCCATGCCACCGAAGTGCCGGGCTCCATTCCCCCCACCTCCTTCCGCGCCTACCCCGGCCGGCTGATGGAGATCGGCATCACCCCGGGTGCCTATGACAACCCCGGCGCCAACATGGCGGCCTGCGATCCGGCCAATACCGTGGTGCAGACCGCTGCGGCCAAGACGCCCAGCGGCGACCCCGTGAAGCGCTGCCGCGCCATCTACGCGGCCATG
This sequence comes from Roseateles sp., assembly GCA_046294815.1. Classification (GTDB taxonomy): domain Bacteria; phylum Pseudomonadota; class Gammaproteobacteria; order Burkholderiales; family Burkholderiaceae_C; genus Pelomonas. The sequence continues at coordinate 47,482 of JBKBOJ010000006.1, read as the reverse complement.
CTGGACAACCTGCCCGACAGCACCAAGACCGACCTGTTCGCCCGCGGCACCTTCAAGATCGACGCCAACAACCAGTGGTTCGTCGAGGCCTCCGCTGCGCGCAACCACACCACGGGTCGCGCGGCACCGACGCCGGTCGACGGTACCGCGATGAAGGTCCGCGCCGACGGCAGCTATCCGCAGGTGCTGATGCCCATCACCAGCAAGTACTTCCCGACCGCGCTGCTGGCTCGCCTGGGCTACACGCCGGACGACTACACCTCGGCCACGATCGACGGTGTGGCCTACACGGACATCGCCTACCGCTCGCTGGACCGCGGCAACCGCGTCAGCGACAACACCAACGAGCAGTACCGTGTCGTCGTCGGCGCCACGGGCCTGTTCTCAGGCTGGGATTACGACATCGGCCTGAACGTGGCCCAGGCGCGCGGCACGCTGAACTACAGCGGCTACCTGCTGGAAGAGCCCTTCCTGGCGGCCATGAAAACCGGCAACGTCAACCCCTTCGGCCCGAACGACGCCGTCGGCGTGAAGCTGCTCGATGGCGCTGCGCTGGAAGGCAAGGTTCGTCAGTCCAAGGGCACCACCATGGTGTTCGATGCCAAGGCCAGCCGCGAGCTGATGCCCATGGCGGGCGGCATGATGGCCCTGGCCGTGGGTGTCGACCTGCGCCGCGAGAAGGCGGACGACAAGCCGACCAATATCGAGTACTCCAAGGGCTCGCACATCGGCGGCGAAGGCTCGGTGCCCACCACCTCGGCCAGCCGCAGCGTCTCGGCCGTCTACAGCGAGCTCTCCATGCCTTTCGCCAAGGGTTGGGAAGCGACGTTGGCAGCCCGCTTCGACAAATACAGCGATTTCGGCAGCAGCTTCAATCCGCGCGTGGCCCTGCGCTTCCAGCCCAGCAAGGAAATGCTGCTGCGCGCCAGCGCCGGCACCGGCTTCCGTGCGCCGACGCTGTGGGACGTCAACAGCCCGGTGTCCAACACCAACACGGCTGACCCCCAGGTGGACCCGGATTGCCCGCCCGGACAGGCCGACGATCCGCGTTGCAACACGCAGTTCAACGTGCAACTGTCGAGCGACAAGAGCCTCAAGCCCGAGAAGAGCCGCCAGTTCGCCGTCGGCATGGTGTTCGAGCCCATCCGTGACCTGAGCATCGCGCTGGACTACTGGAACATCCAGAAGAAGGACCAGATCGGCGTCATCAGCGGCGACACGCTGATGGCCGAACCCGGCCTGTACACCAAGTACAAGTCGCGCGTGAAGCGCTCGCCCTCCGGCTTCATCGCCTACATCGAGACGCCGGTGGAGAACCTGGGTGAGCTGAAGACCTCAGGCCTGGACTTGGACATCCGCTCGGGCTTCACGCTGGGCAGCATGGGCCGCCTGAACATCGGCTTCGCCGCCACGCGCACGCTGAAGTATGAACTTCAGAACGGCAAGGATCTGCCCTTCACCGACTATGTCGGCAAGTCCCTCGGCGGTAACCCGCCGGTGCCGGAATGGCAGCACACGCTGTCCTTCGACTGGACGCTGGGCTCCTGGAACGTCGCGCTCGAAAACGTGTTCACCAAGGGCTGGCAGGAGTCGGCCGAGGTCGTGAACACGAACCTGGGCGTCAATGCCCCGCACGACGTCAAGGACACCAGCCGCTGGAACCTGGCCGTCAGCTATCGCGGCTTCAAGAACCTGCGCATGACGCTGGGCGCCCGTAATGCGTTTGATCAGGATCCGCCGTTCGTCGCTTCGTCCAGCTACGGTTCGCACGCCGCCGGCTTCGCAGGCTCGTTCGCCGATCCGCGTGGTCGCTTCATCTACGGCACGGTGACTTACCAGTTCAAGTGATCCGACACTGAACGAACCGAAGGGGCCTGCGCATGCAGGCCCTTTTTTTGCCCAGACGGCGCTGGGGGTGACGAAACTTGGTGTAACCGCCATGAAAGCGTCGGCTTGTAGGCCGGGTTACCACCAACAAGGCGCGCGATGCCGCCGCACTAAGATGCCGTCAGGCCAAGGTTGGGCCGCAGGAGTGGTAACGCACTCCTGGTTCGTGGCGAAGAATGCATGCCCGACGGCGACTGCCACCGGGCAATTTTTTTGCCGCAACGGGTGTGCAGACTCGTTTGCATGCCCCGGTGGACTGCGTGTTTTCAACGACTCTGGGGCACCGGCTCCAAGAACTAGAATGCACCCCCTTCGGGAGTAGTCGACGGTAGGAACGCAACTTCCACCGTCGAGGTGGTCGACTTTCTGAGGCCTGACTTCCTGAGAGTCATTGACTGTGATCTGTAGTTGCAAGAAGGAGCGCGCATGAATTTTGCGCAGGAGAAGCAGGGCGCGTCCCGGTTCACGGGCTTCGGTATCGTGGTCCTGATTCACGTCGTGGCCATCTACGCGCTGGCCAGTGGCCTGGCCAAGGACATCGTGAAGAAGGTCGCCGGCCCCATCGATGTGAAGGTCATCGAGGAGCAGGTCAAACCGCCGCCGCCCCCTGAGAAGGTCGTGCCGCCCCCGCCGGACATCAAGGCGCCTCCGCCGCCGTTCGTGCCGCCGCCCGAGTTCCAGGTGACCGCGCCCGCGCCGCCGGCCCCGGCCATTCAGTCGACCCAGGTGGCGCCGCCGGCGGCGACGGACATCCGTCCCCAGCCGGCCCCGACGCCGCCCGCGCCGCCGGCGCCGGCTCCGCGTCCGGCCAAGATCACCGCCGGCATGGTCTGTACCAAGATGGGCAAGCCCGAGCTGCCGTCGGTCAACTGGAGTGGTGAAGCCCTGTACAAGGCGGTTGCCACGGTCAAGGCCGGTCGCGTGACGGCCGTCGAGATCACTTCGTTGCGCGGCGGTGTGGACCGCAAGACGCAACGCGCACTCGTGCAGTCCATCGAAGCCACGCTGCGGGATACCTATGAGTGCCCAGGCGACCACGTCTTCGAACAGGAGTTTCAGTTCAAGATCGAGTAAGCCGCCTGTTCCCCGAATTCAGCGCCGCGCGGGCGGCGCATTCAAGCCAAACACCAAACCAGAATTTTTTCGTAGGAGTTGACTCCATGATCTCTCGCATCACCGGCTTCCTTGCCGCCATCGCCATGGTCGCGACCCTGGCCGTTTCTCCCGCTCAGGCGCAAGACCAGCAGCCGGCTGCTTCGGCCCCTGCCGCCGTTGAGGCTCCCGCCGCCGCCGCGCCGGCCGCCGCTGCCAGTGCCACCGACAACCCTTACAGCCTGGCCAACATCGTTGCCCACGGCAACGTGGTCGACCAGGTCGTGCTGGTCATCCTGGCCTTCATGTCCATGGGCTCGTGGTACATCCTGGTCGTGCGCCTGTGGGATACCGCCAAGCTGCAGTCCGAGGCCAAGGAAGTCCGCAGCACCTTCTTCAAGAAGCCCAGCCTGGCTGATGGTGTCAAGGGCCTGAAGGAAGAAAGCGCCTTCCGCTATATCGCCACCACCGCCATCTCGGCCTCCGAGCATCACGAAGGTGCGCTGACCGAGAACATCGACCACAGCAGCTGGGTCACGATGAACGTCGACCGCGCCGTCGACGAGGTCAACGCCAAGATCTCCGCCGGTCTGGGCTTCCTGGCCACCGTCGGTTCGACCGCCCCCTTCATCGGCCTGTTCGGTACCGTGTGGGGCATTCTGAACGCGCTGACCGCCATCGGTGTGGCTGGCCAGGCTTCCATCGACAAGGTTGCAGGCCCCGTCGGCGCTGCCCTGATCATGACCGCCATCGGTCTGGTCGTCGCCGTTCCGGCCGTGCTGGGCTACAACTGGCTGGTCAACCGCAACAAGGCGGTCATGTCGCAAGTGCGCGCCTTCGCTGCCGACCTGCACGGCGTGCTGATGGGCAACCGCGCTGTTGGCAAGCGCTAATCCCTGAGCAGCCGCTCGTCAAGGAGCCAATGCCATGGGCATGAACGTCGGATCCTCTTCCGGCGAGGACGAAGTCAATGCAACCATCAACACCACGCCCCTCGTGGACGTGATGTTGGTGATGCTGATCATCTTCCTCATCACCGTGCCGGTGGTGACGCAGACGATTGCGGTCAACCTTCCCAAGGAGACCAACATCGTTCGCGTGACCAAGCCGGAGAACATCGAAATCTCGGTCAGCAAGGACGGCGACGTCTACTGGAACACCAAGCTGATTCCCGACATGGAGGAGCTGGTGCAGCGCCTGGGCAAGGAGTCGGTCAAGAATCCGCAACCCGAGGTGCACATCCGCGGCGACGAGAAGTCGCGCTACGAGTCGGTGGGTCGCGTGATCTTCGCCGCGCAACGCGCAGGCATCATGAAGGTCAACTTCGTGACCGAGCCGCCGTCGCGTGGCGGTTGATCCCAGGAGTCAAACATGGGAATGAATGTTGGAAGTTCGTCTGGCAGCGGTGAACCCGATGTCATGATGGACGTCAATACGACGCCACTGATCGACGTCATGCTGGTGTTGCTGGTGATGCTGATCATCACCATCCCGATCCAGTTGCACACGATCAATCTGGACATGCCGCCGCCCAGCACGAACACGCCGCCCACGCCGCCTGTCGTGCACACGGTGCTGATCGACTTCGATGGCACGGTGTACTGGGACGACACTGCGCTGCCCAACATCGACGCGGTGAACGCCAAGATGCGTGAGGTCGGGGCGATGAACCTCAGCGACCAGCCAGAAGTCCACATCAAGCCGAACAAGCTGGTGGACTATGGCGTGGTCGCCGCGGTGATGGCTGCGGCCCAGCGCAACAACGTCAAGAAGATGGGCATGGTCGGCAACGAGCAATACGTCAAGTGACGTGGGCTCGGGCCAGCTGACGCCGATATGCTGATGCGCGCTGCCCGCAAGGGCGGCGCGTTTTGCTTTGCAGGAGAGCAAGTTGAAGATTTTCAAGACCGTGGTGGCCGTGGCCGTTAGCGCCTTGGCCCTGTCCCTGAACGGCGCGCCCGGTGCCGAGTTCGGCTTCAGCCGCGCCCAGGCCCAGGAAACCGTGCGCAAGGAGGTCGGCGCGCCGCTGACCGAGGCCACAAAGCTTTACAAGGCCGGCAAGTACAAGGAAGCGCTTGCCAAGCTGCGTGATGCCGAGGCCGTGTCCGGCCGGACGGCCGCCGAGAACAATGCCATCGAGGGCGTGCGCTTCTCCGTCGCAATGGGTGCCAACGAGCCGGACACCATGGTGCGCTCGTTCGAGGCCCTCAAGGCGGCGGGCAAGCTGGGCCAGGCGCAACAATTGCAGTACATGGAAGCCATTGCCGGCACCTATCTGCGTGGCGGCAATGCGGCCAAGGCGCTCGAATGGGCCAACAAGTACTTCGCAGCCGGTGGCAACAGCCCGTCGGTCAAGCAGGTGCAACAGCAGGCGCAGTTCAAGAGCGGCGATGTGACGGGCTTCCTGAAGGACACACTGGCCGAGATCCAGAGCGACGAGAAGGCCGGTCGGGTCCCGGCGAAGGAAAAGCTCACCAACCTGCTGTGGGCTGCGCAGAAGAAGGGCGATGCGAGCGCCGAGGCCCTTGCGACCGAGAAGCTGCTGAACTACTACCCCGAGCCCAAGCTGTGGGCGCAGATCCTTGGCAGCCTGCCGGAGAAGAAGGGCTTTGACGGCAGTCGCTACGCGCTCGACCTGTATCGCCTGCGCCTGGCCACCGGCAACATGCGCGATGCCAACGACTACATGGAGATGGCCCAACTGGCCGCCCAGGCCGGCTATCCGGAAGAGGGCAAGCAGGTCGTCGACAAGGGCTTTGCGGCCAACGTGCTGGGGCAGGGCGCCGAGGGGGCGCGCCACAAGCGCCTGGCCGATTTGATGGTCAAGAAGATCGCTGAAGCCAAGGCCAGCGCGGCCGCCAACGAGAAGGCCGCCGAGGAAGCCAAGGACGGCAACCTGTTCGTCACGCTGGGCCTGGCCAATGCCTTCGGCGGCAACGCCAAGAAGGGTATCGCGCAGATCGAGCAGGGCATTGCCAAGGGCAACCTCAAGCGTCCCGAAGACGCCAAGCTCTACCTGGGCCTGGCCCATTACCTGGCTGGCGACAACGCCAAGGCGGTGGCCGCCTGGCGTTCCGTCAAGGGCACGGACGGCGCGGCTGACATCGCGCGCCTGTGGATCATCCATTCGCGCAAGCGCTGATCGTTGGCCCGGCAAGCTGGGAACGCAAACGGCCTGGTGAGAACCAGGCCGTTTTTTTATGCCGCTGCGGGCATCACTTCGGTGCCATGCGGATGGCGCCGTCCAGACGGATGACTTCGCCGTTGAGCATGTCGTTGGTGATGATCTGGTGCACCAGCTTGGCATAGTCTTCGGGCCGCCCCAGCCGGCTGGGGAAGGGCACGCTGGCGGCCAGCGCATCCTGCACCTCCTGCGGCATACCGAACAGCATGGGCGTGCCGAAGATACCCGGTGCGATGGTCATGTTGCGGATGCCGTTGCGCGCCAGGTCGCGGGCGATGGGCAGCGTCATGCCAACCACGCCCGCCTTGGAGGCCGCGTAGGCCGCCTGGCCGATCTGGCCGTCGAAAGCGGCCACGGACGCGGTGGAGATCAGCACCCCGCGCTCACCGGTGGGCTCCGGCTCATTCTTGGCCATGGCCTCGGCGGCCAGCCGGATCATGTTGAACGTGCCGATCAGGTTCACCGTGATGGTCTTGGTGAAGCTGGCCAGTGGGTGGGCGCCGTCCTTGCCCACCGTCTTGACGGCCGGTGCGATGCCGGCGCAGTTGACCAGGCCCATCAGCTTGCCCAGGGCGGTGGCGGCCGCGACGACGGCTTGGCCGTCCGCTTCCTGGCTGACGTCGCATTGAACGAAGCGGCCGCCGAGTTCGGCCGCAACCTGCTGGCCGCGCTCGACCTGCAGGTCGGCGATGACGACCTTGCCGCCGTGCGCGGCCAGCATGCGGGCCGTGCCTTCGCCGAGGCCCGAGGCGCCGCCGGTGACGATGAACACCTTGCCTGCGATTTCCATGGTGAGGATCTCCTGGGTTAATTGACGTGAACGTCAATTGTCGAGCACAAAAAAGCCGCGGGGCTGGCGCCACGCGGCCTATAAGGCGTGCCGGAGCGCTCAGGTCAGCGCGGCCAGCGCCTTGCGCGTGATCTCGTCGACCGGGCCCAGGCCCTCGATGCGGCGGTACTTGGGTGCATTGGGGTCGCCGGTGGCGGCCCATTGCGCGTAGTAGTCCACCAGCGGCCGGGTCTGGGCGGCGTAGACCTCCAGGCGCTTCTTGACGGTCTCTTCTTTGTCGTCATCGCGCTGCACCAGCGGCTCGCCGGTCACGTCGTCCCGACCTTCGACCTTGGGCGGGTTGAATTTGACGTGGTAGGTGCGGCCGGAGGCCGGGTGCGAGCGGCGGCCGCTCATGCGCTCGATGATGGCGTCGAAGGGCACGTCGATTTCCAGCACATAGTCCAGCTTCACGCCGGCGGCCTTCATCGCGTCGGCCTGGGGGATGGTGCGCGGGAAGCCGTCGAACAGAAAGCCGGCGGCGCAGTCGGGCTGGGCGATGCGGTCCTTGACGAGGGCGATGATGAGGTCGTCGCTGACCAGGCCGCCGGACTTCATCACGGCCTCGGCCTGTTGACCCAACGGTGTGCCGGCCTTCACGGCCGCGCGCAGCATGTCGCCCGTCGAAATCTGCGGAATGCCGAAATGCTTGCAGATGAACGCGGCTTGGGTGCCTTTGCCGGCGCCAGGCGCGCCCAGAAGAATCAGTCGCATGGGTCTCCTCGTCTTGTCAGGACCGTGTGCCGGTCCTGCACCAGGTCAACGGCAGAGTATCGCATGCGGCCTTTCGAGGGCCTGACGTGCCGCTTCAGGCTTGCAGCAACTGGCGTACGCGGGCCAGGTCTTCGGGCGTGTCTACGCCCGGCCCCGGTTTTTCGGCGCTGACGTGCACGGCGATGCGCTCGCCATGCCAGAGCACGCGCAACTGTTCCAGCGACTCGATCTGCTCCAGCGGGCTGACCGCCAGCGTCGGAAAGCGCCGCAGGAAGCCGGCGCGGTAGGCGTACAGGCCCACATGGCGCAGGGCTTGCTTGGGCTGACCCGCGCCGTCGCGCCACCAGGCGATGGGCGCGCGCGAGAAGTACAGCGCCCGGCCGGCCTTGTCCGTGACCAGCTTGACGACGTTGGGGTTCACGAACTCTGAAGCGTCGGTCAGCGCATGGGCAACGGTCGCCATCACGCAGTCCGGCTGGGCGCTCAGCGTCGCGGCGCAGGCGTCGATCATGGCCGGCGCGATCAGCGGCTCGTCGCCCTGGACATTGACCACGGTTGCATCGTCGGCCAGGCCCAGTTGCTCGACGGCTTCGGCCAGCCGGTCGCTGCCTGAGGGGTGGTCGGTGCGGGTCATCAGCGCGCGCACGCCGTGCGCCGCGCAGGCGGCCGCCACCGCGGGCGCGTCCGTGGCCACGACGATCTGACCCGCACCCGACAACGCGGCCCGCTGGGCCACGCGCACGATCATGGGCAGGCCGGCGATGTCGGCCAGCGGCTTGTTGGGCAGCCGGGTGGAGGCCAGCCGCGCCGGGATGATGACGGTGAAGCTCATCACTCGGCCAGTGGTGCCGGTGCACTGGCGGCTTCCGGGTCCCAGGGCTTGGCTTCGCTTTCCAGCATCAGCGGGATGCCGTCGCGGATCGGAAAGGCCAGGCGGTCGGCGCGGCAGGCCAGCGCTGGCTCCTCGCCGCGCAGCAGCGTCAGCGGCCCCTTGCACAAGGGGCAGACCAGCATTTCGATCAGGCGTGGGTCCATCGGGGGAGGGAGAGTCGTTGAAGTTGGAGGTCCAGCGCAGCTTCGAAGCCGGCACCGGGCGCAAAGTCTAGCGTCACGACCCAGACCGGCGTGCTGCCCACGGTCTTGGGCGGCAGCTTGACGGCGTCTTTCTCGGTGACGAGGATGCCGGTCGCATCGGCAGGCCAGGGCAGCTCGCCGAAGTCGGCGTGGTCGGGCAGGGCCAGTGGCGTGAAGCCCAGCCCCAGAGCGGCCAGCATGTCAAAGAAGCGCTGCGGCCGCGCCAGCCCGGCGCAGGCGACGAGGCCGGGCTGCCCGCGCAGCGCGAGCAGCGTGTCCATGCACGCCGGCTGGCCCGTCCACCAGGCCGCCAGCGGCACCGCGCCGCCCAGGCCGCGCCGGGCGACGAAGCCGGGCAGGGCGGTGCTGGGTGCGGCGGCGTTGTAGACAACCAGGTGGTCGTCGCGCGCGGCGTGCGGCGGCTGGCGCAGCGGCCCGGCGGGCAGCAGCCGGCCATTGCCCAGGCCACGCTCGTCAAACACCAGCACGCTCAGCTGACGCGGCAGCCGCCAGTGCTGCAGGCCGTCGTCGCTGACCAGCAGGTCCAGCTCGGGATGGGCCGCCAGCAACGCGCGCGCCGCCGCCACGCGGTCGGCGCCCACCGCCACTGGCACCTGGGCGCGACGATGGATGAGCAGCGGTTCGTCGCCCAGCTGTTGCGCGGTCGAGCCGGCGTCGGCCAAGCGCACCGCATCGCCGTCGCGGCCATATCCGCGCGACACGACGCCGGCGCGCAGCCCGCGCGCCTGCAGCAGCTTCAGCAGCGCCAGCGTGGTGGGCGTCTTGCCGGCACCGCCGACGATCCAGTTGCCGACCACGATGACCGGCACGGGCAAGCGCTCGGTGCGCCTCAGGCCCGAGCGATAGGCCAGCGTGCGCAGCGCCAGTAGGCCGCGGTACAGCCAGCTCAGCGGCAGCAGCGCGACGGAGAGCGGCCCGCCGCTCAGCCACTCGCGTTGCAGACGTTCAGCGAGCGTCAGTCTGCGCGGCGAAGGTGACACGCGTCAGGCCCACGCGGCGCGCGGCGTCCATCACGTTGATGACGGCCTGGTGCGGCGTGGCCGCGTCGGCCGAGATGATCACCGAGGCCTCGGCATTGCCGCCCGAGGCCTGGCGCAATGCACCGACGAGGATGTCCACCGAACGGCCTTCTACGGCCTGCTTGTTGATGACAAAGCGGCCGTCCGCCGCAATGCCCACGATGACCTCCTGCGGCCGGTCCTTGAGCGTTTCCGCGTCGGCTGACGGCAGCGTGATCTGCAGCTCGGTGAACTTGGAGTAAGTCGTCGACAGCATCAGGAAGATCAGGATGACCAGCAGCACGTCGATGAACGGGATCAGGTTGATCTCCGGCGGATCGGTGCGGGGGCGGCGGAAGCGCATGACCCGGACCTCAGGACGTGAAGCGGCGCAGTTGGCCCATCAGGCGGTCGGCGGCGGCTTCCAGCTCCAGCACGTACTCTTCGATGCGGCCCTTGAAGTAGCGGTGGAACATCAGCGCCGGGATGGCGATCATCAGGCCGAAGGCGGTGTTGTACAGCGCGATGGAGATGCCATGCGCGAGCTGCGCCGGGTTGCCGCCGCCGGGTGTCTGGCTGCCGAAGATCTCGATCATCCCCACCACCGTGCCCATCAGACCCAGCAGCGGCGCGGCGGTGGCGATGGTGCCCAGCGTGTTCATGTAGCGTTCCAGCTGGTGCACCGCGCGGCGGCCGGCGAACTCGAACACCGTGCGCAGCTTTTGCTCGGGCATCTGCGGCTCGGTGGTGACGGCGCGCAGGCCCGAGGCCAGCACCTCGCCCAGCACCGAGTTCTCGGCCAGGCGGTCCACCATCTCGGGGCTGGGCAGCTGCTGCAGGCTCACGCTCATCACGTCGTCCAGCAGCCGCGGTGGCAGCACGCGGCTGGTGCGCAGGCTGAAGAGCCTCTCAATGATCAGGGCCAGCGCCACAACGGAGCACAGGAGCAAGGGCCAGATCGGCCAACCGGCGGCTTGTATGATCGAAAACAAGGGCGTCCCCGTCGAGAAAGCGTCGAAACGGTCGGGCCGCAGGCGGCCCGGAAAGTGCGCGGGATTATGGCCCCAGGTCCGGCGTCTGCCGCTCATGGTCCACCCGTTAGGAGCGCGTTCGCGCCATCCACCGCTGCTGTGGACAACTTTGTGGGCAAGCTCGGGGCGGTGGCTGGTGCGGGCTGTCAAATCAAGGGCTTGGACAACTTGCCTCCAATTGAAGCAGCGGAATTCGAATTGAAAAACAAGGCCTTATGTGCTCATGACGGCAGCGTGACAAAGCGCTCGGCCCGAATCGGCCGCCAGCCCATGGCTGGCGCGGTTGTGGACTTCTCGGCCCGCGCCGGCATTGGGCTGGCGCGTGATTGAGGGGCGCGAGGCCGCATCGAATCGGCGCGTCTGGGGCGTGGCGGGCTTGGTCGAGGCCATCTCGCAGAGCCTGGCCGAGCGCTTTTCGGTGGTTGCGGTGGGCGGCGAGATCGCGGGCTTCACGCGCGCGGCCAGCGGCCACTGTTACTTCACGATCAAGGACGCCGACGGCCAGGCCGCCAGCCTGCGCTGCGCCATGTTCCGCCGTGCGGCGGCGTTGCTGGACTTCGCGCCGGCCGAGGGGGCGTTGGTCGAATTGCGCGGCCGGGTGGCGGTGTACGAGCCGCGTGGCGAGCTGCAGTTCGTCGTCGAGGCGATGCGGCGGGCCGGTGCCGGTACGCTGTACGAGCAGTTCCTTAAGCTGCGCGCGCGGCTGGCGGCCGAAGGCCTGTTTGACGCCGGCAACAAACGGCCGCTGCCGCCTTACCCCCGGCGCATCGGCGTCATCACGTCCACCGCCGGAGCCGCGCTGCATGACGTGCTGACCGCGCTGGCGCGACGAGCGCCGCAGGTCGAGGTGATCGTCTACCCCAGCCCGGTGCAGGGCGGGGAGGCGCCGCCCGCGCTGGTCGACGCGCTGTGTCGTGCCAACGAGCGCGCCGAGGTCGACCTGCTGCTGCTGGTGCGCGGCGGCGGCTCGCTGGAAGACCTGTGGGCCTTCAACGACGAGCGCGTCGTGCGGGCCGTCGCGCAGTCCGCGCTGCCGGTGGTCTGCGGCGTGGGCCACGAGACCGACGTCACGCTGTGCGACCTGGCCGCGGACTTGCGAGCGCCCACGCCCACGGCCGCGGCCGAGCTGGCCGCGCCGGCGCGCGACGGCCTGCTGCAGCAACTGGCGGCGCTGGAGCGAAGCCTGCTGCGCAGCCTGGACCACCGACTGCAGACGGCCGCCCAGCGGCTGGACCGGCTGGCGCTGAGGCTGTCCCGCCCCAGCGATGCGCTGGCCCGCCAGCGCCGCCGGCTGGAACTGCTGGCCCAGCGGGCCGGCGCTGCGCCCGGGCGGCGCATCGAGCTGCAGTGTCAGCGGCTGGAGCATCTGGGCCAGCGCCATCAGCGCGCGCTGGTCGACACGCTGCGCCGCCAGGCCGTGCGGCTGGACGCACTGCAGGCCCGTCTGCAGGCGCTGGACCCGCAGCATGTGTTGGCGCGCGGCTATGCCTGGCTGGACGACGGGCAGGGCGGCGCCATCACGTCGGCGCAGGCGCTGCGCCCCGGCCGTGAGGTGCGCGCCGTGCTGGCCGACGGCAGCGCCGATCTGCAGGTGCTGCGGGCACGGCCTTTGCCGCAAGGGTAATGCCCCGTCCCTACAATCATTTTTGTTTTCTCCCACAACACCGAGGTCCTCATGGAACATACGCTGCCCCCGCTGCCCTATCCCATCGATTCGCTGGCTCCGCACTACAGCAAGGAGACGCTGGAGTTCCACCACGGCAAGCACCACAACGCCTATGTCGTGAACCTGAACAACCTGCAGAAGGGCACGGAGTACGAGGCCCTGTCGCTGGAAGAAATCATCAAGAAGGCGCCGAATCCGGGCCCGATCTACAACAACGCCGCGCAGATCTGGAACCACACCTTCTTCTGGAACTGCATGAAGCCCAACGGCGGCGGCGAGCCCAGCGGCGCGCTGGCGGCGGCCATCAACGCCAAGTGGGGCAGCTATGCCGCCTTCAAGGACGCCTTCGTGAAGAGCGCCGTGGGCAACTTCGGCTCGGGCTGGACCTGGCTGGTCAAGAAGGCCGACGGCACGGTGGACATCGTCAACACCGGCGCCGCCGGCACGCCGCTGACCACCGCCGACAAGGCGCTGCTGACCGTTGACGTGTGGGAGCACGCCTACTACATCGACTACCGCAACCTGCGCCAGAAGTTCGTCGAGACCTTCCTGAGCAACCTCGTGAACTGGCAGTTCGCCGAAGCCAATTTCGCTTGAATTTGGTCAGCCCCTCGGCCAGTCTCGGCCGCTGAGCGCGGCGAGCCTGGTCGGTCACCGAAGGGGCGGCGATGCAAGCGGCGTCGAGCCGCTTGCAGATCGCCTGGCGGGCCAAGGCTGGTGCGCCCCGGCGCGCGCCCGACCCAAAGCCCGACAGGCTTCTAGTTGCCGAACGGTTGCCCCTTGAGCTTGCTGCCCACCTTGAGCCCGCGCTTGGCGAACCAGCCCTGATTCATCTCCAGCGCGAAACGCACCGGTTTGGCCGAGCAGTGCGAGGTCTCGTCCAGCGGCTTCATGTCGGCGATGTTGACGATGCTGCCGTCATCGGCCAAGAAGGCGATGGACAGCGGCAGCAGCGTGTTCTTCATCCAGAAGCATTGCGGCTGCGCCTCCTCGAAGACGAAGAGCATGCCGTGGTTGGGCGGCATGACCTTGCGGTGCATCAGGCCGATGGCGCGCTGCTCGGGCGTGACGGCCAGCTCGGCCTGGATGACGTGCATGCCCGCGGTCAGCGGGATGCTGCGTAACTGCTGCGGCGCGTCCTGGGCGGATGTCACGCTCGCGAACAGACCCAGGAAGGCGATTGCGAAGGCTTTGATGCAGATCATGAGCGGCTTGGAAGGTGCAGCCTAGATTATCGGCGTGAGCGCCTCCCCCCCAGGCTTGCCCGCGGCCGAGGCCGACGCGCAGCGCCTTGCCCCCTTCACGACCTGGCCGGACGGCCCGGGCGGCGCGGCGCTGTCGCAGTTCCAGGTGTCGGGCATGCATTGCGCGGCCTGCTCGGGCCTGATCGAAGAGGCGCTGGTCAAGCTGCCGGGCGTGGAGGCCGCCAGCGTCAACCCGGCCTCGGCCCGGCTGGCGCTGCGCTGGAGGCCGTCGCGGCTGGCGCTGGCCGACGTGCTGGCCGCCTTGCAGGCCATCGGTTACGGTGCGACGCCCGACGTGGCCGCCTCGGCGCGCGAGTTGCGCCGCCGCGAACGGCGCCAGGCCTTGTGGCGGTTGTTCGTCGCCGGCTTCGTGATGATGCAGGTCATGATGCTGGCCACACCGGCCTACGTTGCCGGGCCGGGCGAGCTCACACCCGACCTGGACCGTCTGCTGCGCTGGGCCAGCTGGGTGCTGACACTGCCGGTGATGGCGTTCTCGGCCGGCCCCTTTTTCAGCGGCGCCTGGCGGCAGCTGAAGGCGCGCCGCCTCGGCATGGACGTGCCGGTGGCGCTGGGCATCGCGGTCACCTTCGTGGCCAGCACCGGCGCGCTGTTCGACCCCGACGGCCCGCTGGGCCACGAGGTCTACTTCGATTCGTTGACCATGTTCGTCGCGCTGCTGCTGCTGGCGCGCTGGTTCGAGCTGGGCGCACGCCACCGCGCGGCCGATGCGCTGGAGGCCGTGGCCGGTGCGCTGCCCACGGTGGCGGAGCGCTTGCGCGACGACGGCAGCAGCGAGCATGTGGCGCCCGAGGCGCTGCGACCGGGCGACCGCATCCGCGTCGCCGCTGGCGAGGCCTTCGCGGCGGATGGCCTGGTGTTGGACGGGCATAGCTGGGTCAACGAGGCGCTGCTGACGGGCGAGTCGGCGCCGGTCGTCAAGGCTGCGGGTGACGCGGTCGTCGCAGGCAGCATCAACCTGGACGGGCCGCTGCTCGTGCGCGTGCAGCGCGTGGGTGCGGACACCACGGCCCAGGGCATCGTGCGCCTGATGCAGCAGGCGCAGAGCCAGCGGCCGCTGCTGCCCGGGGTGCTGGAGCGAGTCGCGGCCGGCTTCACGGCGGCGGTGCTGCTGCTGGCACTGGGCGCCGCGGTCGCGTGGTGGTGGATAGAGCCCGGGCGGGCGTTGGCGGTCGCGGTGGCCGTGCTCATCGTCACCTGCCCCTGTGCGTTGACGCTGGCCGCGCCCGCCGCCTGGCTGACGGCCAGCGGCGCACTGGCGCGGCGCGGGCTGCTGCTGGCCGACCTGTCGGCGCTGGAGCGGCTGTGCGGCGTCAACACCGTGGTGTTCGACAAAACCGGCACGCTCAGCGAGCAGCGGCTGCAACTGCGCCGTCACTGGGCCGAGGGCGGCGATGCCGACGTGCTGCTGACCAAGGCGCGGGGCCTGGCCGCCTACTCGCGCCACCCGCATGCGCGTGCGCTGGCCGACGACCGCGAGGCGGGCCGCTGGGCCGAGGTGCGCGAGCTTCCCGGGCGCGGCGTGCAGGCCCTTGATGCCGACGGCCGGCTGTGGCGACTGGGTGCGCCGGGCTGGGTGAGGGCGCAGCCCGACGCGCAGGCGCGCCTGGCCTTCGGCTGCGAAGACTGCGTGCTTTGGCTGGACCTGGCCGAGGCGCCGCGCGCCGATGCGGCCGAGGCCGTTGCAGCGCTGCGTGCGGCCGGCCTGCGCGTGCGGCTGCTGTCCGGCGACCAGCCGCAGGCCGTGGCGCGCATGGCGTCGGTCTTGGGGCTCAGCGACTGGCAGGCGGGTGCCACGCCTGCGTCCAAGCTGGCCGCGGTGCGCGGCTGGCAGGCCGAGGGCGAGACCGTGCTGATGGTGGGCGACGGCATCAACGACGCGCCGGTGCTGGCGGCGGCCGACGTGCGCATCGCGATGGGCGAGGGTGCCATGCTGGCGCGCAGTGCGGCGGATGCGCTGCTGCTGTCCGACCGGCTGATGGCCGTGCCGCAGGCGCTGGCGCTGGCGCGCAAGACCCGGCACGTGCTGCGCCAGAACCTGGCCTGGGCGGCGCTCTACAACCTGGCCTGCGTGCCGCTGGCCCTGGCCGGCTGGTTGCCGCCGCTGGCCGCCGGCATCGGCATGGCGGCCAGCTCGCTGCTGGTGGTGCTCAACGCGCAGAGGCTGAATCGCTGATGGACATCCTGTACCTGCTCATTCCCTTCTCGGTCGTGCTGGTGCTGCTCATCCTGGCGGTGTTCGGCTGGGCCGTGCATGCCGGCCAGCTCGATGACCTCGCGCATGAGGGTGAACGCATCCTGCTTGACGAGGATCAAGGCAGCTAGGCCTGCGCGCGCAAAGAATCGTTCGCATCAGACTGAAGGAGTCGCGATGGCGAACGAAAAGGCCCTGGCCACCACCGGGGCGATGTACGAGGACGGGCCGGTGCGTGCATTTGCGCTGGCCGCGGTCCTCTGGGGCTTGGTCGGCATGCTGGTGGGCGTGCTGATTGCCGCCCAGCTGGCCTGGCCGGAGCTGAACTTCGGCATTCCGTGGCTGAGCTACGGCCGGCTGCGCCCGCTACACACCAATGCGGTGATCTTCGCGTTCGGCGGCTGTGCGCTGTTCGCGACCAGTTACCACGTGGTGCAGCGCACCGGGCAGACCCGACTGTTCCTTCCCAAGCTGGCCTGGGCGACCTTCTGGGGCTGGCAGCTGGTCATCCTGGCTGCGGCCATCACGCTGCCGCTGGGCTACACCACCGGCAAGGAGTATGCGGAGCTGGAGTGGCCCATCGACATCCTGATCGCGGTCGTCTGGGTGGCCTATGCGGTGGTCTTTTTCGGCACCGTGGGCACGCGCAGGGTGCGCCACATCTACGTCGCCAACTGGTTCTTCGGCGCCTTCATCATCGCGGTGGCGCTGCTGCACATCGTCAATAGCGCGGAGATTCCGGTCGGGCTGCTGAAGAGCTACTCGGCCTATGCCGGCGTGCAGGACGCGATGGTGCAGTGGTGGTACGGCCATAACGCGGTGGGCTTCTTCCTGACCGCGGGCTTCCTCGGGATGATGTACTACTACATCCCCAAGCAGGCCGAGCGCCCGGTCTACAGCTACCGGCTCTCCATCGTTCACTTCTGGGCGCTGATCTTCACCTACATGTGGGCGGGCCCGCACCACTTGCACTACACCGCGCTGCCCGACTGGGCGCAGAGCATCGGCATGCTCTTCAGCCTGGTGCTGCTCGCGCCCAGCTGGGGCGGCATGATCAACGGCATCATGACCCTCAGCGGCGCCTGGCACAAACTGCGCGACGACCCCATCCTGAAGTTCCTCATCGTCGCGCTGTCCTTCTACGGCATGTCGACCTTCGAGGGTCCGATGATGTCCATCAAGACCGTCAACGCGCTGTCTCACTACACCGACTGGACGGTGGGCCACGTGCACAGCGGCGCACTGGGCTGGGTGGGGCTGATCTCGATGGGATCGCTCTACCACCTGATCCCGCGCATGTACGGCCGCACGGAGATGTTCTCCAAGCGCGCCATCGAGCTGCACTTCTGGATCGCGACGCTGGGCATCGTGCTCTACATCGCGGCGATGTGGATTGCCGGCGTCATGCAGGGCCTGATGTGGCGCGCGGTCAACCCCGACGGCACGCTGGTCTACACCTTCGTCGAAAGCGTCAAGGCCACCTGGCCCTTCTACGTGATCCGCTTGGCTGGCGGCCTGCTCTACCTGGGCGGCATGGGCATCATGGCCTGGAACGTCGTGAAGACCGTGCAGGTCGGCTCGCCCGCGCAGGTGCGCATCCCCGCTCCCGCGTTGGCCCACGCCTGAGGAATGAACATGAGTACCCACAACCAAGCTGTCACCGGTCACCAGCGCATCGAGACCAGCAACTTTCTGATGATCGTGCTGGTGCTGCTGACCGTGCTGGTCGGCGGCGTCGTCGAGATCGTGCCGCTGTTCTTCCAGCGTTCGACCACCCAGGCCGCGCCCGGCCTCAAGCCCTACACGCCGCTGCAGCTGGCTGGACGCGACATCTATCTGCGCGAGGGTTGCTACAACTGCCACTCGCAGATGGTGCGCCCCCTGTTCGCCGAGACGCTGCGTTACGGCCACTACTCGACGGCGGGCGAGTTCGTCTACGACCACCCCTTCCAGTGGGGCAGCAAACGCACCGGCCCCGACCTGCACCGTGTGGGCGGCCGTTACAGCGACGACTGGCATCGCATTCACCTCAACAACCCGCGCGACCTGGTGCCAGAGTCCAACATGCCGGCCTATCCCTGGCTGGCCACCACGCCGGTAGACGCCGCCGGGCTGCCGGCCCGTCTGTCGGCGATGCGCATGCTCGGCGTGCCCTACACCGACGAGCAGATCAAGTCGTCCTCTCAGGAGGTCGCCGGCAAGACCGAGATGGACGCCCTGGTGGCCTATCTGCAGGTGCTCGGCACCGCGCTCAAGTAAGGAGCCCTCGACATGGGCATCAATGAACTCCGTGTGGCCGTGACGCTGCTGTCGCTGGCCGTCTTCATCGGCATCGTTGTCTGGGCCTGGTGCGGCCGCTTCGATGCCGCATCGCAACTCCCGCTGGAAGGGGACGAGGCATGAGCGACTTCTTCTCGAGCGGCTGGTCCGTCTTCATCGCGGCCTCTACTGTCCTGGGCCTGCTCGCCTGCGCGGTGCTGCTGTTCATCGCCAGCCGCCGTCAGGTCATGGCCAGCGACAACACCACCGGCCATGTGTGGGACCAAGACCTGCGCGAGCTGAACAACCCGCTGCCGATGTGGTGGATGGGCTTGTTCGTGCTGACCATCGTGTTCTCCGGCATCTACCTGGCGCTCTACCCTGGCCTGGGCAGCCTGGCTGGCAAGCTGGGCTGGACCAGTCTGGGCGAGCATGCCAGCGACACGGCCAAGGCGCGCGCCACGATGGCGCCGGTCTACGCCAGCTTCAGCGCCATGACTCCAGAAGAACTGGCGCGCGATCCCAAGGCCCACGCCATTGGCGAGCGGCTGTTCGCCAACAACTGCGCGCAATGCCATGGCGCCGATGCCAAGGGCTCCAAGGGCTTTCCTAACCTGACCGACAACGACTGGCTGTGGGGTGGCAGCTTCGAGGCCATCGTCGAGACCATCACCAACGGCCGCGTGGGCATCATGCCCCCCATGGCCGCAGCGGTGGGCGGCAGCGACGACGTGCGCAACGTCGCCCACTACGTGCTGTCGCTGTCCGGCAGCCCGCACAACCCGCTGTATGCCCAGCTGGGCAAGCCCAAGTTCAGTGCTTGCGCGGCCTGCCATGGGGTGGGCGGCAAGGGCAATACCGCGCTGGGCGCGCCGAATCTCTCCGACAAGATCTGGCTGCACGGTTGGGGCGAGCAAGCCATCGTCGCGATGATCAATGGCGGCAAGCACAACCAGATGCCGGCGCATGCCGAGCGGCTGACGCCGGAGCAGATCCGCGTGCTGGCCGCCTATGTCTGGGGTTTGTCGCAATCCCAAAACGTGGCTGCGGCCGCTCGATGACGTCGCCATGACCGCTCCGACCACGCCCGGCAAGGGCGACGCCACCGCCGTCATCCGGCTTTACCGCTCCGAGGACAAGATCCAGCCGCGGGCGGTGGATGGCTACTTCGCGCGCTGGCGCTGGGCGCTGGTGGTGCTCACGCAGCTGGTGTTCTACGGGCTGCCGTGGCTGAGCTGGGGCGACCGCCCCGCCGTGCTCTTCGACCTGGAGGCGCGACGCTTCTACGTCTTCGGGCTGGTGCTGTATCCGCAGGACTTCGTGTACCTCACGGCCCTGCTGATGATCTCGGCCTATGCCCTGTTCCTGTTCACTGCCGTGGCCGGGCGGCTGTGGTGCGGCTATGCCTGCCCGCAGACCGTCTACACCGAGATCTACATGGCGGTCGAGCGCTGGTTCGAGGGCGACCGCAATGCGCGGCTGCGGCTGGACAAGGCGCCCTGGAGTTGGGACAAGCTCTGGCGCAAGACCGGCAAGCAGGTCGTGTGGATCGCCATCGGCTTGTGGACGGGCCTGACCTTCGTCGGCTACTTCACGCCCATCACCACGCTGTGCAGCGACGTGCTGAAGCTGGCGCTGGGCCCGTGGCAGACCTTCTGGGTGCTGTTCTACGGCTTTGCCACCTATGGCAACGCGGGCTACATGCGCGAACAGGTCTGCAAGTACATGTGCCCCTACGCGCGCTTCCAGAGCGCGATGTTCGACCGCGACACGCTGATCGTCAGCTACGACCCCGAGCGCGGCGAGCCGCGCGGCAAGAACGCGCAGCGTGGCAAGAAGGGCGAGGCGCGTGCGGCCGGGGTGGGCGATTGCATCGACTGTGGCCTGTGCGTGCAGGTCTGCCCCACCGGCATCGACATTCGCAACGGCCTGCAATACGAGTGCATAGGCTGCGCAGCCTGCATCGACGTCTGCAACGGTGTGATGGACAAGATGGGCACACCACGCGGCCTGATCCGCTACGACACCGAGAACGGACTGGAGCAACACCTGACGTCGATGCAGCGCCTGCGCCGCATCTTCCGTCCGCGCGTGCTGATCTACAGCGCGGTGCTGATGCTCATCTGCACGGCGCTGCTGTGGAGCCTGCTGGCCCGGCACAGCTTCCGCGTGGACGTGGTGCGCGACCGCGCCGCACTGGCACGGCTGGTGGAGGACGGCTGGGTCGAGAACGTCTACCGCCTGCAACTGATGAACGCCACCGAGGCGCCGCAGCGCTACCGCCTCGAAGCCGTGGGCCTGGCGGGCCTGGTGGTGACGCCGACCGCGCCGGTCGAGGTGGGCCCCGCGGAGGCGCGTTGGGTGGCCGTGTCGCTGCGCTTGCCGCCCGAGGTGGCCACCACGCTCAAGCCGGGCGCACACCCGGTCCACTGGCAGGTCCGTCGCGACGACGGCGAGACCGTTACCGAGAAATCCACCTTCGTCGTGCCGCGCTGAGCGGCCAGGAGAACGTCATGACCCGTGCTTCCCCTCCCTTGCCGCCGGCGCCGCCGGCCTGGCGCGAGCCCATGGTCTGGCTGATCGTTGGCGGGCCGTTGACGGTCGTGGTGGCCAGCTTCATCACGCTGGCCCTGGCCCTGCGCCATCCCGATCGGCCGCTGCAGCTGCATGTGCAAGCGCCGGCGGCCGCCGAGGGCGGCGCCAGCGCCGACCCCGTGCCCGCCTTGATGGGCCGCAACCACGCCGCCACCGGCACCCCGGGAGCGCCGCGGTGACGCGTGAACCCGCGCCCTCGCGCGTCAAGCGCTTTGCGATGGCGGTGGCCTGGGCGTCCTTCCTGGCTGCCGGCGTGCTGGAGGCCCTGGTGTTCGCCGTCGTGGACCCCGGCGACCTGCGCTGGTTCGGCACCGTGCCGCTGAACTGGTCCACGCAGGCGGTCTACACGGCCAGCTTCCTGATCTTCTGGGGCGTCAGCGCGCTGGGCGCCAGCCTGGCGCTGCTGCTGGTCAACGAGCCGGACCAGGGCCGGCCCGCACCGCACGCACGCGGCTGGCCGCGCTGAGGCGTCACGACGCGCGCACTGCGGTCGCAGGTCCGCAAGGCCCTGCTCCACGACTGGACTGTGGCGGCCTATGGTCGCCAGCTTGCCGCAGTCGCGCGAGCGGCAGGCCGGTGGCGGGGGAGCGCGCAGCCGGCGGCCGATGATGGGTGGTTGGGGACGCGACGCCTGCTTATCTGCGGCGCAGCAATAGGGGCTTTCGGCGTCTCAGCAGCGACTGTTGTTGACCAGCGCCTGCAGGCCTGCCTGATCCAGGATGCGCAGCTGGCGCTGCTTGACCTCCAGCAGCCCGTCGTCCTGGAACTTGGAGAAGGTGCGGCTCACCGTCTCCAGCTTCAGCCCCAGGTAGCTGCCGATCTCCTCGCGCGTCATGCGCAGCACCAGGCTGGAGGCCGAGAAGCCGCGCGCCTGCAGACGTTGCGTCAGGTTCAGCAGGAAGGCGGCCAGGCGCTCCTCGGCGCGCATATTGCCCAGCAGCAGCATGACGCCGTGGTCGCGCACGATCTCGCGGCTCATGATCTTGTGGAAGCTGTGCTGCAGCACGGTGAACTCGCGCGACAAATCCTCCAGCTGGCTATAAGGGATCACGCAGACTGACGAGTCCTCCAATGCAACGGCGTCGCAGTGGTGGTGGTCGCTGCTAATGCCGTCCAGCCCCAGCAACTCGCCGGCCATCTGGAAGCCCGTCACCTGGTCGCGCCCGTCCTCGCTGCTCACGCAGGTCTTGAAGAAGCCCGTGCGCACCGCGTAGAGCGCCTCGAAGCGCTCGCCGTTGCGGAACAGGTGCGCGCCGCGCGGCACGCTGCGGCGCTTGGCCACCAGGCCGTCGAGCTGGTTCAGCTCGTTGGCGTGGAAGCCCACGGGAAGGCACAGCTCGCGCAGGTTGCAGCTTGCGCAGGCGACTCTCAGCGGCTCGATGATGGCGGGGGAGGGCGTGGGGGCCGTGCAAGTCATTGTCGACACGCTCGTCGGTGGGGTGAGAGTCGTCTGCATGGCGGCATTCTTGGCCGCGCCACCCGCGGCAGCCTTGACCTGGATCAAGGCTCGCGGCCACGCCCGCCTGCACAGTGTCGGCCATGGCTGCTGTGACCGAACGCCTCCTCGACGCCGAACTGCTGAACGCCAACATGAGGCGCCACGACGTGGCCGGCCCGCGTTACACCTCGTACCCGACGGCCGACCGCTTCGTCGAGGCTTACCAGGGCGAGCAGCACTTGCAGGCGCTGCGCCAGCGCGGCGCGGCGCAGCCGCTGTCGGTCTACGTGCACATCCCGTTTTGCGAGCAGCTTTGCTACTACTGCGCCTGCAACAAGATCATCACCAAGCATCACGAGCGCGCCCAGCCCTATCTGGCCGCGCTGGAGCGCGAGATGGACCTGGTGGCGCAGGCGCTGGGCGGACATGCGCCGGTGTCGCAGCTGCATCTCGGCGGCGGCTCGCCCACCTTCCTGTCCGATGCCGAGATGGACCGGCTGATGGCCGCGCTGCGCCAGCGCTTCCGGCTGCTGCCGGGCGCCGAGCTGTCCGTCGAGGTCGATCCCCGCACGGTGGATGCCGAGCGCCTGGCGCACCTGAAGTCGCTTGGCTTCAACCGGCTGTCCTTCGGCGTGCAGGACTTCGATGCCGCGGTGCAGAAGGCCGTGCATCGCGTGCAGCCGCGGGAATCGGTGGCGGCGCTGATGCGGTCCGCGCGCGCGCTGGGCTTCGCGTCCATCAGCGTGGACCTGATCTACGGCCTGCCCGCGCAGACGCCCGCCAGCTTCGCGCGAACCATCGCGCAGGTCGCTGAGCTGCGGCCGGACCGCATCGCGATGTACGCCTACGCCCATCTGCCGCAGCGCTTCAAGCCGCAGCGGCGCATCGCCGCCGAGCTGCTGCCGGCGGCTGGTGACAAGCTGACCATGCTGTCCGGTGCGATCAGCGCGCTGCTGGGCGAGGGCTATGCCTACATCGGCATGGATCATTTCGCGCTGCCCGACGACCCGCTGGCCGTCGCCAAGCGGCAAGGGCTGTTGCATCGCAACTTCCAGGGCTACTCGACCCAGCCCGACTGCGACCTGGTGGGGCTGGGCGTGTCCGCCATCAGCCGCGTGGGCGCCACCTATGCGCAGAACGCCAAGACGCTGGAGGAGTACGAGGACGCGCTGTGCCTGGGTCAGCTGCCGGTGCAGCGCGGCCTGGCACTGAACCGCGACGACCTGCTGCGCCGCGCCGTCATCATGGCGCTGATGTGCCAGGGCCGGGTGGAGTTCGAGTCCATCGCGGCGTCCTATCTGGTGGACGTGCCCGTCTACTTTGCCAGCGAGCTGGAGCGCCTGCGCCAGCTGGCCGAACAGGGGCTGGTGGTGCTGGAGCCGGCGGCCCTGCAGATCACGCCGCTGGGCTGGTACTTCGTGCGCGCGGTGGCGATGGTGTTCGACCGCTACCTGCAGGCCGACGCCAGCCGCGAGCGCTTCTCCAAGATCATCTGATGGCCGCTGAGCTGGCCTTCATCGCGTCGTCCACGCTGATGGGGCTGGCCGGCCTGCCGCATTGCGCCGCCATGTGCAGCGCGCCCTGCGCGCTGGCCGGCGGAGCGCGGCCCTGGCGGCTGCTGGCCGGCCGGCTGCTGGGCTACACGGCCGGCGGCGCAGTCGCGGCAGCATCGGTGGATGTGCTGGCCCGTGCGTCCAGCGGCGTCGCGCTGCTGCAGCCGGCCTGGGCGCTGCTGCAGGCCGCGATGCTGCTGCTGGGCCTGAGCCTGCTGCTGCGCGGTCGCATGCCGGCGTGGCTCGGGGCGGTGAGCTGGCGCCCGCAGCCGCGGCATGCGCTGGCGACCGGGCTGGCCTGGGTCGTCATGCCCTGCGCACTGCTGCATGCGGCGCTTCTGATGGCCAGCCTGTCGGGCTCCGTGCCTGGCGGCGCAGCCACCATGGCAGCCTTCGCGCTGGCCAGCACGCCGGGGTTGGTCATCGCGCCGCTGTGGCGCGCGCGGCTGCTGCGTCGCGGCGACGACGGCGGCGTGCCAGCGCTGCGCCTGGCCGGGCTGGCGCTGTCGGCTGGTGCGGCCTGGGGGCTTGCCCATGGCGTCTGGGAACGCGTCGCTGCGCTGTGCTGACGGGGCCATAAACTAGTGGCACTTCTTCATCCCTCCCGTCTCTTTGCGGAGTCCACAAGACATGTACCAGCACATCCAGGTGCCCCAAGGCGGCCAAAAGATCACGGTCAACGCCGACTTCTCGCTCAACGTGCCCCCCAATCCCATCATTCCCTACATCGAGGGTGATGGCACCGGCGTGGACATCACGCCGGTGATGCTGAAGGTGGTGGATGCGGCGGTGGCCAAGGCCTATGGCGGTGCCCGCAAGATCCACTGGATGGAGATCTATGCCGGCGAGAAGAGCACGCGTGTCTACGGTCCTGACGTATGGCTGCCGGAGGAGACCCTGCAGGTGCTCAAGGACTATGTGGTGTCCATCAAGGGGCCGCTGACCACGCCGGTGGGGGGCGGCATCCGCTCGCTCAACGTCGCGCTGCGCCAGGAACTCGACCTGTACGTCTGCCTGCGCCCGGTGCAGTACTTCGACGGCGTGCCCAGCCCGTTGAAAGAGCCGCACAAGGTCGACATGGTCATCTTCCGCGAGAACTCGGAGGACATTTACGCCGGCATTGAGTACGCGGCCGAGAGCGACAACGCGAAGAAGCTCATCCGCTTCCTGCAGGACGAGATGGGCGTCAAGAAGATCCGCTTCCCGGCCACGTCGGGCATCGGCATCAAGCCGGTGTCGCGCGAAGGCACAGAGCGGCTGGTGCGCAAGGCCATCCAGTACGCCATCGACAACGACAAGCCCTCGGTCACGCTGGTGCACAAGGGCAACATCATGAAGTTCACAGAGGGCGCGTTCCGCGACTGGGGCTATGCGCTGGCCCAGCGCGAGTTCGGCGCCCAGCCCATCGACGGCGGGCCGTGGTGCAAGCTCAAGAACCCCAAGACCGGTCGCGACATCACCATCAAGGACAGCATCGCTGACGCCTTCCTGCAGCAGATCCTCCTGCGCCCGGCCGAGTACAGCGTCATCGCAACGCTGAACCTCAACGGTGACTACATCTCCGACGCGCTGGCGGCACAGGTGGGGGGCATCGGCATCGCGCCGGGCGCCAACCTGAGCGATTCCGTCGCGATGTTCGAGGCCACGCACGGCACGGCACCCAAGTACGCCGGCAAGGACTACGTGAACCCGGGTTCCGAGATCCTGTCGGCCGAGATGATGCTGCGCCACATGGGCTGGACCGAAGCGGCAGACCTGATCATCAGCAGCATGGAGAAGGCCATCCTCAGCAAGAAGGTGACCTATGACTTCGCCCGGCTGATGGACGGCGCGACCCAGGTCTCATGCTCGGGCTTTGGGCAGGTCATGATCGACCACATGTGACCTTGCTGCACGGCGTCTCTTGATGCCCGGTAAGCCCCTGATTTTTTGCAGAAATCAGGGGCTTCGTCGTTTTGGCACGGCGCACGGCAGGCCACGAAATCCTGTCCTTTTGGCGGTGGAAATGACAGGAGGCGCGGCCCGCAGCGGCCCAAAGTCCTGCGCTACGGCTGCTCGCCGGCACAGGCCAGACCCGCGCTGCAGCGCGGCCGATGCGCTGGACGAGCCCTGTCAGGCCTCCTGTCGCTGCTGCCTGCGTGGCGGCTCTTGATCCAGTTCAAGGACGTCGGCGAGCACCGGACTTAGCCTGACGCCACCATGCAAAACACATCCACCACCACCTACGACCTGCGCTCGCTGATGCCGGCGCAGCGCCACCAGCTCGCCTTCCAGGCCTTCGACGCACTCGCCGACGGCGAGGCGTTCGAGTTGATCAACGACCACGAGCCGCGTGGGCTCTTGATGCAATTCGCCGAGCAGCGTTCCAACCAGTTCGACTGGCAGGTCATGCAGGCAGCGCCGGGCGCTTGGCGCATCCGCATCCAGCGCCTTGCCGCTGGCTTCGCCAAGACCGCCGAGGCCGGCCTCGACGAAGGCTGCTGCTCCTGCAGTTGCTCGGGACGGGGCTGATTGACTCAGGGCCGCGCTCGCCGCGGCCGCTCTGCCGATGACTGCTGTCCCCACCAAGCCGGAGCTGGTCTGCCCGGCCGGCTCGCTGCGCGCCCTGCAACTGGCCATCGAGGCCGGCGCCGATGCCGTCTACCTGGGCCTGAAGGATGCGACGAACGCGCGCAACTTCGCTGGCCTGAACTTCGATGCCGCGCAGGTGCGCGACGGGGTGGCCTTCGCCCATGCCCGCGGCCGCCGCGTGCTGATGGCGCTGAACACCTTCGCCGACGCGCGCGATGAGACGCCGTGGCAGCGCGCGGTGGACCGTGCCGCCGAGCTGGGGGCCGACGCGCTGATCGTTGCCGACAGCGCGGTGCTCGCCGACGCGCGGCGTCGCCACCCGCAGCTCACGCTGCATCTGTCGGTGCAGGCCTCGGCGACCAATCACGAGGCGATCCGCTACTACCGCGAGCGCTACGGCATCCAGCGCGCGGTGCTGCCGCGCGTGCTGACCTTGCAGCAGGTGCAGCAGCTGATCCAGCGCTGCGAGACCCCCGTCGAGGTCTTCGGCTTCGGCAGCCTGTGCGTGATGGTCGAGGGACGCTGCCATCTGTCCAGCTACGCGACCGGGCAATCGCCGAACACCGCGGGTGTCTGTTCGCCGCCAGCGGCTGTGCGCTGGGACGAATCCAGCGATGGCGTGCGCGCCCGCCTCGGCGGCGTGCTGATCGACCATTACCGCCCGGGCGAACCGCGCGGCTACCCGACCCTGTGCAAGGGCCGCTTCGAGGTCGGCGAGCTGGCGCGCGACTATGCGCTGGAAGAGCCGACCAGTCTCAACACCCTGAGCCTGCTGCCGCAGTTGATCCAGGCCGGCGTTGCCGCCATCAAGATCGAGGGCCGCCAGCGCAGCCCCGCCTACGTGGCCGAGGTCACCAAGGTCTGGCGCGCCGCCATCGACAGTGCCTGGGCTGCCCATGAGGGTCGCGGCCGCTACCGCGTGCAGCCGGCCTGGGACGGGGCGTTAGCGCGCTGGGCGGAAGGCCAGCAGCACACCCTGGGCGCCTACGACCGCCCCTGGAGATGAGGATTTCATGACTGCCATCCGACTCAGCGTCGGCCCGCTGCTCTACTGGTGGCCGCGGGCCGCGTTGATGGACTTCTACGCCGAGATCGCCGACTCGCCGGTGCAGACCGTGGTGCTCGGTGAGGTGGTCTGTTCGCGGCGCAACGAGATCAAGTTCGACGACTGGCTCGCCATCGCCCGCGAGCTGCGCGCCGCCGGCAAGGACGTGCGCCTGGCCACCATGGCCCTGGTGATGAGCGAGGCCGAGCTGCGCAGCCTGCGCCGCGTCTGCGAGCAAGACGAGTTCCCGGTCGAGGCGGGCGACGCCGCCGCGCTGCAGGTCTTGCGCGAGGTTGACGGGCGCCCGTTCACTCTGGGTCCGCACCTGAACATCTACAACGCCACGGCGCTGGCAGAACACGCCGAGCTGGGTGCCGACCGCTGGGTGGCGCCGGTCGAGCTGGCGCTTGACGCCGTCGGCCGCATCAACCCGAGGCCCAGCCGGCTGGCGACTGAGGTCTGGGGCTTCGGTCGATTGCCGCTGGCTCTGTCGGCGCGCTGCTTCACCGCCCGGCATCACCGTCTGCGCAAGGACGACTGTCAGTTCCGCTGCCGCTTTGATGCCGACGGTCTGCTCTTGAAGACCGGCGACGGCGAGGACTTCCTGGCGCTCAACGGCATCCAGACGCAGAGCGCGGCGCTGCAATGCCTGCTCGGCCAGGGCGATGCCTTGCGCGACGCCGGGGTGCAGCTGCTGCGACTCTCGCCCTGCAGCGGGCCGTTTGATGAGGTGATCCGGCTGTTCGACGCCGTGTTCGCCCGCGGCCTGAGCCCGAGCGAAGGCCTGGCCGAGCTGCGCAAGCTGCCGCTGCCGGGCCGTCTGGTGGACGGCTTCGCGCGTCGCGTCGCTGGGCTGGAGGAAGCCGTCGCATGAGCCGCTTGAGCTTGCCCAGCCTGCCCGCGTCCTGGCGCGCTCGCATTGCCCGGCTGCCCACCCGGCCCCCATCGACCCTGCTCGCCTTGCTGCTCGACCGCCTGTTGCTGCCGCGCCTGGACGCCGGCCAGCGCGAGGCGCTGCAGGGCGCGATCGTCGAGATCGAGCTGCAAGAACTGGGCGCCCGTGCGCGCCTTTGTTTGCGGTCGCGCGGCTTTGCGGCCGCCTCCGACTCCGGCCCGGCCCGGCTGCGCCTGCGCGCCACGGTCGAGGCGCTGTGGCGACTCGTGCGCGGCGAGGACGACGCCGACCGCCTGTTTTTTGACGGCGCCCTGGTGATGGAGGGCGACACCGAGTACGGGCTGATCCTGAAGAACACCCTGGACGCCATCGGCCCGCTCTGGGGCGGAGCACGCTCATGAAACAACGACCACTGCTGATGCTCGGCGCGGCGGCGGCCGCGCCTTTGCTGGCCCGGCCGCAGGCCATGTCGCCGGACAACCAAGCACACCACTTGACATGAGCGATCGCACCTCACTCGCCGCCCAGGCCCGCGAGGTCTTGCGCAACATCGTCGACCCGGAGCTGGGCGTCAACATCGTCGACCTCGGTTTGATCGAAGCGCTCCAGGAGCGGCCGGATGGCCTCTACCTGCGCATGACCTTGACCAGCGCCGCCTGCCCGATGGCCGAGATGCTGCTCGGTGAGGTCGAGGAGGCGCTGGAGGCCTTGCTGCCCGCGCCGCTGAAGCTGGAGTTGGACTTGGTGTTCACGCCGCCCTGGACGCCTGCGCGCATGAGCGCCGCGGCACGTGAGCAGCTGGGTTGGGAGCAGGGCCCATGAGCAGGACGGCCGCGGCGCCGATCTGGCCGCGCTTGCTGTCCCTGCTGCTCGGCATGGTCGCGCTGGCCAGCGGTCTGGCCGGGGGCCTCGCGCGCATCGGCTGGGCCTTGCCGCTGCCGGCGGCTGCCGCCTGGCATGGACCGCTGATGCTGGGCGGTCTGTTCGGCGTCGTCATCGGCCTGGAGCGTGCGGTCGCGATCGGGCGCGCCTGGGCCTATGGCTCGCCGCTGTTCGCCGGCGCCGGCACGCTGGCGCTGCTCGCTGGCGAGGCCAGTGCCGGTTTTGCCGGCTATGCGATCGGCAGCGCGCTGCTGCTGCTGGCCACCATGGCCGCTGCGCGCAAGCAGGCCGAGGCCTTCATGGGCGTGCTGGTGCTGGGCGCTTTGTGCGGCCTGCTCGGCCATCTGCTGCTCGCGGTGGGCACGCCGTTTCAGCAAACCCTGCTGCCGCTGTTCGCCTTCCTGGTGCTGACCATCGCCGGCGAGCGCCTGGAGCTGTCGCGTTATTCGCCGCGGCCTGCGCAGGCGCCGCCGCTGTTTGCCGCCGTGCTGCTCGCCCTGCTCGTCGCGCTGGCGCTGCCCGCACCTTGGGACGCAAGGCTGTTCGGTGCCGCGCTGCTGGGGCTGGCCGCCTGGCTGGCGCGCTGGGATGTCGCGAGGCGCACGCTGCGCATCCAGGGGCTGGCACGCTTTGTCGCGGTGTCGCTGCTCGTCGGCTACGTTCAGTTGGCCATCGCCGGTGGCCTGCTGCTGGGCTTGGGCCTGCAGCCGGGCCAGGCCAGCTACGACGGCGCACTGCACGCGCTCGGCCTGGGCTTTGTGTTCTCCATGGTCTTCGGTCATGCGCCCTTGATCGCCCCGGCGCTTCTTCGTGTGCGCCTGGGCTTCAGCACCTGGCTCTACGCACCGCTCGCCCTGCTGCATGCCGGGCTGCTCGTGCGCTACGCGGCGCTGTTGCAAGGTGACGTCGTGCTGCGCCGTGTCGCTGGCGCAGCCTCAGCCGCGGCCATCGCGCTCTTCCTGCTCCTGATGCTGGGCCTCGCGCTGCGCCGCCCGCGAAAGGCCTCCATCCATGCCCACCACCACACTGGCGCAGCGCCTCGTTGACGCGCTGCTGGCGCGCGGCGCGCGCGAGATCTTCGGCATTCCCGGCGACTTCGCGCTGCCGCTGTTCCGCGAGATCGAACGCGACGGCCGCCTGCCCATCCTGACCCTGGCGCACGAGCCCGGCGTTGGCTTTGCGGCCGACGCCGCGGCGCGTGTGCGCGGCGCGCTGGGCGTGGCCGCGGTCACTTATGGCGCGGGCGCGCTGAACCTCGTCAACGCCGTCGCTGGCGCCTATGCCGAGCGGGTGCCCCTGGTCGTGCTCTCGGGCGCGCCGGCCGCCCACGAGGCGGTCAGCGGTCTGCTGCTGCACCACCAGGTCAAGCAGCTGGATTCGCAATGGCGGCTGTACGAGGAGATCACCGCCGACCGGGCGCGCCTTGACGACCTGGAGCGCGCGCCGCAGGCCATCGCCCGCGTGCTCGACACGGCGCTGGCGCGCTCGCGCCCGGTCTACCTGGAGATCCCACGCGACATGCCCGGCAAGCCCTGCGCCGCGGTGCCGGCGCCGGCGATCAGGACTTGGGATGCCGAGCGCGTGGCCGCCGCTGCCGACGAGCTGCTGGCCCGATTGCGCGCCGCGCGCGACCCGCTGCTCGTCGTCGGCGTCGAGGTGCGGCGCTACGGGCTGGAAGCGCGCGTCGCCGAACTCGCGCGGCGGCTTGGCCTGCCGGTGATCACCAGCTTCATGGGCCGCGGCCTGTTGACGGAGACCGGCGTGCCTGATGTCCGGTTGGCCGGGACCTACCTGGGCCTGGCCGGCGATCCTGAACTCAGCCATCGCGTCGAGCATTCCGATGCCCTGCTGCTGCTCGGTGTGATCGTCTCCGACACCAACTTCGCCGTCTCCGCCCGGCGCATCGACTTCCGCCATGCGCTCGTCGCCTATGACGACGAGCTCCGCGTCGGCCACCATGTCTATCCCGAGCTGCCGCTGGCGGCGCTGATCGATGCCTTGCTCGAACGCTGCCCAGCGCAGACCCAGGCCAAGCTGACGGCGGTGGCCGCGCCGCCGGCGCCGCCCGCCTACCCGCACGAGCTGCCCGAGGATGACGAGCCCGTCGCTCCGGACGACATCGCCCGCGCCATCAACGACCTGTTCGCCCGCCACGGCCCGATGCCCATCGCCAGCGATGTCGGCGACTGCCTGTTCACCGCGATGGCGCTGCGCCCCTCGGCACTGCTGGCGCCCGGCTATTACGCGACCATGGGCTATGGCGTGCCGGCTGGCCTTGGCCTGCAGCGGGCCAGCGGTCAGCGCCCGCTGATCCTGGTCGGCGACGGCGCCTTCCAGATGACCGGCTGGGAGATCGGCCACGCGGCGCGCCTGGGCCTGGACCCCATCGTGCTGGTGTTCAACAACAGCGGCTGGGAGATGCTGCGCAGCTTCCTGCCCGAGGGCGGTTTCCACGAGTTGGGCCGCTGGGACTTTGCCGCCATGGCCGCCGGCATGAACGGCGACGGCCACGCCGTGCACACGCGCGCCGAGCTGGGGGCGGCGCTGCGCAAAGCCGTGGCTTCACGCGGGCGCTTTCAGCTCATCGACATCCGCCTCGCGCCCGGCGCGCGCTCGCCCACGCTGCAGCGCTTCGTCGCCGCCGTGAAGCGGCTCGCTATGCCGACATCTTGACCTGCTTCAAGGACGCGGCTGCGGCGCTTGAACACACTGCCTGCCACTAGATGTAGGGCCAATAACGGCCTACGAACACTACAGGTAGCGCAATGACGGAAGCTCCCCAGCAGGTGAAGAAGCGCGACGGCCGCCTCCAGGCCTTCGATGCCGGCAAGATCGTCCAGGCCCTGGCGGCCGCCGGTCGTGCCAGCGGCGAGTTCGGACTCGACGAGGCGGCGCGCCTGACCCGCGACGGCGTGCTGCCGCGCCTGTTGGCCATGCCCCTGCCCGGCATCGAGCAGATCCAGGATGCCGTCGAAGCGACGCTGTTCGACGCCGGCTGGCGCCAGACCCTGCGTGCCTACACCGTCTACCGCGAGCAGCACCGCCGCCTGCGCGACGCGCGCCAGACCCTGGTCGACGTGCAGGCCACCATGGACGAGTACCTGCAGCAGCGCGACTGGCGCATCAA
Organism: Roseateles sp.; assembly: GCA_046294815.1. Lineage (GTDB taxonomy): Bacteria > Pseudomonadota > Gammaproteobacteria > Burkholderiales > Burkholderiaceae_C > Pelomonas. The sequence continues at coordinate 15,162 of JBKBOJ010000006.1, read as the reverse complement.
CGCCAACGCCAACCAAGGTTGGAGCCTGGGCGGCTTGATCCTGAACGTGTCCGGCAAGGTGGTCGCCAACTACTGGCTCGATCACGTCTACCCGCCGGCCGTGGGCCAAGCGCACCGCGAGGCCGACCTGCACATCCATGACCTCGACATGCTCAGCGGCTATTGCGCCGGCTGGAGCCTGCGCACGCTGTTGCACGAAGGCCTCAACGGTGTGCCCGGCAAGGTCGAGGCGGGGCCGCCCCAGCATCTGTCGAGCGCGGTCGGGCAGATCGTGAATTTCCTCGGCACGCTGCAGAACGAATGGGCCGGCGCCCAGGCCTTCTCCAGCTTCGATACCTACCTCGCGCCCTATGTGCGCAAGGACGCCCTGACGTACGAGCAGGTGCGGCAATGCATCCAGGAGCTGATCTACAACCTCAACGTGCCGTCACGCTGGGGCACGCAGACGCCGTTCACCAACTTGACCTTCGACTGGAGCTGCCCGGCAGATCTGCGCGAGCAGGTGCCGGTGATTGCCGGCCAGGAGCAGCCGTTCACGTATGGCGAGCTGCAGGCCGAGATGGACCTGATCAACCGCGCCTACATCGAGGTGATGACGGCCGGCGACGCCAAGGGCCGCGTGTTCACGTTCCCGATCCCGACCTACAACATCACCAAGGACTTCGACTGGGACCACCCGAACACCGAAGCCTTGTTCGAGATGACGGCCAAGTACGGCCTGCCTTACTTCCAGAACTTCCTCAACTCGGACCTGGAACCGCAGATGGTGCGCTCGATGTGCTGCCGCCTGCAGCTGGACCTGCGCGAGCTGCTCAAGCGCGGCAACGGCCTGTTCGGCTCGGCCGAGCAGACCGGCTCGGTGGGCGTGGTGACGGTGAACTGCGCGCGGCTGGGCTACCTGTACGCCGGTGACGAGCCCGCGCTGCTGGCCCGCCTGGACGAGCTGCTGGAACTCGGTCGCGACAGCCTGGAGATCAAGCGCAAGCTGATCCAGCGCCTGATCGACCAGGGTCTGTTCCCCTACACAAGGCGCTACCTGAAGACCCTGCGCAACCACTTCTCCACGCTGGGCGTGAACGGCATCAACGAGATGGTGCGCAACTTCACGCGCGACGCGCACGACATCACCACGGCCGAGGGCCATGCCTTTGCCGTGCGGCTGCTCGACCATGTGCGCGCCCGCATGGTGGAGTTTCAGGAGCAGACCGGCCATCTCTACAACCTGGAGGCGACGCCGGCGGAAGGCACCACCTACCGCTTCGCCAAGGAGGACCGGCGCCGCTGGCCGGACATCCTGCAGGCCGGCACCGACGCCAATCCGTACTACACGAACAGCTCGCAGCTGCCCGTGGGCTTCACCGACGACCCCTTCGAGGCCCTGGAGCGCCAGGAAGAGCTGCAGCGCAAGTACACCGGCGGCACGGTGCTGCACCTCTACATGAGCGAGCGCATCAGCTCAAGCCATGCCTGCCGCGAGCTGGTGCGCCGCGCGCTGACGCATCACCGCCTGCCTTACATCACGGTCACGCCGACCTTCTCGATCTGCCCGACGCATGGCTATCTGGCTGGGCATCACGAGTTCTGCCCGCGCTGCGACGAAGAAAGGCTGGCGCGCAAGCGCCGCGAACTGGATTCCCAACCCGCCTGAAGGAGAGAAACATGGAAGCCGTCATCGAACGCCAAGAACAAGCCCTGACCCTGCGCGACGAGGAGCGCCAGCGCTGTGAGGTCTGGACCCGGGTGATGGGCTACCACCGCCCGGTGGCCTCGTTCAACATCGGCAAGCAGGGCGAGTTCGCGGAGCGCACGCCCTTCGAGGAGGCGCGGATCTCTCTCTCATGAGCACCTCGGCCGAGCGCCTGGCCGTTGCCGGCCTGCAGCCCTTCAGCAGCGTGGACTTCCCCGGCCAACTGGCCGCGGTGGTCTTCCTGCAGGGCTGCCCCTGGCGCTGCGGCTATTGCCACAACCCGGCGCTGCAGGCCAAGGGCCCGGGCGAGGGCCCGCGCTGGCCGGTCTTGCGCGACTGGCTGCAGGCCAGGCGGGGGCGGCTGGATGCGGTGGTCTTCAGCGGTGGCGAGCCGTCGTTGGATCCGGCGCTGCCCGCCGTGCTGGTCGAACTGCGTTCGATGGGCTACCGCCTGGGCCTGCACACGGCCGGCCTCGCGCCCAAGCGCTTGGCCGAGCTGCTGCCGCTGCTCGACTGGGTCGGCCTGGACATCAAGACCGCGCCGAGCGACGAGTTGCTCCATGACCGCGTGACCGGGAGCGTCCGCGGCCTGCGCCGCGTGCGCGAATCCCTTGCATTGCTGAAGGACAGCGGCATTGCCTATGAGCTGCGCAGCACCGTGCACCCGCAATGGTTCAGCGACGCCGATGTGCTGCGCCTGGTCCAAGCCATGCGCGATGCGCCGCGGCATGTGCTGCAGGTCGCGCGACTGCCGGATGCGCAAGGCCGGCTCACGGCGCCGGCGGGCTTTCCGTCAGCCGCGCTGATGGAGGCGGCGAGGGGGATTCGGGGGGATCTCCTGCTGCGTGCATGAATGCAGTCCGGCTGCCTCCATGCGTGTGCGATGCGCGGTGGACCCGACCCAAAGTCCGACTGGCTCGTAGGCATGCTCTTTGACCCAATCGCTGGTTTCCTTGATGCGGCTCAGGGCGCAACAAGGAGGGGCCACGATGGCCCAGGTTCATGCGGCCCTACGGCGACCGTCTGGCCGAGTTCAACCCGGCCTGAGCCGGTGGCGGCGGGGTGCTTGGCGTGCGCTCAGGACGACGCCTTGACGGGCTCGACCGGATCGACGAAGCCGGGCGCGCGGAACCAGCTCAGCCCCATCGCAGCCCGAGCCGATGCGCTAGGTGTGTGCGGGGGCGCAGCGGAATGCGCTTTGCCATCGGTCCGTTAGGCGATCAGTTGCACCGCCTCGCCGGCGGTGTTGAACGGGATCAGCCCGCCCAGCTCGCCGGTCTCCACGCGCTTGACCAGCAGTTCGAGCATGCGCTCGACCTCCTTGGCACTGCTCTTGCCGGCCAAGGCCGCCGCGAACATCAGGCTCCAGGCCGGGCCAGCGTGGCGGGACTCGGCAGCGAGGGCCGCGAAATCGGCGATCTCGGCCGGGTCCTTGTCCACGCACATCAGCGGGCGCAGCACGCCGCCTTGGCCGGCTTCGTGCGCGGCGCGTTGAGCGGGGCTGGCGTCGGGCTCGCACTCGGCCGCGGTGAAGACCATCAGCAGGCGCTGGGGTTCGACTTGGGCCTGGGCACGGGCCATGGCCAGCAGGTCGTTGAAGTGTTCGATGTTCATGCGGCCAGCCTAGGGGATAGCCGCTCGCGGCGGCAGCGCATCCGAAGGAGGCGGGCATCGGTCGAAAGGACTAGGCCCAGGCGGCGGCGCTCCTGCCACGGCGGGATGTGTCGCCGGCCCCTGCCTTCCCAGAATCGGCCGTATGGATCTGGCCCCCGTGCACTGGATGAAGGCCCCGCGCGCATTGGGTGCGGTGCCGCTGGACGACTCGCTGCGCGACCGCCGCCAGCGGCCCTGGCGGGATTTGCGCATCTCGCTGACCGACCGCTGCAATTTCCGCTGCAGCTACTGCATGCCGCGCAGCCGCTTCGGGCCGGGGCACCGCTTCCTGCCGTCATCGCAGCTCTTGAATTTCGAGGAGATCGTGCAGGTCGCTCGCGAGGCCTTGCAGCTCGGCGTGCGCACCCTGCGCCTGACGGGTGGTGAACCGCTGCTGCGCCGCGACCTGGCGACCCTGATCCGCGAGCTGGCCGAGCTGCGCACCCTGGATGGCGACGCGCCTGACCTGGCGCTGACGACCAACGGCAGCCTGCTCGCCGATCAGGCCCAGCAACTGCGCGACGCCGGACTCAAGCGCCTCACCGTCAGCCTGGACGCGCTCGACGATGCGGTGTTCCGCCGCATGAACGAGGTCGGCTTTCCGGTCGCCGCGGTGCTGCGTGGACTCGATGCCGCGAAGGCCGCAGGCTTCACGTCCATCAAGGTCAACATGGTCGTGCGCCGCGGCGTCAACGACCAGGAGGCGCTGCCGCTGGCCGAGCACTTCCGTGGCTCGGGGATGGTGCTGCGCTTCATCGAGTTCATGGACGCCGGCTGCCACAACGGCTGGAAGCGCGACGAGGTGCTGGAGAGCGCCGTGCTGCGCGAACGCATCCATGCGCGCTGGCCGCTGCAGGCCCTGGCACCGAGCAAGGGCGGCGAGACGGCCGAGCGCTGGGCTTATGCCGATGGCCAGGGCGAGATCGGCTTCATCAGCGCCGTCAGCAAGGCCTTCTGCGGCGACTGCACCCGCGCCCGGCTGACCGCCGACGGGCGGCTGTTCACCTGCCTGTTCGCCGCACAAGGCCAGGACCTGAGGCCGCTGCTGCGCGGCCCCCAGGCCAGCGTACAAGGACTGCGCGAACGCCTCGCCGCGATCTGGGCGGCGCGCGCCGACGCCTATTCCGAGCAGCGCGAGCGCCTGCGCGCACTGCAAACCGAACGGGCCGACATGCATGTGCTCGGAGGTTGAACCACGTCAAGGCGCTGCGCAGCGCCTCGCGCCAGCATCGCCGCTTTGCCCCCATCCCGGATTGCCCATGCCCCCCGTCCTGCTTGTTCGATCGCATGTTGAGCTGGGAATGCCAGCATGAAAACGATCACTATCCAGCCCCTGCGCGAGCCCTGGCGCCCGCAGCGCCTGCTCAGCGCGCCGCATCGCCTGGGCTTTGCGGCTGGCGCCGCGTTGATGAGCATGCTGGCGATCTGGTGGTTGCTCGTGCTGGTCGCGCAGCACTTTGAGCTCGTGCTGCCCTGGGCCGTGGCCCCCACGCTCGCCCACGGCCTGCTGTTCACGCTGGGCTTCATGCCGGCCTTCATGGTCGGCTTTCTGTTCACCGCCGGGCCGCGCTGGTTAGGCCTGGCGCCGGTGGAGGCGCGCACGCTGCTGGCGCCGCTGCTGCAGTTCGCCCTCGGTTGGGCGCTGGCGCTCGTCGGCCTGCATGCCGGCAGCCTGCTTGCCGCCCTCGGCGTCGCGTTCGCCGCAGCCGGCTGGCTGCGCTTGACGCTGCGCTTTGGCCAGCTCGTGCGTGCGAGCCAGGCTCCCGACCGCCTGCATGCGAAGGGCGTGCTGATGGCCTGTGGGGTCGGCGTGCTGGCGATGGCGCTCGCCTGCTGGGCCCTGCTGAGCCAGCAGCCCCTGCTGCTGCGGGGCGCGACGCAACTCGGGCTGTGGGGTTTTGCGGCACCGGTTTACGCCATCGTCTCGCACCGCATGATCCCCTTCTTCAGCGCCGCCGCGCTGCCCAAGCTGGAGGCCTGGAGGCCGAACGCGCTGCTCGTGCCCATGCTGGGCGGTCTGCTGGCCGGTGGGCTGGCCGAGATGCGCTGGTTGCCCGCGTGGTTGCTGGTCCCGCCGCTGGCGCTCGCCTCGTTGGCCCTGCTGGCGCTCGCGGTGCGCTGGGGTCTGGTGCGCAGCTTGCGGGGCGAGTCCCTGCGCCTGTTGGCCATGCTGCATGGCGGCTTCGTCTGGTTGGGCCTGGCGCTCGGCCTGCAGGCCCTCTCGCTGACGCTGCAGGCGACGGGGCAGGGCGGTCTTGGCGCCGCGCCGCTGCACGCGCTGACCCTCGGCTACCTGGGCTGCACGCTGATCGCGATGATCACCCGCGTCGCTGCCGGCCACAGCGGCCGGCCGCTCGCCGTGGACCGAGTCACCTGGACCATTTACGGCTTGCTGCAGCTCGGCGTGCTCTTGCGCCTGGCGGCCTCGCTGGGCCCGAGCAGCCTGCTCCCGGCCGCCGCCATCTGGGCCACGGTCACGGTTTTCTGGACCTGGCGCTACGGCGGCTGGCTGGGTCGCCCGCGCATCGATGGCCGCCCCGGCTGAGATCGCCGCCGAGCGCTGGCTGCAGCGCCTGCCGCTGTTCAGCGAGATCGACGCCGATTCGCTCGCCCGCCTGGCTGCCGCCACGCGGCTGAAGGCATTCGCCCGCGGCGCGCTGGCGCTGCGCGCCGGCGACCCCTGCGAGGCCTTCTTCGTCAACCTCGGCCAGCCGATCAAGCTTTTCGTGTTGGCGGCCAATGGCAACGAGAAGGTCATCGAGCTGATCGGTCCCGGCCAAAGCTTTGCCGAAGCGCTGATGTTCCTGGGCCGACCCAGCCCGGTGAACGCGCAGGCCCTGGGCGACACCCAACTGCTGGTGCTGCCGCGCGTGGCCGTGCTGGACGCAATGGCCGCCGACCAGCGCCTGGCGCTGCGCATGCTCGCCGGCCTGAGCCGCCGCCTGCACGGACTGGTCAGCGATGTGCAGGCCTATGCGCTGCAGTCGGGCGTGCAGCGCGTCATCGGCTATCTGCTGCGCGACGCCGACGGCGATGGTGGCACCAGTGTCGAGCTGCCGGTCAGCAAGGCGACGATCGCCTCGCGCCTGTCGCTGACGCCGGAGTACTTCTCGCGCGTGCTGCGCGAGCTGGAGGAGGCGGGGCTGATCCGCGTCGACGGGCGGCGCATCCAGATCGCCTCGGTCGAACGACTCGCCGCCTACCCGGCCCCCTGAAACAGCAGCGCGGCTGGTCGATCTGCAGGCGTGCGCAGGCATCGGGTCTGCGCTGGATGCCAGCGGCCAGCAGGCGCTGCTGCAGTTGCTGCAAGACCAGCGGCGCCGACGCGCATGACCAGGCTCAAGCCTCAAGGCCGGCCATCGTCGGCAGCCACCGGATGCAGTCGACCCGACTGGCTGGACAAGAAAAAGCCCCATCCGCTTTCGCGAATGAGGCTTTGATTTGGCTCCCCGACCTGGGCTCGAACCAGGGACCTACGGATTAACAGTCCGGCGCTCTACCGACTGAGCTATCGAGGAATTGTTCTATGTCGGCGTGGCAAACGGTTGCACCACGCGTCTTGAAAAACTTGGCTCCCCGACCTGGGCTCGAACCAGGGACCTACGGATTAACAGTCCGGCGCTCTACCGACTGAGCTATCGAGGAACAGAGCCCGAGACTATAGCAGTTTTTTGCGGCAAGTTCAGAGCCTCAGCTCCAGACTCGTTCGGAACGTCCTTGGCGCGAGCGGGTAGAGGTAGCTGTGGTCGTACTGCCACGGCGCCTCACGCCAGGCGCGGCGGTTGGTCAGGTTGTCCACCGCAGCGCGCCAGATCCACGTCTGCCGGCCCTGCACCCACAGGTAGCGCAGACCGGCGTCGGCCACGGTCCAGGCCGGCACGGCGGTGAGGTTGTCGGGCGTCGCGAAGCGGCGGCCTTCGTGCTGCAGGCCGAGCTGCAGTTGCAGGCCCGGCAGCAGGTCTTGTCGCCACTGGGCCTTGATGGCGGTTTGCGGCACGTTGGCAGGCTGCAGGCCGTTGAGGCTGGCCTCCACGCTGCCGCGGCGGCGTGCCTGCAGCCGCGTGACGCTGGCGAATACGCCGCCGCCGCTCCACTTGAGGTCGGCACCGGCCTCGATGCCGCGGTGGCGGGCGAAGCCGTCGGCGCGACGCTCGCAGCTGTTGTCCGCTCTGCAGCTGCCGATGTCGCGCCACAGCGGGCGGCGGATGTCGAACACCGTGAGCGAGCCCTCCACGCGCTGGTTGCCGGTCTTCAGGCCCAGCTCGGTTTGGCGGCTCTTCAGCGCGGGCAGGGCCTGGCCGCGGTTGATGTAGCGGGCGCGGTTGGGCGCGACCTCGCTCTCGACGCCCTGGCCCCAACTGGCGTAGGCCAGCCAGTCCGTCGCGATCGCATGACTGACGGCCAGCCAGGGCGTGGTGACGTCCTGCGCGTAGTCGGTCGCGCGGGAGCCGTCGGTGCGCACGCTCTTGCGCTGCAGCCGCGTGTGGCGCAGGCCCAGCCAGGCGGTGGTGTCGGCGCCGAGTGCGACGCGGTCGCGCAGGTAGAGCTCGTCGCTGCGTTCGTCGCGATTGGTGTTCTCGCCGGTCAGTGCGGGCTGCGGTGTGGTGACGGCGCTGCCATCGCTGCGGCCGATGCCGGTGAAGTTGTTGGCCCGGCGCTGGAAGCGACTCTTGAAGCGGCTGCTCTGCGCGCCCACCGTCAGGTCGTGGCGCAGGCCGGCCAGTTGCACCGGGCCGCTGGCCTCGGCCTGCACGGCGGTGGTGTCGCGGTGTTCGTTCTCGCTGCGGTAGTCGTAGAGGTCGAAGCGGCCGTCCGGCCCGAAGCGGTCGCAGTAGAAGGTGCCGCTGAAGTCGCTGTATTCGTTGCAGTCCAGGCCGAAGGCGTAGGCCAGGCGGTCGTCGGTGTTGAGCCGCTGCAGGCCCAGCGCCGCCTGGGCGCGCCAGCCGTCGGTGAGTTGCTGCTGCACGCGCAGCGAGGCGTGCAGGTTGTCGAACACGACGGGCTGGCTCCAGGGCTGGTTGTTCAGGTTCAGCCGCGGATCGACGGCACCGGCGTCGGGCAGGCGGTCGCCCCACAGGCTGAAGGCCTGCTGGCTGGGCTGGCGCTGGCGGTTGAGTTCCACCTCAGCCTCGACGAGGGTGGCCGGGCCCAGGCGCCAGTCGGCGGCGAGCGCCGCGGTGTGGGCGCGGCCCTTGCTGTTGCGCAGCTGTGGGTCCAGGTGGGCGGTGGCGAGGTTGACGCGCAGGCCGAACTCTCGCTGTGCGCCCAGGCGCTGCGAGTGGTCCAGGCTCGCCTCCACGGTGCCGCCCTGGATGGCACCCAGCACCAGCGTGGTTGCGTCCTCGGCCAGCGGGCGCTTGACGACCAGGTTGACCAGGCCGGCCGGCGCGCTGGTGCCGGCCTGCATGCCGGAGCTGCCCTTGAGCACTTCGACGGCGCTCTTGTTGGCCAGGCTCAGCGCCGTCTCGCCGCTGATGGGCAGGCCATCGCGGCGCAGGTTGAAGCGGTTATCGAGGTCGAAGCCGCGCACCTTGAGCTGTGACCAGTAGCCCACTGCGTTGTAGGCGTCGGACACTGAGGCATCGAGCTTGGTCAGACCCGCGAGCTGGCTGATGCCGGCGTCGGCCAGCCGCTCGGCCGACAGGCTGAGGGCCTGCATGGGCAGCTTGGCCGGAGGGTCGGAGAAGCCGGCGAGACCCGGTGCCACCTCGGTGGCCTTGCCGGTGACGCTGACCTGCGGCAGCGTCTGCGCTGCGGCGAGTGTGGAGACAAACAGCGCCGTGGCGGCGCCGAGGACGGAAGTGGTGAAGGTCTGTGCCATCGAAATGCCGTGCGATGGCAGGTCGGCAAACGAGAACGCCGCGGCCCGGGAGACGGGGAGAGTGGGCCTTGGCGGGTCGGCTGCTTCCCTGCGCGAGGATTACCTCAGTCAGGTTCAAAGGGACTGTCTCAGTCGCACCGGCCGCAGGCCGGCGCAACACCCCTAGCGAATGCCGGCGCGCATCGGCGCCGGCGGCCGCGGATTCTATCGGCGCGCGCTCACCGCACGCAGAAGCGGCGGACGACCTGGGCCAGCCGCTGGGCCTGCTCGCGCAGCGCCTTGACCCGCGCCTCGTCCAGTGAGGCCATCAGCGCCATGGTGCGCAACACACCGCGATGCAGCACGCCAATCTGGGGCTGCACGGTCGCCATGGTCATGACGACCCGGCCTTGTCCTTGCCGCCAACAGTTGGCGCACTGCGTATAGGTCCCGAACGCCGACCGGCCCGGACCGCATGAAAGAATGAGGTCATGAGCGCACGCCCACAGCCCGACAATCGCCAGGCCTATGCCCGCTTCGTGTCGCTGACCACCCGCTGGATGGACAACGACGTCTACGGCCACCTGAACAACGTTGTTTACTACAGCCTGTTCGACACCGCGGTCAACCGCCTGCTGATCGAGGCCGGTGCGCTGGATCCGCATGCGGGCGAGGTCATCGGGCTGGTGGTCGAGACGCACTGCAACTTCTTTGAGTCGCTGGCTTTTCCGCAGCAGATCGAGGCTGGCGTGCGCGTGGCGCACCAGGGGCGCTCCAGCGTGCGCTACGAGATCGGCCTGTTCGCCCAAGGTTCGGCGCTCTGCGCCGCGCGTGGCCATTTCGTGCATGTCTATGTGGACCGCGAGACCCGCCGCCCGGTGTCGCAGCTGCCCACGCTTTATCTGCAAGCCCTGAAGGCGCTGACCCCATGAACCGTTTCGACATTCCCACGCCCGAGCAGACCGCCGCCGTCGACGCGGCCATCAAGACCCGGCACTCGATGCGCGCCTTCCTGCCCACGCCGGTGTCGCGCCAGACCATCGAGGAGATCCTGGAGGTCGCGTCCTGGGCGCCGTCGGGCACCAACACCCAGCCTTGGCAGGTGCATGTGCTGACCGGTGCGGCGCTCAAGCGCATCTCGGGCCGCATCCAGGCCGCCTACCTGGACCCGGCGCAGAACGCCGCCCACAAGGAGGAGTACGCCTATTACCCGCTGGAGTGGCGCAGCCCCTACATCGATCGCCGCCGCAAGGTGGGCTGGGATTTGTACGGCCTGCTGGACATCGCCAAGACCGACAAGGCGCGCATGCAGCACCAGCATGCGCGCAACTTCATCTTCTTCGACGCGCCCGTGGGCCTGTTCTTCACCATCGACCGCGTGATGCAGCAGGGCTCGTGGCTGGACTACGGCATGTTCCTGCAGAACATCATGATCGCGGCGCGCGCCCGCGGCCTGCACACCTGCCCGCAGGCGGCGTTCACGCAGTTCCACCGCCTCATCGCCGAGGAGCTGCAGTTGAGCGACGAGCAGATGCTGGTGTGCGGCATGTCGCTCGGTCATGCCGACCCCGACGCCGTCGAGAACCGCCTGGTCACCGAGCGTGCGCCGGTCGCCGAGTTCGCGCGCTTCCTGCAGGACTGAGGATGCGCCCCCGCATCCTCGTCGCCCGCCGCGCGCCGGCCGCCGTCATCGAGCGGCTGGCTGCGCATTTCGAGGTCGATGCCGTCGGCGGTGAGACCGTGCTGACGCCCACCGAGCTGCGCGAGCGGCTGCAGGGCAAGGCCGGCGCCTACATCACCGGCACGGAGCGCATCACGGCCGAGCTGCTGGACGCCTGCCCGCAGCTGCGCGCCGTGTGCACGATGAGCGTGGGCTACAACCACATCGACCTGGCTGCCTGCAGCGCGCGCCGCGTGCTGGTCACCAACACGCCTGACGTGCTGACCGAGACCACCGCTGATCTCGGCTTTGCACTGCTGCTGGCCGCCGCGCGCCGCATGGGCGAGGGCGAGCGTCTGCTGCGCGACGGCGGCTGGAAGAGCTGGTCCTGGGACTTCATGGCCGGCGCCGAGGTGCATGGCACCACGCTGGGCATCCTGGGCATGGGGCGCATCGGCCAGGCCATTGCAAAGCGCGGCCGTTTCGGCTTCGGCATGCAGGTGGTCTATCACAACCGCAGCCGGCTGCCGGCGCGGGTCGAGGCCGAGCTGGCCGCGCGCTATCTGTCCAAGGAGGAGTTGCTGGCCGTGGCCGACCACCTGGTGCTGGTGCTGCCTTACTCGGCCGAGGCGCACCATTGCATCGCTGCCGCCGAGCTGGCGCGCATGAAGCCCGGCGCCACGCTGGTCAACATCGCCCGTGGCGGCCTCGTCGACGAGGACGCGCTGGCCGCCGCGCTGCGCGAGGGCCGGCTGGGCGCGGCAGGGTTGGACGTCTTCGAGGGCGAGCCCCGCGTCAACCCGGCGCTGCTGACGCTGCCCAATGTCGTGCTGACGCCCCACATCGGCAGCGCGACCATGCCCACGCGGCTGGCCATGGCGGGCCTGGCCGCCGACAACCTGATCGCCGCGCTGACCGGCGCGACGCCCCCCACTCCGCTCAATCCCGAAGTCCTGCCGCTGTGATGAAACGCCGTCTGCTGTACGTCCTCGCGCTGCTGCCCGCGCTGACCCTGGCCCAGTCCGTCAAGGACAAGCTGGCACCGCCCCCGTCCGAGGCGGTCGAGGAAGGCAAGGCAGCGCGCGACCCCAACAAGTTCGCCGCGCTGTCCCTGCTGGGCGACCGGGTGCAGCTGCTGAACCTGACCCCGGCGCGCGGCGACACGGTGCAGGTCGGCGAATGGACGGCCACGCCCGCAGGTGGCCTGGACAACGCGGTGCTGCAGGCGCTGAACCAGGCCCTCAAGGCCAGCGGCGACAAGCGCGAGATCAAGCTCTACACGTCCACCACGCGCAGCCTGTTCGGTGATCCGGCCAAGCTCTTCGTCGACGGCAAGCTCAGCCTGCCTGGCAACCTCACCGCTGCGGTGCGCTCGGGCGGTGCCAGCAAGCTGCTGCTGGTCACGCGCAGCCTGCAGCAGCCGGGGCTGGTGGCGACGCTGCCGGCGCGCATCGGCACCCGCCTGGAGGGGCCAGGCTTCGTGCTGGACCAGCGGCCCAGCGCGCAGATTGGCTTCGACGGCCAGGCCGGTCTGCCGGTGTTCGCGTCCTACGTGTCCATCCGCGTCGCGCTGGTGGACCTGGGCGACCTGCGGCTGCTGCGCGAGCAGTCGCTCGCCGCGGGTGCGCGCCTGCCGGTTGCGCGCGAAGCGGCCGCCAACCCCTGGGCTGCCATCACGCCCGAGCAGCGCGTGCAGGCGCTGGAGGCGCTGATCGAGGCCGAATTGCCCAAGGCGGTGGCGGGGCTGGTCGCGCCCTGAGCGTGGCGGCCAGCCGGCCGCAGCGACAATCGGCCCCATGACCCTGATCGATGTGTTGCTGCTGGCCTTGTTGGCCTTGATCCTTGTCCTGCTGGTGTTGATCTGGGGGCGTTTGAAGGCGCCGCAGGGCGTGGCGCCCGAGCTGCTGCAGGCCAACGAAAGGCTGGAGCGCGAGCTGCGCGACGAACTGGGCCGCAGCGCCAGCGGCACACGCCAGGAGCTGCTGCAGGGCCTGGCGCAGTTCCAGCAGGTGCTCACCCAAGGTCTGCAGGGCAGCAACCAATCACTGGCACAACAGGCGCTGGCCGCCCGCGAGGCGCTGGATGCCGCCGCGCAGCGCAGTGTGCAGGCCCAGGCTGAGTCCATGCAGAAGCTCGGCGATGCGATGCGCGAGCAGTTGCAGGCGCTGTCCAAGACCAATGACCAGCGACTCGCAGAGCTGCGCCAGACGGTGGAGCAGCGCCTCACCGCCATCCAACAGGACAACGAGAAGAAGCTCGAGCAGATGCGCGCGACGGTGGACGAGAAGCTGCACGCCACGCTGGAGCAGCGCCTGGGCGAGAGCTTCAAGCAGGTGGCCGAGCGGCTGGAGCAGGTGCACAAGGGCCTAGGCGAGATGCAGAACCTGGCGCGCGACGTCGGCTCGCTGAACCGCGTGCTGACCAACGTGAAGACGCGCGGCGTGTTCGGCGAGGTGCAGCTGGCCGGTCTGCTGGACCAGGTGTTCACGGCCGAGCAGTACGCGGCCAACGTGGCGGTGCTGCCGGGCTCCAGCGCGCGAGTCGAGTTCGCCATCAAGCTGCCCGGCCAGCGCGACGATGGCCAGCCGCTGTGGCTGCCCATCGACGCCAAGTTCCCGCGCGAGGACTACGAGCGCCTGCTGGACGCCCAGGAACGCGCCGATGCGCCCGCTGCCGACGCGGCAGGCAAGGCCATCGAGACCCGGCTGCGGCTGGAGGCCAAGACCATCCGCGAGAAGTACATCGGGCCGCCGCACACGACCGACTTCGCCATCCTGTTCGTGCCCACCGAGGGCCTGTACGCTGAGGCGCTGCGCCGGCCCGGCCTGATGGAGAGCCTGCAGCGCGAGCACAAGGTCATGCTGTGCGGCCCCACCACGCTGCTGGCCACGCTGACCAGCCTGCAGATGGGTTTCCGCACGCTGGCGCTGGAAAAGCGTTCGGCTGAGGTATGGGAGGTGCTGGGTGCGGTGAAGACCGAGTTCGGCAAGTTCGGCGAGGTGTTGACCAAGGTGAAGAACAAGCTGGATGAAGCCGGCAAGACGCTGGACGCCGCCGAGGTGCGCACCCGCGCGATGACGCGCAAGCTCAAGGGCGTGGAGGCGCTGCCGGACGACGCGGCCGCGCAATTGCTGCAGCTCGCTGCCGGCGAGGACGCCGAGTGAGCACCTCACCGGCCGCCCCGCCGCAACACCTGCGCCACGCGTTCGGGTGGCTGATCGCCACGATGATCTGCGTGCACGCCTGCATGGCGACCACGCGCGTCACGGCCAGCCTGTGGGTGCTCAAGCAGGGCTATGGCGAGGCCTCGGTGGGCCTGTTGCTGAGCCTGTTCGCGGTGGCGCCCATCCTGCTGTCGTTGTGGGCCGGTCGGCTGGCCGACCGCCACGGCTTCCACCGCCCGGTGGGCGTGGGTGTGGCCATGGCCTTTGCCGGCGCGCTGCTGGCGCTGCTGGTGCCGCGGCTGTGGGCCATTGCCACTGGCTGCCTGCTGTGCGGCGGCGCGGTGTCCGTGGCGGCCGTGGCCTTGCAGCGCGAGGCCGGGCTGATGGCCGAGGCACCCGGCGAGCTGAAGAAGATCTTCAGCTGGATGGCGCTGGGGCCGGCGCTGTCCAACGCGCTGGCGCCCATCGTCGCGGGCCTGCTGATCGATCACCTCGGCATGGCCGCCGCGTTCGGGCTGGCCACCGCGCTGCCGCTGCTGGCCTGGGCGCTGGCGCGCAAGGTGCCGCGCAACCCGCCCAAGGTCTTCACGAAGAGCTTCCGCGAGCCGGCGGCCTGGGACTTGTTCCGCCTGCCGGCCTACCGGCGGCTGCTGCTGGTCAACCTGGCGCTGTCGGCCGGCTGGGACGCGCACAGCTTCGTCGTGCCGGTGGTGGGCCATGCGCGCGGGCTGTCGGCGTCCAGCATCGGCCTGGTGCTGGGCAGCTTTGCAGCGGCGGCGACCGCCGTGCGCCTGGCCATCGTGCGCTTTGCCGACGACATCGACGAGGCCAAGGCCTTGCGCGCCGCGATGACGGTGGCCATGCTGACCTTCATCGCCTACGCCTGGTTGCCCGGCACCTTGGGCCTGATGCTGGGCTCGGCGCTGTTGGGCATGGCGCTGGGCTCGGTGCAGCCCATGATTCTGTCCATGCTGCACCGGGCCACGCCGCCCGAGCGCCACGGCCAGGCACTGGGCCTGCGCATGCTGACGCTCAACGGCGCCACGGTGGGCATGCCGGCCGGCTTTGGCATGTTGGCCGCGGCGACGGCGCTGGCGGCCCCCATGTGGGTGATGGCCGGCGCGCTGTTGCTGGCGCAACTTCCCGCCCGCAAGCTCTAGGAGCCTGTCGGGCTTTGGGTCGGGCGCGCGTTGGGCCT
>JBKBOJ010000005.1:0-61858 GCA_046294815.1 Roseateles sp. | reverse complement strand
AACTTCATCGCCATCGCCTACCTGCGCATGTCCAAGCTCAAGCACCTGCCGGCCAGTCCGTTCGCGCCGGCGATGCCCCAGTGACAGTGTTGCTTTCCACACGAAACGACATGGAGCCCTCGTTGCCCTTCTCGACCCAGCGCGCCTCTTCATCGGCACTGTCCACCACGTCGGCCTGCCCCTCGTCATCGACTTCGACATGCGGGTTCGGCCGAGCCGCACTCTCGATGATGGTGGCATCGATGTGAGCTGCGTGTCCGACAGCCCGTGCCATTGCCCCAGCAGCATCAGCTTGAACATGGACAACGGCACATAAGGCTCGGGACCACCGCCGTCGCGTGGCCTCACGCTTGTACAGACCCTTGAGCTTGTGCGCGATCTCGTCCCAGTCGAGCAACTCGTGCAACTTCATCGTCGGCGAGTCTTGGACCAGCGGCTTGGCACCCATGAGAAAGAAGCTGTCCATGCCTGATTCCAGTCGATCTCTCGCCTCCGCGCATCAGGGAAGTTATGCAGCGGTCTCATGCTGCCGTGGCAGCGGGCCGCCCGGCCTGAGCGTTTGAATGGGGGCACTGGCGCACTCGTTCATCGCTCACCTTCGCGTCGCGCTTCACGCGAATGATGGCGGTGTGTCTGGCGGTCCCGTCCTTGCGGGTGCGTGACAGAATCGTGCCCATCGTCCGGTGCAACATGGTGCCGTTTGTTGCACCGGAGCCCAAAAATGCACCGCAATCAGCCCAAATCGCGCGACGACGCGACATGACCGAGAGGCGCATTGTTCCTATGAAAACCGCGTTCCACGGGCAGTGGCGCTTAAGTGTCGCGCCCATGATGGACTGGACGGATCGCCATTGCCGCTACCTGCACCGCCTCATCACGCGCCGCGCGCTGCTCTACACCGAGATGGTGACCACCGGCGCGCTGCTGCACGGAGATCAGCCACGCCACCTGGACTTCAATGCCGAGGAGCACCCGGTTGCGCTGCAGTTGGGCGGTAGCGAGCCCGCCGACCTGGCCGCCTGCGCGAAGCTGGCCGAGCGCTGGGGTTATGACGAGGTCAACCTGAACTGCGGCTGCCCCAGCGAGCGCGTGCAAAAGGGCGCCTTCGGCGCCTGCTTGATGGCCGAGCCGCAGCTGGTGGCCGACTGCGTGAAGGCCATGCGCGATGCGACCACGCTGCCGGTCACCGTCAAACATCGCATCGGTATTGACCGCATCGAGAGCTACGAGTTCGTGCGCGATTTCGTCGGCACGGTGGCCGAGGCGGGCTGCGAGGTCTTCATCGTCCATGCGCGCAATGCCTGGCTGCAAGGCCTGAGCCCGAAGGAGAACCGCGAGATCCCGCCGCTGCGCTACGAGCTGGTCGCGCAGCTCAAGCGCGAGTTCCCGCGGCTGACCATCGCGATCAATGGCGGTATCAAAAGCCCGGACGAGATCGCCGCGCAGCTGGCGGTGGTGGATGGCGTCATGATTGGCCGCGAGGCCTATCACGAGCCTTGGAGCATGGCGCAGTGGGACTCGCGCTTCTTCGGCGCGCCCGACCCTGCCGCCACGCGCGAGCAGGTGGAAGACGCCTGGCTGGACTACCTCGACCGCCTGCACGCCGCCGGCCTATCCTGGCCGCATGCGATGCGCCATGCGCTGGGCCTGTGGAACGGCACGCCCGGCGCGCGCCGCTGGCGCCAGGTCTGGAGCGACCATCGGCTGAAGAGCTTGCCGCCGCGCGAGGTGGCGCGCCAGGCCACTGCCGCCCGGCTGTCGGGCATGGCCGTGGCGGCATGAGCACGCGTGTGGCCGGCCAGCGCGCGGGCGAGCAGCAGGCCTTGTTGTCATCAGGCATGAGCTGCAACGACCTGCACCTCATCACTGCTCTGCAGCGCGCCGTGCGCGAACAGGGCTACCGCGCCCCGACCGCCATCCAGACCGGCGCCGGCAAGACCGCAGCGTTGGCGCTGCCGCTGCTGCAGCGCCTGATGGAAAAACGCCAGGGCTGGCGTGTGCCGCGCGAGCGCCCGGCGGGCTTGGAACCCACGGGCGTCGCGACCGAGGCGCAGGCAGCCGGCAGCATTGAGAGCACCACCCGCAAGAGCAAATTGGACGAGCTGCGCGAGGCTGCAGCCAAGACGGCAGCAGGCCATGGGCATTGAGATTGAACGCAAGTTCCTCGTCGCCGGTGACGGCTGGCGCGCGCAGGCCGGCAGCGCGACGCGCTTCAGCCAGGGCTATCTGAGCCGCGACCCGGCGCGCACGGTGCGCGTGCGCGTGGCGGGCCAGCAGGGCTTCTTGACCATCAAGGGGGCGACGAGCGGCGCTGCGCGCGCCGAGTTCGAGTACGCCATCCCGCTGGCCGACGCGCAGCAACTGCTGGCCCTCAGCGACGGGCCGGTCGTCGACAAGATCCGCCACCTCTGCGTCGTGGACGGCATGACTTGGGAGGTCGACGAGTTCCTGGGTGCCAACGCGGGCCTGGTCGTCGCCGAGATTGAGCTGCAGTCCGAGGACCAGCCCTTCACGCGCCCGGCTTGGCTGGGCGCCGAGGTCACGGGCGATGCGCGCTACGTCAACGCCAACCTGGCCGTGCATCCCTACACGAGCTGGCAATGCAGCGCCTGACCCTGTCCCTGGACGACGAGCTGGCCAATGCGGTCGAGGCGCTGTTACGTTCGCGCGGCCAGGAGCCTGTCGGACTTTGGGGCGGGAGCGCGTTGGGCCTGGGCAACGAACGGCCGCGGTGCGTGCGTTCGCCAAATCGGTGGCCGCGCAGTCCGGCGTCAGCCGCGGACGGTTCAGCGCGACGCCGGCGGCAGCAGGCCGCGCGCCCAAGACCTGAGCGGATCACCACGGCGGCTCGTCCTCGCTGAGCGCCTCGGTCGGCTCGGGCGGTGCCGCCGGCACCGCGGCTGGCAGCGTGCCCGCCGCGAAATCATGCTCGCCGCCCAGGCCCTCGATCAGCGCCGGTATCAGCCGGCTCAGCTCGCCAGTGGCCAGCGCGAAGTCGGCGTCGAAGGCTTCGTCGCCGCTGGCCTCGGGGCGGCCCTCGAAGGCCAGATCCAGGAAGCTGATCTTCTTGATCGCGAGACCCTCGGTCAGCGTGAAGGCCACGCGGTCCCGCCAGCTCAGGGCGAGGCGAGTGGGCATCTTGCCGCTGGTCAGGTGGGCGCGCACCTCGTCGATGTCCAGCGGATGGCGGGCATAGCGCACGACGGGCTTCTGCTCGTCGCTGCCCTTGAGCTCGCATTCGCGCTCGATCTGGAAGCCCTCGGGCGGCACGCCGTCCATCAGCCAGGCGGCCATGCAGGCGGCGGGGCTCTCAGCGGTCTGCACCAGTTGCAGCGACAAGCCTGGGCTGGCCTGGATCAACAGCGTGACGACCTCATCGGCCCGGCTGCTGGAGCCGGCATCGACGAATAGCAGCCGCTGCTTGGGCGCGATCCAGACCTGGGTGGCCGAGGTCTTGGTGAAGGCGCGCGGCAGCAGCTCGTGCGTGGCCTGCTCCTTGAGGTCCTTGCGCGCCTTCTTGCCGGGCTTGCGGCCGGTGGTTTCCTCGATGTGCTCGGCCAGTTCGTCCACCCGCTCGTTGACGACCGAGGAGGGCAGCAGGCGCTGCTCGCGCTTGAGTTTGATGAGCCAGTGACCGTCGATGGCCTCCACCAGTGGCGCATGCGCGATGCCGCGCGGCGGCGCCCAGCCCACGGCCAGCGGCTGCGTGGGTTCACAGGGCAGGAAGGGCTGCTTGGCGAGCTGCTCGGCCAGCTGGGCGGCGTCGGTCGCCCAGCCTTCGCCGATGCGGTAGGTGATCAGGTTCTTGAACATGGGCAGGTCAGAAACGAGAAGCCCGCCAGCGGCGGGCTTCGGACATGGAGCGGCGATTGTCTCAGACGGTCTCGTCCAGCACCTGCCTGAGCAGCTTCTCGAACACCTCGACGGACTGCGCGCCCTGGATCAGGTGGCGCTGGTTCACGACGATGGCCGGCACGGCATGGATGCCCTGCGCATGCACCTGGGCCTCGGCGGCGCTGACCTCAGCGTCGTAACGCTGGCCGGCGAGCAGCTCACGGGCTTCGGCGGCCGGCAGGCCGGCAGCGGTCGCAATGTCCAGCAGCACGGCCGGGTCCGACACGTTGCGTCCTTCGGTGAAATAGGCCTTCAGCAGCGCCACCTTCAGCCTGCGCTGCTGCGCGCCGCCGAAGGCCTCATCGGCCCAGTGCAGCAGGCGGTGCGCAGCGCGGGTGTTGTAGATGCGGCTGCGCGCCTCCATGCGGAACTCGAAGCCCAGCGCCGCGCCGCGCTCGCGGATGGCGGCACGGGTGTCCGCCAGCTGCGCGGGGCTGGCGCCGTATTTCTCGGCCAAATGCTCCTCGATGTCCTGGCCCTCTGGCCCCATGGCGGGGTTGAGCTCGAAGGGATGGAAGTGCAGGTCCAGCACCAGCCCGGGGATGCGGGCGGCGGCCGCCTCCAGCGCGCACAGGCCGATGGCGCACCAGGGGCAGACGATGTCGGAGATGAAGTCGATGCGCATGCGGCATTGTCCGCGCTCGTCAACAACCGCGCGGCGTTGCGGTCATGGCGGCGGCGTGCTCAGAGCTTGCGGTCGCTGGGCCGCGCCAGGTAGAACCATTCGGTGCCCGGCTGCGCCTTGACGTTGGGGAAGACGATGCGGCCGTCGCTGGGCGCAAGCACCGGCTCGCCGCTGGCGCGCGTGCCGATGCGCTGGCCCTTCTGGACCACATCGAAGCTGGCCCATTCGCGCGCGAAGGCATCGCCCATGTCCTCGCGGTCGATGACGTCGTAGAGCTGCAGCAGCTCGGGCGGCTGCGCGGGCCGGTGCGGCTCGACGGCGCCGGCGTCCAGCATGCCCAGGAACACCAATGTGCGCAGGATGGCCAGGCGCGCGACCTCGGGGCCTTGCGGGTCCAGGTGCTGGCCACACTCCAGCGTGATGGCCCAGCCGCCGGTGGAGCGCATGTATTCGGTGGTGCCGACGCCGTAATGCGGGTCGCTGATCAGCGCGGCGCGGCGTGAGCCGTCGTGCTCGCGCTGCTGGCGGCGCTGCAGGCCCAGGGCGTAGGTGGACAGCCAGCCCTCGACGATGCGGCCCACGCCCAACGCGGCGGCCACGCCGGACTCGGTGGCCTCTTGTGAGAACGGCTCCAGCTCGCCGCTGTTGTTGCGCGGGCCGATCATCGCGAAGGCCGGGCCCTGACCCTGGAAGCTGTGCAGGTCCAGCAGGCCGTCGTGCTGCGCCAGCAGCGGGCAGAGCTGC
This sequence comes from Roseateles sp., assembly GCA_046294815.1. GTDB lineage: Bacteria > Pseudomonadota > Gammaproteobacteria > Burkholderiales > Burkholderiaceae_C > Pelomonas. The sequence goes on along the minus strand of JBKBOJ010000005.1, from coordinate 56,595 downwards.
CGGGCGATGCGGTCCTCGAAGTCGTGCGCGATGACCGGCGGGCGCAGGTTGCGGTTGAGGTTGCGCTCGCCCTCACGGCGGTTCAGCCGGTGGGCCAGCGGGTTGACGATGGGCACCAGCGTCAGCGTGCCGCGCAGCAGCGCCAGCTCGCCGGCGTCGAGCTGCCGGATGATCTCAGCCATGGCCTGGGTGCCATGCACCTCGTTGCCGTGCACGGCGCCGGTGACGATCAGGCGCGGACCCGGCTGCAGGCCGGCGAACTGGTGGATGCGGAGATGGCTGGGAGCGTTCATGGCAGGAGCAGGTCGGAGGTCAGGGCCTGGTCGGCCGCGAAGACGCGGCGCGGCAGATCGGCGGCAGGCCGGCCGGCGCGGCAGGCAACCAGGCGGTACAGGGTGGCGAAAGCAAAGTCCGGCGGCGCCTCGCCGGCTCCCAGCACCAGCTCGCCGCCGCGGCGCACGGCGTCGGCCAGGAAGGCCGGCAGGCGCAGGTGGTAGGGGTTGCGGGCGATCTCGCCGGCGTGGCGCTCCAGCGCGGTGATGAGCCGGGCCGTGTCGGCGATGCCGGTCTGCACCAGCGTGTTGGGCGCGGGCTGGGTGGACCAGAACTCGGTCAGCGCCAGCACGCAGTCCAGCCCCGTCGCGGCCAGTGCATCCATGACCAGTCGGTGCACGCCGCGGTGGCTGGGGTTGTCGTCGTCGGCATGCGGCAGCAGCAGCAGCGCGGGCCGGTGCGCGCTCAGCAGTGCGGCGATCGCCTGCACATGGCTGGCCCACAGCGCCGGCGCGCGTTCGGCGGTGTCGGCGCGCACGTCGCTGAGGCCTTCGGGGCCGACGCCGACACAGCTGAAGCCCAGCACCTCGCAGGCGGCCTGCACCTCGGCCCAGCGCGCGGCGCGGCGGCGCGGGTCGCTGCCCAGCGTCACGGCCACGTTGGTGATGCGCCAACCGGCTTCTTGCTGCAGCCGCAGCGGCAGCGCGCCGACGATGCACTCATCGTCCGGGTGCGGTGCGAAGATCAAGCAGTGGCCAGGCGCAGCCTCGCGGCCGGTGGCGGTCTGGCGGTCGGGCGGGTCGCCCAGCAGGGCGGCGAAACGGGTCAGGTGCTCGCGCCAGCGCGCGAGGTCGGCTTGCAGGGACATGCCGGCATCCTACCGAGCCGCGTCGCGCGCGGGCCATGTCGCCAGCAGCACGCCCAATAAGGCCAGGCCATAGGCGAGCGCCTGCGGGCCCGACATCGTCTCACCCAGCAGCAGGCCCATCAGCGCGGTGCTGACGGGCAGAAAGACCATGAACACGCCGGCCTGCGCGGCGGGCAGGCCTTGCAGCCCGGCCATCCACAGCCACACGGTGATGACGCTGGCGGTGGCCGCGTAATAACCCAGCAGGCCCCAGTCCAGCGCGCGCGGCGCGCCGAAGTCGAAGCTGGCGGCCTGCCAGATGGCCAGCGGTGCGACCAGCGCCAGCCCCCACAGGTTGATCAGCGCGCTGATGCGCTTGGGCGACAGGCCGGCTGTGAGCCGCTTGCCGATGACCACGTAGGACGCCTCGCAGAACACCGCTGCCACCAGCAGCAGCGCGCCCAGCGGCGTGGTCTGCGCACCGCCCTCGCGGCCCAGCGCCACCAGTGCGATGCCGCCGACCGCGCAGGCGATGCCGGCCAGCGTGCGTCCGCCTAAGTGCTCGCGCAGAAAGACGCGGCTCAGCAGCGCCACCGCGGCCGGGATGCCCGCCATGATGACGCCGGCCACCACGGCCGAGCTCTGCCGCAGGCCAAACAGCATGCAGATGGAGAACAGGAAGTTGCCGAGGAAGGATTCCAGGAACAGCAGCGCGCGCGAGCGTCCATCCAGCGGCGCTTCATGGGCCGGCTTCTTCAGCCAGGGCAGCATCAGCAGCGCTGCGATGGCAAAGCGCAGGCCGGCCAGCAGGAAGACCGGAAACGCCGCCACCAGCAGCTTGGACAGGCCCACATAGCTGCCGATCAAGCCGGTGCTGGCGGCCAGCAGAGCGTAGGAGCGCCAAGGGATGGGGTGCATGGGCGGCTGTGTCTCGGGCCGCTCGCCGGCCCGCCGGGCGAGCGGTCAATCCAGCCGCAGGGCAATGAACTGCGTGAACTGCGCGGGGTTGAAGTTGTTGTCGGAGATGAGGATCAGCGTGCGCTTGCCGTCCACCAAGGGGCCCAGTGTCATGCCCTCGATGTTGTCCAGCGCCAGCACGCTGCCGTCGTCGTTGGTCAGCGTGGACAGGTCCAGCACCAGGGTGCGCTTGACCGGCACCACCTCGCGGCCCTTGATGCTGGGCCAGCCGGACACGTCGGTCGCACCGCGCGTGTCGATGCGAAAGATCCTGATGCTGTTGCTGGTGGGCTGGCCGGTCTGCGCGGCGATGCCGGGCGTCTGCGCGCCGACGGCGAAGGCCCGCTCGATGACGAGGAACTCATGCGCCGACAGCGCCAACATGTCGGGCACGCCGTTGGTGCCGAAGTCGCCGGCACGGGCCGGCGGGAAGGGCAGCGGGCTCACGTCGTAGACATACTCTGCGCCCGGCTTGCCGGTCTCCAGGTCGAAGGACAGCATGCGCGAGCGGCTGCCGCGGTTGACGGTCGCCGGCAGGCTGTCCTGCGCCAGGCCGTTCTCGGTCATGGTCCACAGCGTCTTGCCGTCCGGCGTGATGGCCACGCTCTCGAAGGCGAGGTTGTTGTAAACGCCCATGTCGCCCTCGGCCAGCCCGCCGGCGCTGCCCGTCGGGTTGAAGTAGGCCGGCACGGCGAACTCACCGGCCGGGCGGCCATCCGGGTGCATGCGGCGCAGCGTGGGGTTCTGCATCGCGCCGGCCGTGCGCTGGCCCTCGTTGGACCAGTAGATGAGGTTGCGCCGCGTGTCCAGGCGCAGGCTCTCGGGGTCCACCTGGTTGCGGCGGAAGGGTTGGCCGTCCAGATCCTGGATGACGGTCATGTTCACCCAGGTCACGCCGGCGTCGCCGGGCGTGGCGCTGCGGCGGAACTTGGAGAGGTCCAGCGCCAGTTCGTAGAAGCGCGCCGGACCGCGCTCGCTGCGGTCGTCGCTGATGGCCAGGTAGCGGCCGGTCGTCGGCACGTAGTCGATGCTGGACAGGCCGCCCACCGGCAGGCCGCGGAAGCTCGTCGCGGTCGGCACGATCTGCTGGCCCAGATAGGTCAGCGTCTGGGCATGGCTGGGCAGCGCGGCCAGCGCCACGCAGGCCGCGAGGGCGCAGCGGCGAAGGGAGGCAAACAACTTCATTGACATCTTTGGACGGCGGCCTCATGCCGCCGGGCGGCGCAGTCTAGTGCAGGTGGTCAGGCAGCCCGGCGCAGGGCTCCGCGCAGCGTGTCGATGATGCGCTCGATATGGCTGCTCTCGATGATCAACGGTGGCGACAGCGCGATGGTGTCGCCGGTGGTGCGGATCAAGAGGCCCTTGTCCCAGCAGTCCAGGAAGATGTCGAAGGCGCGCTTGGCGGGCTGGCCATCCAACGGCTTCAGCTCGATGCCGCCCACCAGGCCGATGTTGCGCACGTCGATGACGTGGGGCTCGTCGCGCAGCGAGTGCAGCGCCTTGGCGAACTCGTCCTGCATGCGCGCCGCGCGGGTCAGCAGATCGTCTTCGGCATAGGTGTCCAGCGTCGCGATACCGGCCGCACAGGCCAGCGGGTGGGCCGAGTAGGTGTAGCCGTGGAAGAACTCGATCAGGTGCTCGGGCCCGGTCATGAAGGCATCGTGGATCTTCTGCTGCGCGAACACCGCGCCCATGGGCACGCAGCCGTTGGTGATGCCTTTGGCCACCGTCATCAGGTCGGGCGTGACGCCGAAGGTCTGGGCGCCGAAGGGCTTGCCGGTGCGGCCGAAGCCGGTGATGACCTCGTCGAAGATGAGCAGGATGCCGTGTTTGTCGCAGATGTCGCGCAGCCGCTGCAGGTAGCCGGCCGGCGGGATCAGCACGCCGGTGGAGCCGGCCACGGGCTCGACGATGACGGCCGCAATCGTCGACGCGTCGTGCAGTGCGACGAGGCGCTCCAGGTCATCGGCAAACTCGGCGCCGTGCTGCGGGATGCCCACCGAGAACGCGTTGCGCGCCGGGTCGTGGGTGTGGCGAATGTGGTCCACGCCGGAGAGCAGGCTGCCAAACATCTTGCGGTTGGCCACCATGCCGCCCACCGAGATGCCACCGAAGTTGACGCCGTGGTAGCCACGCTCACGGCCGATGAGCCGGGTGCGGCTGCCTTCCCCGCGCACGCGGTGGTAGGCGATGGCCATCTTCAGCGCGGTCTCGACCGACTCGGAACCCGAGTTGGTGAAAAAGACGCGGTTCAGCCCCGGTGGCGTGAGGGCGGCCAGGCGCTCGGCCAGCTCGAAGGCCTTGGGATGGCCCATTTGAAAGGGCGGCGCGAAGTCCAGCTCGGCGGCCTGCTGCTGGATGGCCTGCACGATCTTGGGCCGGTTGTGGCCCGCGTTGACGCACCACAGGCCCGCAATGCCGTCCAGCACCTCGCGGCCCTTGTCGTCGCGGAAGAACATGCCGTCGGCTTGCGTCAGCAGGCGCGGCGCCTGCTTGAACTGACGGTTGGCCGTGAATGGCATCCAGTAGGCGTCTAGCTTGGGAACATCAGCGCTCATGCGGGGCTCCTGGTCAGGGACCCGGTGAGTCTAGAGAGATTTTGACGGGTTGGTCAGAATGGCGAACCCGTAGGTCCCATCAGGCCTGCTGCTGCAGCGCGGCCAGTTCGGCCTCGTCGAAGCCGGCGGCGCGGCGGGCGGCCAGGTTGAAGGGCGCACGCAGCCGTGGCGCCTGGTGGCGGGCAGCCAGCTCGGCATAGGTGGCCACGGGGTCCAGCCCGCGCTGCTCGCACAAGAAGCGATACCAGCGGTTGCCCGCGGCCACATGGCCGATCTCGTCGCGCAGGATGATGTCCAGGATCTCGCCGGCCTTGTTGTCGCCGGCGCCGACCAGCTTGGCGCGCACGGCGGGCGAGGCATCCAGCCCGCGCGCCTCCAGCGTGCGCGGCACCAGCGCGAGGCGGGCCAGCAGGTCGTGCCGGGTGCGCTGGGCCATGTCCCACAGCGCGTTGTGGGCGTCGAAGTGGCCGTAGTCGAAGCCGAGTTCGAGCAGGTGCTCGCGCAGCAGCGTGAAGTGCGTGGCCTCCTCCTGGGCGATGCGCAGCCAGTCGCGGTAGAAGGCTGCGGGCATGCCGGCAAAGCGCCAGCAGATGTCCAGCGCCAGGTCGATGGCATTGAGCTCGATGTGGGCGATGGCATGCACCAGCGCGGCGACGCCGGCGGGCGTGCGCATGGACGGGGGCTTGAGCTGGATGTGCTCGACCAGCCGCGGCCGCGCGGGCCGGCCGGGAATGCCGGCGGGCTCGGCGATGACGGCCTGCACGTCGACCGGCAGCGTGGCATCCAGCGCCAGCGTGGCGCGCGCCTTGGCCGGAGCATCGGCGATCAGCAGGGGGCCAAGCGTGGCCAGGCGGAGGTCGGACATCGACAGAATTTTAGAATCGGGCCTTTTCACGAAAGGGCAGCGATGGCGATCTACCAGCTCGACGAGCATGTGCCCGACGTGGCCGACACCGCCTTCGTTGCTGACAGCGCCGAGGTCATCGGCCGCGTGACGCTGGGCGAGGGCGTCAGCGTCTGGTTCAACGCCGTGCTGCGCGGCGACAGCGACACGCTGACGATAGGCGCCGGCAGCAACATCCAGGACGGCGCGGTGCTGCATGCCGACCACGGCTTCCCGTTGGTGCTGGGCGAGAACGTGACGGTGGGCCACCAGGTCATGCTGCACGGCTGCACCGTGGGCGACGAGAGCCTCATCGGCATCGGCGCCATCGTCCTGAACGGCGCGCGCATCGGCCGCAACTGCATCGTCGGTGCCGGCGCACTGGTGACCGAGGGCAAGGTCTTCCCCGACGGCAGCCTCATCGTCGGCGCACCGGCCAAGGTCGTGCGCGAGTTGAGCGAGGCGCAGATCGCCGGCCTCAAGGCCAGCGCGGCCCATTACGTCAACAACGGCCGCCGCTATGCCGGCGGCCTGAAAAGAATCCGATGAGCGAATTGCACAAGTTCCTGTTCGATGGCCTGCCCGTGCGCGGCATGCTGGTGCGCCTGACCGAGTCCTGGCGCGAGTTGCTGAGCCGGCGCGAGCCCGGCCAGGAGTACCCGCCGGAGCTGCGCGACCTGCTGGGCCAGATGAGCGCGGCTGCGGTGCTGATGCAGTCCAACATCAAGTTCAACGGCGCGCTGGTGCTGCAGATCTTTGGTGACGGCCCGGTCAAGCTGGCCGTGGCAGAGGCCCAGCACGACCTGAGCTTTCGTGCGACGGCCAAGTGCATAGGCGCGGTGGCGCCGGGTGCGTCGCTGGAGGCGATGGTCAACCTGCGCGGCCAGGGGCGCTGCGCGATCACGCTGGACCCTAAGGACCGCCAGCCCGGCCAGCAGCCCTACCAGGGCGTGGTGCCGCTGCATGGCGACCGGCGCGAGCCGCTGCAGAAGATGAGTGAGGTGCTGGAGCACTACATGCTGCAGTCCGAGCAGCTGGACACGCGGCTGGTGCTGGCCGCCAACGGCGAGATCGCCGCGGGCCTGCTGATCCAGCGCATGCCCATCGAGGGCGAAGGCAACCTCGAGGGCCGCCGCAACGAGGACGACATCGGCCTGTCAGAAGGCTTTAACCGCATCGCCATGCATGCGGCGACGCTGACGGCCGAGGAACTGCTGACGCTGGACGCCGACACCATCCTGCGCCGGCTGTTTTGGGAGGAGGCGCTGACGCGCTTCGAGCCGCAGGTGCCGCGCTTTGCGTGCACCTGCTCGCGCGAGCGCGTCGGCGAGATGCTGCGCGGCCTGGGCCGCGAGGAGGCCGACAGCGTGCTGGCCGAGCGCGGTGGCATCGAGATCGGCTGCGATTTCTGTGGCCGGCACTACCGCTTCGACGCGGTGGACGTGGGCGCGCTGTTCACGCCCGGCGGCAACCCCGGCGAAGGGGCGCCAGCAGGCAGCCTGCAGTAACCCTAGGCTACGTGATCCTGCTGCTGGGCCGCTGAAGCGCGGCGAGCGCCGCCAGCGCGGCAGCCCGGCGCTGCGCGGTGTCGCCGGCAATGTCCACCCAGGCGATGCCGCCGCCGCACAGCGCCGCCCGCAGCCGCGCGTCGAATGCGGCGCGCACGGCGGGCCCATCGCGCTGGATGCCGTCGGCCTCCCAGGGCAGGTCGGGGGCGCACAGCAGCGTCAGGTCGAAGCGACGCTGGTAGCTGATGGCCGCTGCGGTCAGGCTGGAGTCGCCGAAGTAGTGCTCGCTGCACAAGGCGGTGATCAGCGGCGTCGTGTCGCAGAACACCAGCGCATGCCGGCGTTCGGCGGCGGCGATGCGCTCGGCCTGCTCGGCGGCGATGTGGGCCTGCTCGTGCTGCAGCGGTGTGCGGCCGTGCGCGTCGCACCATTCGCGCAGGTACTCAGTGACGAGGCCGGCGTTGAACTGCGCGGCCAGCGCCTCGGCCAGCTTGGACTTGCCGGTGCACTCGGCGCCCAGCAGGGCGACGATCAAGTCCGCCTCCAGGCGCGCCAGCCCAATACGCTCAGTGGGATGAAGGCGGTGTAGAGCAGCACCGTGAGCCAATAGCCCTTGAGGCCGAACAGCACCACGCTGACCGCGTTGACGACGATCCAGGTGGGCCAGTTCTCCTCGTACTTGCGCGCGAGCAGCCACTGGCCCAGCAGGCTGGCGACGGTGGGGAAGGCGTCCCAATAGGGCAGGGGACTGTCGGTCGCGCGGTCCAGGAACAGGCCCAGCAGCGGCCAGGCGGCCAGCGTCAGCAGCGCCGGCTTGAGCAGGCCGGCCATGCCCAGACGGCGCACCTGCAGCGCGCTGCCGTCGCGCGTGCGGCCGAAGCGCCACTGCCACCAGCCCCAGACGGCCAGCGCCGCGAACAGCAATTGCAGCGCGGCTTCGCCGTAGAGCTTGCCGTCCCAGAACAGCGCGAAATACAGCAGTGAGCTGGTGAAGGCCAGCGGCCAGGCCAGCAGCTTCACGCGCATATTGCACACCACCATCCAGACCGCCAGCACGAAGGCCAGCAGCTCCAGCCAGGAGATGGGGCTGCCGAAGGCGGTGAAGGCGGGCGCCAGCAGTGCGCCCCAGGCGGCGGCCAGCATCAGCGCGAAGCCGCAGAGGCCGGCCGCGCCGCGGGCAGCGGCACAAAGATCTCGTCTGGCTTGATCATGCCCAGCTCGAAGCGCGCCTTCTCCTCGACCATCTCCAGGCCCTCGCGCAGGTCACGCAGTTCGGCCTGCAACTGCTCATTGCGGGCGCGCGCACGGTCGTTCTCGGCGCGCGCCGCCGCGACCTCCTCGCGGAGGTGCGCGACATACGGAAGGCTGCCCCGGCCCACCCAGAGTTGGGCCTGGATGGCGATCAGGAAGACCGCCAGGACCGAGGCTAGGACCTTCAAAGGCCTACTTCAGGTTGTAGAACGCGGCGCGGCCCGGATAGACGGCGATGTCGCCCAGGTCTTCCTCGATGCGCAGCAGCTGGTTGTACTTGGCCATGCGGTCCGAGCGCGACAGCGAGCCGGTCTTGATCTGGCCGGCGTTCAGGCCCACCGCAATGTCGGCGATGGTGCTGTCTTCGGTCTCGCCCGAGCGGTGCGACACGACGGCCGTGTAGCCGGCGCGCTTGGCCATCTCGATGGCGGCGAAGGTCTCGGTCAGCGTGCCGATCTGGTTGATCTTGATCAGGATGGAGTTGGCGATGCCGCGCTCGATGCCCTGCTTCAGGATCTTGGTGTTGGTGACGAAGAGGTCGTCGCCGACGATCTGCACGTTCTTGCCGAGCCGGTCGGTCAGGAGCTTCCAGCCGTCCCAGTCGCCTTCGGCCATGCCGTCTTCGATCGAGATGATGGGGTACTTGTCGACCCAGGTGGCCAGCATGTCGGTCCATTGGGCCGAGGTCAGCTCAATGCCGCCTTCGCCTTCGAGCACGTATTTGCCGTTCTTGTAGAACTCGCTGGCGGCGCAGTCCAGGCCCAGCGCGATCTGCTCGCCGGCCGTGTAGCCGGCCTTGGCGATGGCGTCCAGGATCAGCTGGATGGCGGCCTCGTGGTTCTCGACGCTGGGCGCGAAGCCGCCTTCGTCGCCGACGGCGGTGGGCATGCCCTTGTCGTGGATGATCTTCTTGAGTGCGTGGAAGACCTCGGCGCCCCAGCGCAGCGCCTCACGGAAGCTCGGGGCGCCCACCGGGATGATCATGAACTCCTGGAGGTCCAGGCTGTTGTTGGCGTGAGCGCCGCCGTTGATGACATTCATCATCGGCACGGGCAGTTGCACTGCACCCATGCCGCCGAAGTAGCGGTACAAGGGCAGGCCGCTTTCTTCAGCGGCGGCGCGGGCCACGGCCATGGAGACGGCCAGCATGGCGTTGGCGCCCAGGCGGCTCTTGTTCTCGGTGCCGTCCAGGTCGATCAGCGTCTTGTCCAGGAAGGCCTGTTCGGAGGCGTCCAGACCCAGCACGGCTTCGCTGATCTCGGTGTTGATGTGCTCGACGGCGCGCAAAACGCCCTTGCCCAGGTAGCGACCCTTGTCGCCGTCACGCAGCTCGATGGCCTCGCGGCTTCCGGTGGATGCGCCGGACGGCACGGCCGCGCGGCCCATGACGCCAGACTCCAGCAGCACGTCGCATTCGACGGTGGGGTTGCCCCGGCTGTCGAGGATTTCTCGGCCGACGATGTCAACGATGGCGCTCATTCTTGGGTCTCCTGAAAAGGTGAAAAAACTAGGGCGGCGAGAGTGTGCCAAGCCGGCGTTACCGCGTCACAACATCAGGCGGCCGCGGGCGCGGCAGCGGCTTCGGATCAGCAGGAGAAATCATTCTCCAGAAGCGGCTGCTGCTTGACGACGCGGTCCAGCGCCACGAGCTGCTCCAGCAACGTCCGCATGTGCTTGAGCGGCACGGCGTTGGGGCCGTCGCTGAAGGCCTCGGCCGGGTTGGGATGGGTCTCCATGAAGAGGCCTGCCACACCAACGCCGACGCCCGCGCGTGCCAGCACTGGCACCATTTCGCGCGCGCCACCGCTGGAGCCGCCCAGGCCGCCGGGCTTCTGCACCGAGTGGGTGACGTCGAACACCACTGGCGCACCGGTGTCGCGCATCAGCGCCAGGCTGGTCATGTCGGCGACGAGGTTGTTGTAGCCAAAGCTCACACCGCGCTCGCAGGCCAGGAAGCGGTCCTCGGACAGGCCTGCCTCGGCGGCGGCGGCGCGGGCCTTGTCGATGACGTTTTTCATGTCCCAGGGCGCCAGGAACTGCCCCTTCTTGATGTTCACCGGCTTGCCGCTTTGCGCGACGGCGCGGATGAAATCGGTCTGGCGGCACAGGAAGGCGGGCGTCTGCAGCACGTCCACGACGGCGGCGACTTCGGCGACCTGGGTCGCATCATGCACGTCGGTCAGCACTGGCAGGCCGGTCTGGCGGCGCACCTCGTCGAGGATCTTCAGACCGGCTTGCATGCCCACGCCGCGCTTGGATGTGCCGGATGAGCGGTTGGCCTTGTCGAACGAGCCCTTGTAGATCAGCGCAATGCCCAGCGCCGTGCAGGCTTCCTTGAGCAGTCCGGCGACGTCCAGCGACAGCTGCAGGCTCTCGATGGAGCATGTGCCCGCGATGAGGAAGAAGGGCCGGTCGAGGCCGACCTGGTAGCCGCAGAGTTCCATCACTTCACCTTGTGCTTGTGGTCCAGCGCCGCCTTGATGAAGGCGGTGAACAGCGGATGTGCGCCCCAGGGCGTGGACTTGAACTCGGGGTGGAACTGCACGCCCACGAACCAGGGGTGCACCTCGCGCGGCAGTTCGATGATCTCGGTCAGCTTCTCGCGTTGCGTGATGGCCGAGATGACCAAGCCGGCCTTTTGCAGGCGGTCGAGGTAGTGCTCGTTGGCCTCGTAGCGGTGGCGATGCCGCTCGGTGACGACCGGGCCGTAGATGTCATGCGCCAGCGTGCCGGGCTTGACGTCGGAGCTCTGTGCGCCCAGGCGCATGGTGCCGCCGAGGTCGCTGTTGGCATCGCGCTTCTGGATGCTGCCGTCGGCGTCCTGCCATTCGTCGATCAGCGCGATGACGGGATGCGGCGTGTGAGGGTCGAACTCGGTGGAGTTGGCGCCTTCAAGACCCGCCATGTGGCGGGCGTACTCGATGGTCGCGACCTGCATGCCAAGGCAGATGCCCAGGTAGGGGATCTTGTGCTCGCGCGCGTACTGCGCCGCCAGGATCTTGCCTTCCACGCCGCGCTTGCCGAAGCCGCCGGGCACCAGGATGGCGTCGTATTGCGCCAGGCTGTCCACGGTCTCGGGCGTCAGCGTTTCGCTGTCGACGTACTCGATCTTGACGCCGGCATGGTTGTGGATGCCCGCATGGCGCAGGGCTTCGTTGAGCGACTTGTACGAGTCCGACAGGTCGGTGTACTTGCCGCACATCGCGATGGTGACCTCTTCCCGCGGGTTCTCGACCTCGTAGACGAGATTGTCCCAGCGCTTGAGGTCAGCGCTCTTGGTGTTGAGCTGGAGCTTGGTGCAGATGAGCTGGTCCAGGCCCTGCTCGTGCAGCACGCGCGGCACCTTGTAGATGGTGTTGACGTCCCACATCGAGATCACGCCGTACTCGGGCACGTTCGTGAAGAGGGAGATCTTCTCGCGCTCGTCGTCGGGGATGCGGCGGTCGGCGCGGCAGATCAGCGCATCGGGCTGGATGCCGATCTCGCGCAGCTTCTGCACGGTGTGCTGGGTGGGCTTGGTCTTGAGCTCGCCGGCAGCGGCGATCCAGGGCACGTAGGTCAGATGCACGAAGGCCGTGTTCGTCGGGCCTGCGCGCAGGCTCATCTGGCGCACGGCTTCGAGGAAGGGCAGGGACTCGATGTCGCCCACCGTGCCGCCGATTTCCACGATGGCCACATCCACGCCCTCGGCGCCGCGCTTGATGTATTCCTGGATCTCGTTGGTGATGTGCGGGATGACCTGCACCGTCTTGCCGAGGTAGTCGCCGCGGCGCTCCTTCTCCAGCACCGATTTGTAGATCTGGCCCGTGGTGAAGTTGTTGGCCTTCTTCATGCGCGTCGTGATGAAGCGCTCGTAGTGGCCCAGGTCCAGGTCGGTCTCGGCGCCGTCATCGGTGACGAACACCTCGCCATGCTGGAACGGCGACATCGTGCCGGGATCCACGTTGATGTAGGGATCCAGCTTGATCAGGGTGACTTTGAGGCCGCGCGATTCGAGGATGGCAGCCAGCGAGGCCGACGCGATGCCCTTGCCTAACGAGGACACTACACCGCCGGTGACGAAGACGTATTTGGTCATGTCTGGCAGCAGCCCAGAACAGGCTGCTGTGGTGGGAAATTGAAATTGTACGGGAGCGCCTCTTCAGGTCAGCAGGTCCAGCACCAGGTCGGCCGTGGCTTCGGGCTGCTCGAATGGGAATAGGTGACTTCCCTCCATCCAGCGCCAGCGTTCGCCCGCCAGCTTCATGGATGCCGCTGCGCCTGCCTGGCGCAGTTCGACCGAGCGCGTGCCGCCGATAAATGCGACCGGACAGCGCGGCGGCCGCAGGCGCAGCAGCAGCGGCAGGTGATGGGGCAGGGTGCGGTAGATGTGGGCCTCGACCTCGCGCGTGAAGCGCAGCCGCACCTGGCCGTCCTCGGTGTCCTCGAAGCCGGCGGCGACGTAGTCAGCCAGCACGCGCGGGTCCCAGCGGGCAAACAGCTTCTTGGCTGCGAAATGTGCATGCACGGCGGACCGATCGGGCCAGACATGGCGGCGTTCGCGGGCGACGCGGGACGGGCCGTAGTGGTGCATGAGCCCGGTCGTCTTGGCGACCGCGATGGCGACGGCCTTGACGCCGGCGACGACGGGCGAATCGAGCATCACCAGCCGGCTCACGAGATCGGGCCGGCGGCAGGCGCACATCAGGCTCAGCATGCCGCCGAGCGAGTGGCCGACCAAGGCCACCTGGCCTTCAGGCTTCACCTCGTGCTCGATAAAGTGGATGAGCTGGTCGCGCAGGCGGCGCCAATCGCTCGTGACCGGAAAGCGCGGATCGTGGCCGAAGCGGTCCAGCGCCTCCACCCGCCAGCCGGCCGCGCGCCAGCGCTCGAATAGCAGGCGGTAGCAGCCCGCGGGGAAGCTGTTGGCGTGGCTGAAGACCAGGGTCTTCATGCCTGCGCCAGGTTCTTCAGCTTGTACAGCGCCTCCAGCGCCTCCCGTGGCGACAGCGCATCGGGGTCGATGGCGTCCAGGGTCTGCACCAGCGCGCTCGGCGCCGGCAGCGGCGGTGGGGCGGGCGGCGCGGCGAAAAGGTCGAACTGATCGTTCGCCGCGCGGGAGCGCGCCTCCAGCGCCTCCAGGGTTGCGCGCGCCTGGCGCACCAGGCTCGCGGGCATGCCGGCCAGCTTGGCCACCTGCACGCCGTAGCTGCGGCTGGCCGGGCCTGGCTGCAACTCGTGCAGGAAGACGATGTCCTCACCGCTCTCGACGGCCGACACGTGCCAGTTCTGCGCCAGCGGATGCTTGGCCGGAAACTCGGTCAGCTCGAAGTAATGCGTCGCGAACAGCGTGAACGCACGCGTCTTGTCGTGCAGGTGGCTGGCAATCGCGGAGGCCAGCGCCAGACCGTCGAAGGTGGAGGTCCCGCGCCCGATCTCGTCCATCAGCACCAGCGACTGGTCGGTGGCCGCATGCAGGATGGCCGCGCCCTCGGTCATCTCCAGCATGAAGGTGGACTGCGCGTTGGCCAGATCATCGGCCGCGCCGATGCGCGTATGGATGGCGTCCATCGGGCCCAGGCGACAGCTGGTGGCGGGCACGTAGCTGCCGATGGCGGCCAGCAGCGCGATCAGCGCGACCTGGCGCATGAAGGTGCTTTTGCCGCCCATGTTGGGCCCGGTGATGATCAGCATGCGGGTGCGCGCGTCCAGCCGGCAGTCGTTGGGCATGAACTCGGCACCACCGGTCTCGGCCAGGCGCGCCTGCACCACCGGATGCCGGCCGGCCACGATCTCCAGGCAGGGATGCGGCACGAACTCAGGCCGGCACCAGTTCAGCGTGGTGGCGCGCTCGGCCAGCGCCGCCAGCGCGTCCAGGCTGGCCAGCGTGCGGCCTAGCGCTGTCAGCGGTGCCAGACGCGCGATCAGCGCTTCGATGACCTGCTCGTACAGCAGCTTCTCGCGTGCCAGCGCCCGCTCCTGGGCCGACAGCGCCTTGTCCTCGAAGGCCTTGAGCTCCGGCGTGATGTAGCGCTCGGCGTTCTTCAGCGTCTGGCGGCGCTGGTAGTCCAGCGGCACCTTGTCCAGCTGGCCCTGCGTGACCTCGATGTAGAAGCCGTGCACGCGGTTGAACTGCACGCGCAGGTTGGCGATGCCCGTGCGGGCACGCTCGCGGGTTTCGAGATCCAGCAGGAAACTGTCGCAGTTCTGCTGGATGCCGCGCAGCTCGTCGAGCTCGGCATCGAAGCCGTCGGCGATGACGCCGCCGTCGCGTGGCAGCGGCGCGGGCTCCGGCGCGATCGCACGTTCCAGCAGCTCCAGGATGTCGGACGGCGGATTCAGCGTTGCGTCCTGCAATGCAGCGGGGGTCGCGGCGCGCAGCGCGGGCAGGGCCTGCAGCGTCGCGCGGATGCCGGTCAGCTCGCGCGGTCGCACCTGGCGCAGCGCGATGCGCGCGGCAATGCGCTCCACGTCGCTGACCGACTTCAGCGCCTCGCGCAGCGGCTCGAAGCCGTGCGCCTGCAGCGCGGCGATGGCGTCGTGCCGCGCGATCGCCTCGGCGCGGTCGCGCTTGGGATGCAGCAGCCACTGGCGCAGCATGCGGCTGCCCATGCTGGTCTTGCAGCTGTCCAGCAGCGAGAACAGCGTGGGGCTGGGCTCGCCGCGCAGGGTCTGCACCAGCTCGAGGTTGCGCTGCGTGGCGGGCGGCAGGTCCAGCAGCTCGCTGGCGCGCTGCACGCGCAAGCTGCGCACATGGGTCAGCGCGCGGCCTTGGGTGTGCTCGGCGAACGCGAGCAGGGCGCTGGCCGCCGCATGGGCCAGCGTCAGCTCCTGCGCGTTGAAGCCCTGCAGATTGGCCACGCCCAGTTGCTCGCACAGCTTGCGCTGGCCCAGGGCGCCATCGAACTGCCAGGCCGGCCGGTTCGTCACCGGGAAGCGTGCCCGCATGACGGCTGCGGGCTGGGCCTCACGGTTGACCAGGATCTCGGCCGGCATCAGCCGCGCCAGCCAAGCGGGCAGCTCGGTGTCACTGCATTCGGCCAGGCCGATCTCGCCCTGGGTCAGCGACAGCCAGGCCAGCCCATGACGGCGGCCCTGGCCGCTGATGCTGAGCAAAACCGCGTCCTGCTTGTCGGCCAGCAGCTCGGTGTCGGTGACGGTGCCGGGCGTGACGACGCGCACCACCTTGCGCTCCACCGGCCCCTTGCCCGCACCGACCTCGCCGACCTGCTCGGCGATCGCCACGGCCTCCCCCAGCTTGATCAGCTTGGCGAGATAACTCTCCAGCGCGTGCACCGGCACGCCGGCCATGACGACAGGCTGGCCGGCGCTCTGTCCGCGTGTGGTGAGGGTGATGTCCAGCAGCGCATGGCACTTGCGGGCGTCGTCGTAGAACACCTCGTAGAAATCACCCATCCGGTACAGCAACAGGGTGTCCGGGAATTCGGCTTTCAGGCCCAGGTACTGGGCCATCATGGGCGTATGAGCGCTGAAGTCAGCGGGCTGGGTCATCGGCGTGGAAATAATGACAAAGCCCCCGGCGTGGAGGGCTTCAGAATGCGGCGCAGTTTAAGCGGCGGCCCGTGTCTGCCCCGCAGAGCGAGCGCTGAGCAAGGCACGGCCGTCGGCCCGCCGCCGCCATCGCTGCTGCGTTGAATCCGCGGCCGGCGACGCTCCCCGCTGAAATGCAAAAGCCCGCATCAGCGGGCTTATGAATTCTTGCCAGCCGAATTGCGGGCCGGCCGTCCTGCAGGAGACGCCGGACAGTCCGTGGGGACTGTCCGTGGCCTCGTTCAGTCCTCCGACCTGAACACCAGCTTGACCTCGTGGGTCTGGGCGCTGCCCGTGCCTTCGAATTTCCACTGGCTCAGGGCCTCGATGGCGGCGCGGTCGAACACCCGCTTGGGTTCGGCTTCGACGACCTCGACGTTGGACACCTTGCCATCGCCGGCGATGGCGATCTTGGCGCGCACGCTGCCGGAGCTGATGTTCTTCTTGATCGCCTCGTTGGGGTACTCGGGCGGCACTTTCTTCAGAACCTTGACTTCGGCATGGGACAGCGTGGCAGAGGCGGCGAGGGCGAGGGCAAGGGCAGTGCGAACGAACATCGTGTGGTTTCTGGTTGAACTGGAAAGCGGGTCGGCGCAGGCCGAGGTGCGGCGCGCATTCTGGCGAGCGCATCTCCCTCGTGCAGGCGGCGGGCCGTGCAGATGTCACGCCGAGGAATGTGGGTTCACGCTGGAGGCTGGCTTGTGCCCATTTGTTCACGCCCAGAACGGTGAAGCCCTCGCGAGGAGGGCTTCGTGACTGCGCGAGCCTTGGGCGTTACACCGGCGCGTCCTCGCCGGCCTCGTCCTTGCGGATGCGCACCGGGCCACGCTTCTTGGGCGCCGCTGCCGGGGCGGCCTCGGGTGCCGGTGCGGCAGCGGCTGGGGCAGCTTCTTCTGCCTTGATGACGCGCGAGTAGGGCGTCAGCATTTGCACCAGCTGCGCGTAGATCTTGGGGTTGCCGGCCACGACCTCGCGCTGGTGCAGGAAGTCGGCTTCGCCGGTGAAGTTGCCGATCAGCCCGCCAGCCTCCGAGACGATCAGCGAGCCGGCCGCGATGTCCCAGGGCTGCAGGCCGGTCTCGAAGAAGGCGTCGTAGTAGCCGGCGGCGACGTAGCACAGGTCCAGCGCCGCGGCGCCCGGGCGGCGCAGGCCGGCGCAGTGCTGCATGACCTCCTCGAACATCTTCAGGTAGCGCTTGAAGTTGTCGCCGCGGCGGAAGGGGAAGCCGGTGCCGATCAGCGCGTCGCTCATGCGGGTGCGCTTGGAGACGCGCAGGCGGCGGTCGTTCAGGAAGGCGCCCCGCCCCTTGGTGGCGTAGAAGAGGTCGTTGCGCGTGGGGTCGTACACGACGGCTTGCTGCACGACGCCGCGATGCGACAGCGCGATGGAGACGCAGTACACGGGGAAGCCGTGGATGAAATTGGTGGTGCCGTCCAGCGGATCGATGATCCAGACGTACTCGGAATCGCGCGCGCCGTGGTTGCGGCCCGACTCCTCGGCCAGGATGCCGTGGTTGGGGTAGGCCTGCAGCAGCGTCTCGATGATGGCCCCTTCGGCGGCATGGTCGACCTCGGTGACGAAGTCGTTCGGGCTCTTCGTGTTGATGCGCAGTGCTTCCAGGTCAAGCGAGGCGCGGTTGATGATGGCGCCGGCCGCGCGGGCCGCCTTGACGGCGACATTGAGCATGGGATGAAGAGACGCTTGCTGCATGCGGGCACTCGCTGGAAGAGAAGGGGCTGACGAAGGGAAAGAGCGACGGGCGGCCGAGACAGCCCGGGATAATCGGCGAATTCTAGCTTCAGCCCTCTGGTTTACCCGTGGAATCCACACGCTTCGTCCTCATCAACACCAGCCATGCCGGCAACGTCGGCGCGACGGCGCGGGCGATGAAGGTGATGGGCTTCTCGGACCTGGTGCTGGTGGCGCCGCGCTTTGCGGATGTGCTGTGCCACGAGGAGGCGGTGGCCATGGCCAGCGGCGCGGCGGACATTCTGGCCCGTGGCCGCGTGGTTTCGACGCTTGCCGAGGCGCTGGACGGCGTGGACTTCGCCTGTGCCACCGCGATGACGCCGCGCGACTTCGGTCCGCCGACGTATGAGCCCCGCGCCTTGTTCGCCGACCTGGCCAGCCGCGCGGCTGCGCCGCGGCTGGCGCTGGTGTTCGGCTCCGAGCGCTACGGCATGGCCAACGAGGACGTCTACCGCTGCCATGCGGTGCTCAGCATTCCGACCCATCCGGACTACGGCTCGCTCAACCTCGCGCAGGCCGTGCAACTGCTGGCCTACGACCTGCGCCAGGCGCTGGGCGGTTTCAGCGTGCAGCCGCGCGCGCCAGAGGCCGAGCGGGCCGACGTGCGTGCCGTGCAGGGCCTGCTGGAGCATCTGCAGGTGGCGCTGACCGACATCGGCTATCTGGATCCTGCAGCGCCCAGGAAGCTGATGCCGCGGCTGAACCAGCTCTTCAACCGCGCTGGCCTCACCGTCGAAGAGGTGCACATCCTGCGCGGCATCGCGCGGCAGATGAGCAAGACCGTGGCCGGCTCAGGTTCTTGATCGCGCACCTACACTTGCCGGCCGTCCAGACTGGCAGCACCATGTTTCAGCGCCTGCGCGAAGACATCGCCCTCATCCTCGAACGCGACCCCGCCGCCCGCTCGGCCTGGGAGGTGCTGACCTGTTATCCGGGCCTGCATGCGTTGTGGCTGCATCGCCGGGCGCACTGGTTCTGGCAGCGCGGCTTCAAGTGGCTGGCGCGCTGGATCTCCCATTGGGGCCGCTTCCTGACCGGCATCGAGATCCACCCGGGCGCCAAGATCGGTCGCCGGGTGTTCATCGACCACGGCATGGGCATCGTCATTGGCGAGATGGCCGAGATCGGCGAGGGCTGCACCATCTACCAGGGCGTCACGCTGGGCGGCACCTCGCTGGTCAAGGGGACCAAGCGCCACCCGACGCTGGGGCCGGGCGTCATCGTGGGTGCCAACGCCTGCGTGCTGGGCGGCTTCACGGTGGGCGCAGGCGCACGCATCGGCTCGGGGGCTGTCGTCACCAAGCCGGTGCCCGCGGGCGCGACGGCGGTGGGCAATCCTGCCCGCATCATCGAGGCCGCCAGCGACCAGGCCCGCGAGGAGGCCGCCGCCAAGATGGGCTTCTCGGCCTATGGCGTGACCCAGGGGGACGATCCGCTCGCGCAGGCCATGCGTGGGCTCATCGACAGCGCCGCGGGCCACGAGCACCAGATCGCGCTGCTGTGGGACGCGGTCTGCCAGCTCTCTCGACAAGTCGGGCGCGAATGCGTGCCCGCCGATGCGCAGCGCGATGAGCATTTCGACGCGGCCGGCATGAATCGGCTGGTCAAGTAGCAGCGCCGACCGGCCGGGGCATCGCGCACAATCGCAGAGTCTCGGAGTTCTGCGAGCTGTTAACGCCAGTGCCTCACCTGCTGCGTTCCGTACTGAGCGGCCTGCTGGCCTGCCTGGCGCTGGCGGCGTCCGCGCCGCATGCCGCGGCTGCGACCAGCCACGAGTGGCTGGCGGATGTGGCCTTCCAGCACATCACGCAGGACCATGGCCTGCCCAATGCCATCGCGACGGCGTTGGCCGAGGACGGGCAGGGCTTTCTGTGGATAGGCAGCCCGGGTGGGCTGTCGCGCTGGGACGGCTACCGCTTCCGCGTCTACCAGGCCGATCCGCAGCGCGACGGCGCGCTGCCCGACAACTACGTGCAGACCTTGTACGGCGACGCGCGCGGCCGGCTTTGGGTGGGCACCACGTCGGCCGGCTTGCTGCGGCACGACCCGGCCACCGACCGTTTCGTGCGTTACCCGGTCGGCGGTGATGCCGGCCTCAGCCACGTCAGCGTGCGCCAGGTGCTGGAGGACGGTGCGGGCGGGCTGTGGGTGGCCACCGATGGCGGCCTGGATCATCTCGACCCAGCCACCGGCCGCATCGAGCGCGCCAGCCGCGGCTGGGCGGCGGCGGCCGGATCGCAGGTGCGCGCGCTGTTGCGTGACCGCCGCGGCGTGCTGTGGGTGGGCAGCGCTGCGGGCCTGTTCCGCCGCGAGCCTGGCGCCGCGCAGCTCGCTGCCGTGCCGTTGCGCGATGCTGCGACGGTGCAGCCCGAAGTGCTGCGCCAGGACAGCGCCGGCCGCATCTGGGTGGGCAGCCTGCAGCATGGTGTGTTCGTGCTGCCGGATGAGGGTCGGGCACCGGCCCTGGCAGTGCGCGAGCGGGCCATGCCCGATGGCCAGGACGTGCTGCGCGACAGCCAGATCGCCGACCTGGCCGAGGTGCAGCCCGGGGAAATGTGGGTCGCGACGCTGGCCCAGGGGCTGGTGGCGGTGAACCTGGCGCAGGGCGAGACGCGGCGCATCCGCCACGTGCCGGCCTGGCCCATGAGTCTGATGGACAACGCGCTGCGAGCGCTGTACCGCGACCGCGCCGGGCTGGTCTGGGTGGCCACCAACCGCGGGCTGAGCCGCCACGACCCGCGCCAGAGGGGCGTGCTGTCACGCTTCGGCGTGACGGCCGATGGCGGCGACGCGCTGGACGCGCGTTTCGTCGGCACCGAGATCAGCTGGATCGAGCCGCGGCCGGATGGTGGGCTGTGGCTTGGCACGCACAAGAGCGGGGTGGACATCCTGGATGCCCAGGGGCGTCGCGTGGGCGCGCTGCGCCCCGATGCGAAGCAGCGGCCCGATGCCGCGCTGCCGGCCGACATCGTGCTGGCGATGGCAACGGCGCCCGATGGCGATGTCTTCATCGGCACCAAGCGCGGTCTGTACCGCGCCGATGCGGCCGGGCGGCGCGTGGCGCGGGTCACGCTGCCCGGGCGCGACCCGGCGGCCTCGGTGTGGGCGCTGCTGGCGAACGGGGACGACCTCTGGATAGGCGGTCAGACCGACGGCCTGTGGCACCTGGACCTGCGCTCCGGGCATGGCGAAGCCGTCGCCTTGGCCGCGCCCGGGCTGAGCGACCAGCGCGTGACGGTGCTGGCGCGCGATGCACGCGACGCCGGCGTGCTGTGGGTGGGCACGCGCCATGGTCTCAATCGTGTCGCGCTGGCAGGGCGCAGCGTCACGCAATGGTTGCCCGGGCCGGCGCAGGCCGGCGCGCTGTCTGCCGGCTTCGTCACCGCTTTGCTGGCGGACGCAGATGGCCGGCTGTGGGTGGGCAGCTATGGCGGCGGCATCGACATCCTGCCGCCGCCGGGCCGGCCGGCCGCGCCGTTGCGCCTCTCGCCGGCCCAGGGTTTGCCGGACAGCACGGTCAATGCGCTGTTGCAGGACCTGCAGGGCCGCATCTGGGCCAGCACCGACAACGGGCTGGCCCGCATCAACCCGCGCACCCTGGCGGTGACGGCGCTGCGCCGCGCCGAGGGCGTGGCATTCCCGACCTACTGGACCGGCTCGGCGGCGCGCACCCAGCGCGGCGAGCTGCTGTTTGGCGGCGCGGGCGGCATGACCGTGGTGCTGCCAGAAAAGCTGCAGACGTGGAGCTACCTGCCTACCGTGCTGGTCAGCGAGGTGAAGCTGGGCGGCCGCACGCAGCCGCTGGATCCCGCCGCCCCGCAGCTGACGGTGCACCCCGACGCCAACAGCCTGACCGTGGAGTTCTCGTCCACCGACTTCTCGGCGCCCGAACGCAACCGCTATGCCTACCTGTTGGAGGGCTATGACCGGTACTGGATGCCCAGTGACCCGACGCGCCGGCTTGCCGCCTATGCCAACTTGCCGCCGGGCGAATACCGCCTGCGGCTGCGCGCCTCCAACCGTGACGGCGAATGGGGCGAGCGCGAGTTGGCGCTGCCCATTCGCGTGTTGCCCGCCTGGCATCAGACCTGGTGGTTCCGCCTCGGTGTGGCGCTGACTCTGGCCCTGCTGCTGCTGACCGCCGTGCGACAGCGCACGCGGCGGTTGCGCCAGCGCCAGAGAGAGCTGGAAGACAAGGTGTGCCAGCGCACCGCGGAGCTGGAGACCTTGCACCACAGCTTGCAGGAGAAGTCCGCGCAGTTGCTGCTCGCCAGCGTGACGGACCCGCTGACCGGCCTGCACAACCGGCGCTTCCTGGCCGAGCACATCGAGCAGGATCTGGCCGCCAGCCAGCGCCGTGCCCAGGAGGCGCTGGCGGCCGGCGGCCAGCCGCTGGATACGGACAGTGTGTTTCTGCTGCTGGACTTGGATGCGTTCAAACGCATCAACGATTGCCTGGGCCATGCGGCGGGCGACGCGGTGCTGGTGCAGTTCGGCGCCCGGCTGCGCTCGGTGCTGCGCGAATCGGACTACCTGGTGCGCTGGGGCGGCGAGGAGTTCCTGGCCGTGGCCCGCGACACCGACCGCGCGCGGGCCGAGGAACTGGCCGAGCGCATGCGCAGCGTCGTGGCGGCCACGCCATTCCGGCTGGAAGACGGCAGCGAGATCGCGGTGACCTGCTCCATCGGCTTTGCCTGCATGCCCTTCGAGGTGGAGCAGCCGCTGGCGCGCAGCTGGCAGCAGGTGGTCAACTTGGCCGACCTGGCGCTGTATGCGGCCAAGCGCGCGGGCCGCAATGCCTGGGTGGGCGTGCACGCAGCAGCAGGGCGCGATGGCGCGGGCCGGGGGGCGCTTGGCGGCCTGGGCCTGAGCAGCAATCGAGCACTGGCCGACGTGGAGGCGGCGCTGGCCGCGGCTGCCGCGCCGGCCAGCGTAGTGGATTAGGCCGCAGGCCGGCGCTGGGCGCTCTTGGGCCGGAACGCCTTGCAAACCTCGTCACGCGTTTCGAGGTAGGGGCCGCCGATCAGGTCGATGCAATAGGGCACCGCGGCGAAGATGCCGCTCGCCTTCTCGTGGCCGGCCAGCGTCTCGGCAATGGCCTTGGGTTGGCCTGGCAGGTTGATGATGAGGCACTTGCCGCGGATGACGGCGACCTGGCGCGACAGGATGGCCGTCGGTACGAAGTGCAGCGAGATCTGCCGCATCTGCTCGCCGAAGCCGGGCATCTCTCGCTCTGCCACCGCCAGCGTGGCCTCGGGGGTCACGTCACGCGGCGCAGGGCCGGTGCCGCCGGTGGTCAGCACCAGATCGCAGCGCTCGACGTCCACCAGCTCGATCAGCGCGGCCGAGATGCCGGCCTGCTCGTCGGGGATGAGCCGCGGCACGAAGGTGATGGGGTTGAGCAGCGCGCTGCCCAGCCAGTCTTTCAGCGCGGGCAGGCCCTTGTCCTCGTAGACGCCGCTGGAGGCGCGGTCGCTGATGGAGACGATGCCGATGCGAACAGGCTCACTCATGGTTTGCCGCCTCCGAGGCTTTGATGAACTGGAACAGCTCCCGATAGGCGCGGCCACTGCGCTTCTCGGGCGCATGGGAGGCGTCCTTGCGCGCCGCGCGCACCAGGCTGCGCAGTTGCTGGATGTCCACGTCCTGGTGCGCGGCGAGGAACTCCGCCAGCGCGTCGTCGCTGGCCAGCAGGCGCTCGCGCCAGCGCTCCGCCTGGTGCAGCCTGAGGCTGTCCTGTGCATGGCCCAGCTTGAACGCGGCCACCGCCTCGCGCACCGGTTCGGGGTCGATCTTGCGCATCAGCTTGCCGATGTATTGCATCTGGCGGCGGCGGCCTTCGAAGTTGCTGATCTTCTTGGCGGCCTTCAGCGCGTCGCTGAGGATCTCGGGCAGCGCCAGCGGTTCCCAGCGCGATTCGGGCAGGGCCAGCAACTCCTCGCCCAGCTTCTGCAGCGCAATCATGTCGCGCTTCATCTGGGACTTGCTGGGGCGGTCGAAGCCGTCGTCGGCTTCGAAGTCTGGCGTGGTCTCGTGCATCTGAGGCAGTTTGGGCGCGGGCCTATCATTGTCGCCCACGCAGATTCAGTGCCCTTCATGTCCCAAGCCAAAGACGGTTTCGCCTATAGCCCCGAGCAGTTCCAGCAGTGGATCGAAGATGCCCTGACAGAAGCCAAGAAGTTGGGCGCGAGCGACGCCGGCGCCGAGGTGTCCGAGGGTTGTGGCTTGTCGGTGTCGGCGCGGCTGGGCAAGCTGGAAAACGTAGAACGCAACCGTGACAAGTCGCTGGGCATCTCGGTCTACCTGGGGCAGCGGCGCGGCAATGCCAGCACATCGGACTTCTCGCCCCAGGCCATCCGCGACACCGTGCGTGCGGCCTACGACATCGCCCGCTTCACGGCCGAGGACGAGTTTGCCGGCCTGCCCGACGAGGCCGATCTGGCGCTGGACCCCGCGCAGTGGCCGGCGCTGGACCTGTTCCATCCCTGGGCGCTGGATGCGGCTGCGGCAGCGGAGATTGCGCTGCGCTGCGAGGCCGCGGCGCTGGCCGTGGACAAGCGCATCACCAACAGCGAGGGGGCCTCGGTGTCCGCACAGCAGTCGCATTTCTGGATGGGCAACACGCGGGGCTTCAGCGGCGGCTACGCCAGCTCGCGGCATTCCATCTCGGTGGCCCCCATCGCCGGGCGCGGCGCCGACATGCAGCGCGACGCCTGGTATAGCTCGATGCGGGACGCCGCCGATCTGGCCTCGCCGGAGGCCGTGGGCCGCTACGCGGCCGAGCGCGCGCTCTCGCGCCTGAAGGCACGCAAGGTCGCCACCGCCGAGGTGCCGGTGCTGTTCGAGAGCACGGTGGCGATCGGCCTGCTGGGCGCGCTGGTGCAAGCCACCAGCGGCGGCGCGCTGTATCGGCGCACCAGCTTTTTGCTCGACAGCCTGGGTCGCTCGGTCATGGCCCCGCACATCGACATCACCGAGGACCCGCACATCAGGAAGGGCAAGGGCAGCGCGCCGTTCGACGACGAGGGTGTCGTCACGCGGGCCCGCTCGGTGGTGCAGGGCGGGGTGCTGCAGGGCTACTTCCTGTCCAGCTACTCGGCGCGCAAGCTGGGCATGCGGACCACCGGCCATGCGGGCGGCTCGCACAACCTGCGCATGACCAGCCGCGCTACGGCGCCCGGCGATGACCTGGCGACGATGATTCGTCGGTTGGGCCGCGGCCTGCTCGTGACGGAGCTGATGGGGCAGGGCGTCAACTACGTGACCGGCGACTACTCGCGCGGTGCCAGCGGCTACTGGGTCGAGAACGGCGAGATCGCTTACCCGGTCCATGAGGTGACCATCGCCGGCAACCTGAAGGACATGCTGCAGAACATCGTGGGCATTGGCGCGGACGAGTACACGATGGGCACAAAAACCGTGGGCTCCGTGCTGGTCACGGGCATGAAGCTCGCCGGCAACTAAAGCTTCGGCGCGCGGGTAAGCAC
Source organism: Roseateles sp. (assembly GCA_046294815.1). Classification (GTDB taxonomy): domain Bacteria; phylum Pseudomonadota; class Gammaproteobacteria; order Burkholderiales; family Burkholderiaceae_C; genus Pelomonas. The sequence continues at coordinate 31,552 of JBKBOJ010000005.1, read as the reverse complement.
TGGTCAGTGGCCGCCCAGTGGCCTTCCTAGAATCGGGCGGCGTATTCGTTGCCAATCTGACTACAGGAGACCCTCATGGAACGCCGTTCGTTCGTTCGCCAGGCCGGCCTTGCCGGCGTGCTGGCTGCCGGTGCCGCACCGGCCATCGTGCACGCCCAGGCCCAGGTGCGCTGGCGCCTCGCGTCCAGCTTCCCGAAGTCGCTGGACACCATTTACGGTGCGGCCGAAGTGTTCGCCAAGAAGGTGGGCGAAATGACCGGCGGCAAGTTCCAGATCTCGGTGCATGCCGGCGGTGAGTTGATGCCGGCCTTCGGCGTCGTCGACGGCGTGCAGAACGGCACCGTCGAGATGGCGCACACCGCGCCCTACTACTTCTTCGGCAAGGATGAGACGTTCGCCATTGGCTGCGCGATTCCCTTCGGTCTGAACAGCCGCCAGATGTCGGCTTGGCAGTTCGAGGGCAATGGTCTGAAGCTGATGCGGGAGTTCTACCGCAACTACAACATCATTCACTTCCCGATGGGCAATACCGGCGCCCAGATGGGCGGCTGGTACCGAAAGGAGATCAAGTCGGTCGCCGACGTGAAGGGCCTGAAGTTCCGCGTCGGCGGCTTTGCCGGCAAGGTCTGTGAACGCATGGGCATGGTGCCGCAGAACATCCCGGGCGGCGAGATCTATCAGGCGCTGGAGAAGGGCACCATCGATGCGGCCGAGTGGGTGGGCCCCTACGACGATCTGAAGCTGGGCTTCTTCAAGGTCGCGCCCTTCTATCACTACCCTGGCTGGTGGGAGGGTGGCCCGCAACTGGACCTCTACATCAACACCAAGGCCTATGACGGCCTGTCGGCCGAGTACAAAGCCGTCGTCGAGGCAGCTTCTGCCTACGCGCACGTGGAGATGCAGGCCAAGTACGACGCCCGCAATCCGCAGGCCCTGACGCAGTTGCTGGCCAACAAGACCAAGCTGATCCAAATGCCGCTGGACGTGATGGATCTGGCCTTCAAGGAAGCGATGGCGCTGTACAGCGACCTGTCGGCCAAGAACCCGAACTGGAAGAAGGTCTATGCCGACTACGCGGCCTTCCGCAAGGAGAGCAACCGCTGGTTCCGTTATACCGAGGCCATCTTCGACCGCTACATTCAGAGCAAGGTCAACCAGCTCTGATTCGCGCTGAAGCGCGATTCAAAAGGAGGCCCCGCTCTGCGGGGCCTTTTCGTTGCGCGGTCAGGGCTGGGGGGCCGAGCCTGCGCCGTCCACCGGCTCGACGGGCACCATGTCGAACATGTCGTCCTTGGGCGCCATCTGCTCCATGGCCGCGTCGGCGTCTACCTTCTCGGTCACCGCAATATTGCCCGCCACCAACTGCGGGAAGGCGATCACCGCAGCGACCATGACCAGCTGGAGCGCGATGAAGGCGATGGAGCCCTTGTAAATCTGCGCCGTGGTGACGGCCGGAATGGTTGCGCCGGTGACGCGGTCCTTGTAGTCCTTGCCCGGCGCGACGCTGCGCAGATAGAACAGCGCAAAGCCGAAGGGCGGCGTGAGGAAGGAAGTCTGCAGGTTCATCGCGATGATGACGCCGAACCAGATCATCACCATGTCCGGCGGCATGCCCGGCACCAGGGCCGGCAGCAGCTTCTCGGCCACCGGGGCCAGGATGGGCACGACGATGAAGGCGATCTCGAAGAAGTCGATGAACATGCCCAGCACGAAGATCAGGATGTTCACGACGATCAGGAAGCCCAGGGCGCCGCCCGGCATGCTGTCGAACAGGTGCTCGACCCACACGTGGCCATCTGCCGCGTTGAAGGTGAAGCTGAAGACCGTCGAGCCGATCAGGATGAACAGCACGAAGCAGGACAGGCGCAGCGTGTTGTCCAGCGCCTGGTTCAGCAGCGACAGCGAGAGCCGGCGCTTGGCCAGCGCCATCGCCAGCGCACCCACCGCGCCCATGGCGCCGCCCTCGGTCGGCGTGGCCACGCCAAGGAAGATGGTGCCCAGCACGAGGAAAATCAGCACCAGCGGTGGGATCAGCACGAACGTGACCTGCTGGGCCAGCCGCGACAGCAGGCCCAGGCGCAGGAACTTGTTGGCCAGCGCCAGGCCCCAGGCAAGCAGCGCGCCGACGGTCATGGACAGGATCAGCCGCTCGTCCTCGGGCGCTGGCAACTGCCGGTCGAGCAGGGGATTGATCAGGCTTTCATGCTGTCCGTGCCAGACCCAGCCGGCCGCAGCGCACACCAGCAACAGCGCCAGCAGCGACGGATAGCCCGCCGAGCCATTGGGCTCCTTGTAGATGCGCGCCTCGGGTGGCAGCGCGGGCACCCAGGCGGGCTTGACGATGGCGATGGCGATGATGAACAGCAGATACATGCCCACCAGCAACAGGCCCGGCACCAGCGCGCCGGCATACATGTCGCCCACCGAGCGCCCCAGCTGGTCGGCCAGCACGATGAGCACCAGCGACGGCGGGATGGCCTGGGCCAGCGTGCCGCTGGCCGTGATGGTGCCGGTGGCGATGGTGCGGTTGTAGCCGTAGCGCAGCATGATGGGCAGCGAGATCAGGCCCATACTGATGACAGCCGCAGCCACGACGCCGGTGGTCGCCGCCAGCAGCGCACCCACCAGCACCACGGCGATGGCCAGGCCGCCGCGCACCGGACCGAAGACCTGGCCCACCGTCTCCAGCAGGTCCTCCGCCATGCCGGAGCGCTCCAGGATGATGCCCATCAGCGTGAAGAAGGGAATCGCCAGCAGCGTGTCGTTCTGCATGATGCCGAACACCCGCAGCGGCAGCGCCTGGAACAGGTTGGCGCCGATGCTGAGCACCTCTGGATGCAGGCCGCTGAGCGACATGCCTATCCAGCCGAACAGCAGCCCCGTGGCCGCGAGGCCGAACGCCACCGGGATGCCCGACAGCAACAGCACCAGCAGCCCCAGAAACATCAGGGGCACGAAGTTCTGTGCGATCCACAGCGTCATGCCTGGACCTCCGTCTTCTGGTCGGGCGTGAAGGGCTGGGCCAGATGGCCGCCCAGGAAGGCCAGACGCTTGATCAACTCCGCGACGGCCTGCAGCAGCAGCAGCACGAAGCCGGCGGGGATCAGCAGCAGCACCGGCCAGCGCACCAGACCTCCGGCGTTCTGGCTCATCTCCCCCGACACCCAGGCGTTGTGGAAGATCGGCCAGGACAGGTTTACCAGCAGCAGCCCCAGCGGGAAGATGACGGCCAGGATGCCGACGATGTCGATGACGGCATTGGTCCGCGGCGACAGCTTGCTCGACAGGAAGTCGATGCGCACATGGGCGTTCTTCAGGAACACATAGCCCGCGCCCAGCAGGAAGCTGGCCGAGAACAGGTACCACTGCACTTCGAGAAAGGCGTTGGAGCCGATGTCGAAGGCCTTGCGCATCACGGCATTGCCGGCGCTGATGAGCACCGAGGCCAGGATGAGCCAGCGCATCAGCTGGCCAGTGAACAGGCTGAGCGCATCAAGCGCCCGGCTAACTGACAAGAGAAGTCTCACCGCGCTGCACCTCGAATCATGGGCCGCCCGGGGCTGGGCGGCTGGGGCGCGATTCTATGGGCAGCAATCGGCGCTCAACCGCCTCGACTCGCCTGCGCGAACAGGTTGGCCGAGCGGGCACCCGAGCGGCAGAACATCAGCAGCGGTCGGGGCAGCTCGGCCAGCAGCGCGGCCATGGCGGCCACCTGCTCCGGCGTCTGGTAGCCACCCGCCACCGGCAGGTGGCGGTACTGCAGGCCGGCGGCCTCCGCAGCGGCCTGGATGTCGGCCGAAGCCGGCTGATCGGGCCCGTGCTCGAAGTCGGGGCGGTTGTTGACGACGCTCTTGAAGCCCATGGCGGCGGCCACGGCCATCGCCTCGGGCGTCAGCTGCGGCGCGACGAAGACGTCCGGTGTCAGGGCTTGCAGCGGCAGGCTCATGTTGAACTCCTTACTTGCTCAAGGCCGCTTTGACGGCTGCCGAGACCGTGCTCATCTCGGCGGTGCTGCCGAGCGCGGCCTTGGCGGCCGCCATGACCTTGCCCATGTCGCCGGGGCCGCTGGCGCCCAGTTCTGCCACGATGGTCGCCACTTTCTCGGCCACGGCTTGGGCGGACAGGCGCTCGGGCAGATAGGCCTGCAGCACCGCCAGCTCGGCGCTTTCCTTGGCGACCAGATCGTCCCGGCCAGCGGCGGCAAACTGACTGATGGAGTCCTTGCGCTGCTTGATGAGCTTGTCGACGATGGCCACGAGACCGGCATCGTCCACCGTGATGCGCTCGTCGACCTCCTTCTGCTTCACGGCAGCCAGCAGCATGCGGATGGTCAGCAAACGGTCGCTGTCCTTGGCGCGCATCGCGGCCTTCATGTCTTCGGTGATGCGGTCTTTCAGGCTCATGGGGAATCCGATTCAAAAAGACAAAAACCCGCGACAGCGTCCTGCAGCGGGTTTCTTGGAGATCAGTCCGGAGCCGCAGCTCCGGTCGCGTCAGTGACGATCAGTACAGCTTCTTGGGCAGCTGCATGCTGCGCACGCGCTTGTAGTGGCGCTTCACGGCGGCAGCCTTCTTGCGCTTGCGCTCAGCAGTGGGCTTCTCGTAGAACTCGCGTGCACGCAGCTCGGTCAGCAGGCCCAGCTTTTCAATGGTGCGCTTGAAGCGACGCAGGGCGACATCGAACGGCTCGTTTTCCTTGACGCGGATGGTGGTCATGTATTTCCTTCGGATTGCGCTCGGTGTTCGCGGCTGGGATCAGCAGCAGGTTCCGGATTACTGCTTCTCGTCCAATCTTCTCCGAGAAGTGCAGCGAATCGACGCGCGGGTTTGCCAGCAAAGCCGGGGATTGTAGCGAGGAAATCGTCGTCTCGCCAAGCGTCGCTCAGACGCTGCTGTCGACCTGGCTGGTCGAGGCCGCCATGGCCCGGGCGCAGGCGGCCGCGCTGGCCCAGGCCCACTGGAAGTTGTAGCCCCCCAGCCAGCCCGTCACGTCCACGACCTCGCCGATGAAATACAGGCCCGGCACCCGCCGGCTCTCCATCGTCTGGGAGCTGAGGTCCTGCGTGCTGACGCCGCCCCGCATCACCTCCGCCTTGCGCCAGCCTTCGTCGCCGCTGGGCATGAGCTGCCATTCATGCACGCTGCGGCCCAGGCGCTGCAGGTCCACATCGCGGCATTCCGGCAGGGCGCGCGCGGCGTCCAGCCCGACGCGCTCCAGCCAGGCCGCCGCCAGCCGCTGTGGCAGCCGGGTCGCCAGTTCGTTGCCCAGCTGGCGGCGCGACACGGCCTTGGCAGCGACCAGTTCCTGCGCCAGTTGGCGGTGCGGTGCCAGATCGATCTGCAGGGGCTGGTTGGCCTCCCGATAGCTGGAAATCTGCAGGATGGCCGGGCCGCTCAGGCCGCGGTGCGTGAAGAGCAGGTCTTCTAGAAATCGAGTGCGGGCCTTGCCGGTGCCACATGACACCTCCACCGCCAGCGACAGCCCCGCCAGCGCCGCGAACGGCGCCCAGGTCTCGGGGTCGAAGGTCAGCGGCACCAGCGCCGGCCGCGGATCGACGATGGCATGGCCGAGTCGGCGGGCCAACCGCAGGCCCCAGTCGCTGGCACCGATCTTGGGCACCGGCAGACCTCCGGTGGCGACGACGACGCGGCGCGCATGCACCGGGCCGCGGTCGGTGGCGAGATCGAAACCGCCCTGCGGTCGCGTGCGGACATCCGCCACGCTGCAGGGCTGCCAGCGCGTGACGCCGCCGGCTTCGCATTCGCTGACCAGCATGCGGATGATCTGCTCGCTGGAGTCGTCGCAGAACAGCTGTCCCTTGTGCTTTTCGTGGAAGGCGATGCCGTGGCGTTGCACGAGCTTGATGAAGTCCTGCGGGGTGTAGCGGGCCAGCGCGGAGCGGCAGAAGGCCGGGTTCTCGGACACGAAGTTGGCCGGCCCGACCTCGCGATTGGTGAAATTGCAACGCCCCCCGCCGGAGATGCGGATCTTCTCCGCCAGCCGGGCCGCGTGATCGATGAGCAGCACCCGCAGCCCAGCCTGGCCTGCCTGGCCGGCGCAGAACAGTCCTGCCGCGCCTGCGCCCACCACCACTGCATCGAATCCCTGCATAAGCCTCCCGTGTCCGGGGCAGATTGTCGCGGGTGGCGCCGCCGAAACTCGGTACGATGGTTTGCAATGCTTGGGACGCGCTTCTAGGGGGGGGAGCCCGATTCGTGGGGTGGCGCGGCCTTGTTGGCTTCGGTGGCACCCCACTACAGTTCCCGTCTTTCGGGCCGCCCGGTCCACCACCGCAGACACGCGATCGCATCAGAATTTCATGGACTTGACAGACCCTTCATCGCCTCAGCCCGGCAGCCTCGCCCAGTGGCTGTCTGCGCATGCCGAGTTGGGTGCTGAGGCGCTGGCTGGTTTGGTGGCTCTGATCGAACCCTTGGGCAGCCAGGCGGCGATCAAGGCCGTGGCCAGCGGCCGCTATGTGTTTGCCAGCGCGGGCCTGGCGCAGATGTTCGAGTGCGAGGCGGTGGTGGGCCACACCGACGCCGAGTTGCTCAAACCCGAAGAGACCACGGCGCTACGCCGCGTCGAGCAGACGGTCATGGCGCAGCGCCATCCGGTCGTGTCCGAGCACAAGCTGGACATCAAGGGCCGCCGCCGCGAGTTCAGCGTCGCGCGGCTGGCGCTGGGGCAGGAGTTCCTGCTGGCGGTCTGGCACGAGCGCACCGAGGAGCGGCATCGCGAGGCGCAACTGCAGAGGGCGCTGGGCCAGATCGAGCAGCAGCAAAGCGCCATCGAGCAGATTCGCCGCGAGCTTCAGCAGGGTTCCGGCCGCGACGAGGTCTCCGGCCTGTACATGCGGGCGCAGTTCGACGACCAGTTGCTGCGCGAGATCGACTTGTCGTCCCGCGAGCATCGCGAGTTCGCGCTGGTGATCATTGCGCTGGATATCTCGCCTGCGGTTGCCGCGCTGGGTGACGAGGCGCAGCAGCGTCTGCTCGAAGGCGTGGGCCGGATGCTGCGTGCCAACACGCGGGCGATGGACTCGGCCTGCCGCATCGGCGCGCAGCGCTTCGCGGTGCTGCTGTCGGGCGTGGGGCTGGCCACGGCGCACGCGCGCATGGAGCAGCTGCGGCGCCAGTGCGCGGCGCAGATTGTCGTGCTCAACGGCCAGGAGCTGGGCCTGTCGGTGTCCATGGGCGTATCCAGCTTCCCGCACACGGCGTCCAGTCAGGACGAGTTGATGACGGCCACCGAGAGCGCGGTGCACGAGGCTCAGCGCCGCGGCGGCAACCAGGTCGTGCTGGCGTCCATCGCCTTCGGTGGAACCTAAGAGCCTGTCGGGCTCCTAGATACGGCCGTTTTAAGTTAAAGCGGTTAAAGCGCCGCCAAACCCTTCCAGAGCATGTAGGCGGCGAGCGCGAACAGCAGTGCTGCGAAGGCCTTTTTCAGCTGCGCCACGTTCATCGCATGGGCGGCGCGTGCGCCCAGCGGCGCCATCGTGACGCTGGCTGCTGCAATGACCAGCAGCGCCGGCAGGTAGAGGTAGCCAAAGGCGCCCGGCAGCGCCGGTTCCAGCCCCCAGCCGCCGATGACATAGCCCAGCGTATTGGCGACCGCGATGGGAAAGCCCAGCGCCGCGCTGGTCGCCACCGCGAAATGCACGGGCACGTTGCACCAGACCATGAAGGGCACGCTGATGAAGCCGCCACCGGCGCCCACCAGGCCTGACAGCATGCCGATGCCGGCGCCCGCGCCAAACTGGCCTGCCGTGCCGGGCATCTGGCGACTGGGAGCCGGTCGCTTGTTGCGCAGCATCTGCCAGCCGGAGAAGCTGACGAAGGCGCCAAACACCAGCGCCAGCCAGGCACCCTTGAGCAGCGTGAACAGCCCGACGCCGGCCAGCAGTCCACCGACCAGGATGCCCGGTGCCAGACCCTTGACGAGATCCCAGCGCACGGCGCCGCGCTGGTGGTGGGCACGCACGCTGGAGAGCGACGTGAACATGATGGTGGCCATGGAGGTCGCGATGGCCATCTTGACGGTCAGGCCTGGCGCCACGCCGCGCTGGTCCAGGATGAAGGTCAGGAAGGGCACCAGCAGCATGCCGCCGCCTATGCCCAGCAGCCCAGCGAGGAAGCCGGCGGCCAGGCCCAGGGCCAGCAGTTCGAGGAGGAGCGCCCAGCTCATCGCGCGTGCAGCCTGTGCAACACGGCCTGCCACTCGGCGGGCGTCACCGGCGTGATGGACAGCCGGCTGCCGCGTTGAAGCACGCGCATGGACGCCAGTTCGGGCGCTGCGCGCATCTCCTTGAGGCTCAGCAGCCGCGTCGTCTCGCGCCAGCGCACGTCCACGTGCACCCAGCGCGGCGCGTCCGGCCGCGACTTGGGATCGTGGTAGCGGCTGGCCGGGTCGAACTGGGTGGCGTCGGGGTAGGGCGCGCTGCAGACTTCGGCGAGGCCGGCGATGCCGGGCTCGGCGCAGGACGAGTGATAGAACAGGACGCCGTCGCCGATGCGCATGTCATCGCGCATGAAGTTGCGCGCCTGATAGTTGCGCACGCCGGTCCAGGGCAGGGTGCCGGCCTGTTGCAAATCGAGGATGGAGACCTCGTCGGGCTCGGACTTCATCAGCCAGTAGTTCATCGGCCGATGCTAAGGCAGAGGCTGGGGGAAAGAGGTGTCCACCGCGATCCTGGAGGCCGAGATCCTGAACACCCAGGGGTAATCAGGTGGGCGAGGTCAACCGGACTTCGGGTTCATCTGACGCGAGACGATCACGCCCGTCCGGCATTTTCCAAGCCCTTGCTCAGAGAGCATCGGATGAAGGAAATTAAAGCCTCGGAGGAAAGCGATGGACGGCGCGCATTTTACGGGTCAGAGCAGTTGACCGTCGTGCCCCAGGGCTTCGTCCAACCGCTTGATGAGGGCGTCGATCTCGGGGCTCGCGATGGAGGGCTCAGCCGCCGGGGCGGCGGCTGAGCGCGCGCCATCCACCAACTGGTACGCAAGGTTGAGCGCGGCGAGCACGGCGATGCGCTCGCGTGCCTTGACCTTGCCGGCATCGCGGATGGCGCTCATCTCGCGGTCCACCTGGGCAACGGCTGCCGCCAACGCTGCCTCGCCGCCTTCCGGGCAGCCGAGCAGGTAGGTGTGGCCCATGATGGTCACTTCCATCTGCTTCATGGCTGGGACTCTTCCTTGGCCGACTCGACGGGCAGGCGCTCCAGCAGCGCGTCGACGCGGGCACGCGCCGCGTTCAGCCGCGAGCGCAGGCTGTCGCGCTCCTGCGTGACGGCGGTGAGCTGCACCTGCAGCAGCAGGTTGGTGCGCAGGATTTCGTCGTGGCGCAGCAGCAAGCGCTCCACGCGATCGATCAGGTCGGTTAGGCTGGCCATGGATGGGCTGGTGTCAGGCGGTTGCCGATTTTAGTTGGCGACCGTGGTCGCACAGGTCAGCCACGGCACAGGCCTGGCACAGCGGCTTGCGCGCCTGGCAGACATAGCGGCCGTGCAGGATGAGCCAGTGGTGGGCGTCCACGAGGTAAGCGGGCGGCACGCGCTTGAGCAGGCCCAGCTCCACTGCCAGGGGCGTCTTGCCGGGTGCGAGCCCGGTGCGGTTGCTGACCCGGAAGATGTGGGTGTCCACCGCCATCGTGGGTTCGCCGAAGGCGACGTTGAGCACCACGTTGGCGGTCTTGCGGCCCACGCCGGGCAGGGCCTCCAGCGCTTCGCGTGAGCGCGGCACTTCGCCGCCGTGCTGCTCGATCAGGATGCGGCAGGTCTGCAGCAGGTGCTTGGCCTTGCTGCGGTACAGGCCGATGGTCTTGATGTGGCGCTCCAGCCCGTCCTGCCCTAGGGCCAGGATTTGCGCCGGCGTGTTGGCGATGGCGAACAGGCGCCGGGTGGCCTTGTTGACGCCGACGTCGGTGGCCTGGGCGGACAGCAACACGGCGGTCAGCAGCTCGAAGACGCTGGCGTATTCCAGCTCGGTCTGCGGCGCCGGGTTGGCGCGTTGTAGCGTGGCGAAGAAGCGTTCGATCTGCGCGGCGTTCATGCCGGCATTGTCAGCCGCGCCGGGCCCGCGCACGTGCCAGCGCGGCCTCGATGACGGCGCGCTTGGCGGACAGCGCGGCCGGGTCGGTGATGGTGGAGGCTGCGGCCACGTCGGCCAGTTTGGCCTCGGCTTTGGCCATCAGCCGGGCATCGTTCTCTTCGGCGTCGCGGCGGCGCCGGAACTGCTTGAATGCATAGCGCTCGCGCGCCTGGTCGGCCTGTGGCTGGCTCCAGGCCGCCCAGCCGGTCGCCGTGGTGACTTCGGGCAGCGAGATGCAGTCCACCGGGCAGGCTGGCACGCACAGCTCGCAGCCGGTGCATTGCTCGGCAACGACCACGTGCATCATCTTGGGGGCGCCGACGATGCAGTCGGCAGGGCAGGCCTTGATGCACAGCGTGCAGCCTATGCACCAGGCTTCGTCGATGACGGCCACGCCGCGCGTGGCCTCGATGCCGTTGGCCGGGTTCAGCGGCAGGGTCGGACGGCCGGTCAGTGCCGCCAGGCGCGCCACACCCTCGGCGCCACCGGGCGGACATTGGTTGATCTCGGCCTCACCGGCGGCAACGGCCTCGGCGTAGCGGCGGCAGTCCGGGTAGCCGCAGCGGGTGCATTGCGTCTGCGGCAGGGCGGCGTCGATCCGGTCGGCGAGGCTCACGCTTTGCGTTTGCGGGCCGGCGCGGGCCGGACCGTCGCCTTGACCGGCGCAGCCTTGGCGGTCTTTTTCAGAGGCGCGGCCTCGTACTTGGCGATGAAGTCGCGCACCTCGGGGTAGACGTTCTCGCGCCAGCGGCGGCCGGAGAAGATGCCGTAGTGGCCGGCGCCCAGCGCGTCGTAATGGAACCGGTGTTCCTGGGGCACGCCCGAGCACAGCTCGTGGGCGGCGCGGGTCTGGCCGGCGCCCGAGATGTCGTCCAGCTCGCCCTCGACGGTCAGCAGCGCCGTCGTCTTGATGTCCTGGGGGCGCACCAAGGCGCCGTCGACTACCCAAGTGCCGTTGACCAGCGCGAAGTCCTGGAACACCGTCTTGATGGTGTCCAGGTAGTACTCGGCCGGCATGTCCAGCACGGCGTTGTACTCGTCGTAGAAGCGGCGGTGCGCCTCGGCGCCTTCGTCGTCGCCGCGCACCAAGTCCAGGAAGTAGTCGTAATGCGAGGACAGGTGGCGGTCCGGGTTCATCGCGACGAAGCCGGCGTGTTGCAGGAAGCCCGGGTAGACCGCGCGGCCCGCGCCGGGGAAGTTGGTCGGCACGCGGTAGATGACGTTGTTCTCAAACCAGCTGTAGCTGCGGTTCATGGCCAGGTTGTTGACGGCGGTGGGGCTCTTGCGCGCGTCGATGGGGCCGCCCATCATGGTCATGCTGCGCGGCGTGGCCTCGCCGGCGGAAGCCATCAGCGAGATGGCGGCCAGTACCGGCACGGTGGGCTGGCAGACCGACATCACATGGCAGTCCGCTCCGCCCACCAGCCGGATGAACTCCTGCACGTAGCGGATGTAATCGTCCAGGTGGAAGGGCCCCATGTCCAGCGGCACCATGCGGGCGTCGGTCCAGTCGGTGATGTAGACCTTGTGGTCCTTCAGCAGCTGCTTGACGGTGTCCCGCAGCAGCGTGGCGTGGTGGCCCGACAGCGGTGCAACGACCAGCACGGTGGGCTGGTCCTTCATCTTGGCCAGCACGGCGGGGTCGTCGGTGTAGCGCTTGAAGCGCAGCAGCCGGCAGAAGGGCTTCTCCAGCGCCACCAATTCCTGCACGGCCACGTCGACGCCATCGACGTTGACGGTCTTGATGTCGAACTCAGGCTTCTCGTAGTCCTTGGCCAGGCGGTGCATCAGGTCCAACCCGGCCGACAGGCGTTGCGCCATGGGCGTGTGGGCGAACGGCGACAGCGGGTGGCTGTACAGCTTGGCCGATGCCGCCGCGAACTCGGAGAAGGGGCTGAGCAGGGCGCGCTGGGTTTCGAACAGTTGATACAGCATGGCCGGCCTTGGCGTGGATAAGGAATGGCGCGATGGTGCCAGAAAACGTTGTCCGCGTTGTGCGCTGCAACATCGGACTGGCGGTCAAACCGCCAATCCTGCGCATTTCAGTGCGGCGTTCAGGCCTTGATGACGGCGGCCATGGCGGCGGCGACCGTGGGCAGGTTGCCCTCGTTCAGCGCGGCGACGCAGATGCGGCCCGAGTCCACGCCGTAGACACCGAACTCGCTGCGCAGGCGCTGCATCTGTGCGGCGTTCAGGCCGGAGTAGCTGAACATGCCCAGCTGCTCGGTGACGAAGGACAGGTCCTGGGTCACGCCGGCCGCCTTCAGCGCAGCGACGAGCGCGCTGCGCATGGCCTTGATGCGGGTGCGCATGCCGGCCAGCTCCTCTTCCCACATCGCACGCAGCCGCTCGTCGGACAGCACGGCGGCGACGACCTGGGCGCCATGCGTGGGCGGGTTGGAGTAGTTGGTGCGGATCATGATCTTCAGCTGCGACAGCACGCGCTGGGCTTCCTCGCCGCTGCTGCACACGACGCTCAGCGCGCCGACGCGCTCGCCGTACAGCGAGAAGCTCTTGGAGAAGCTGGTCGACACGAAGAAGCCGATGCCGGCGGCCTGGAACTGGCGCACTGCCTCGCCGTCTTCCTTCAGGCCGAAGCCGAAGCCCTGATAGGCCATGTCCAGGAAGGGCGTCAGACCGCGGGCCTGGACCGCGGCCACCACCTTGGCCCACTGGGCTGCGCTGAGGTCGTAGCCCGTCGGGTTGTGGCAGCAGGCGTGCAGCACGACGATGGTCCCGGCCGGGGCGGCATTCAGCGCGGCCAGCATGCCGTCGAAGTCGATCCCCTTCTTGGCGGCGTCGTAGTAGGGGTAGGTCTCGACCGTGAAGCCGGCTTGCGTGAACAGCGCGCGGTGGTTCTCCCAGCTCGGGTCGGAAATCAGCACTTTGGCCGCCGGGCTGATGTGCTTCAGGAAGTCCGCGCCGATCTTCAGCGCGCCGGTGCCGCCCAGCGACTGCACGGTGGCGACGTTCTTCAGCTCGGAGCCGAAAACCAGGTTTTGCACAGCTTTGTCATAAGCGGCGAGGCCGTCGATGGGCAGGTAACCACGCGGCTTGGGCGCGGCGGCCATCGCGGCCTCGGCTTCGCGGACGCAGTTCAGCAGCGGCAGCTTGCCGTGCTCGTCGTAGTAGACGCCGACGCCCAGGTTCACTTTGCCCGGACGGGTGTCGGCGTTGAACTGCTCGTTCAGGCCGAGGATGGGATCACGGGGGGCCAGGGCGACATCGGCAAACAAGGAGGACATGACGGGGTTCCTGAAAGGGCGTTGGCAGCAGGGCAGGGGTGGGGGATGGGTGTCTGCGCTAACCTGCGCAGATTTCGCAGCGCAGCAATTTTGCCCGTGAACCCAGGGACAACCCCATGCAAGAAGCCTTGAACGCCACGTCCGGCGCCGCAAGTGACTCGGAGGAGCGCAAGGGCGAATTCGTCAGCTTCGAAGGCTCGCCGTTCCAGCTGTTCCAGCCATTTCCGCCCGCCGGCGACCAGCCGACGGCCATTGCGCAGCTGGTGGAAGGCGTCCGTGACGGCCTGAGCTTCCAGACGCTGCTGGGCGTGACCGGCTCTGGCAAAACCTTCACGATGGCCAACGTCATCGCCAGGCTGGGTCGACCGGCCATCGTCTTTGCCCCCAACAAGACGCTGGCGGCGCAGCTGTACAGCGAGTTCAAGGACTTCTTCCCAAAGAACGCTGTCGAGTACTTCGTCAGCTACTACGACTACTACCAGCCCGAGGCCTATGTGCCGCAGCGCGACCTGTTCATCGAGAAGGACAGCGCGATCAACGAGCACATCGAGCAGATGCGGCTGTCGTGCACCAAAAGCCTGCTGGAGCGGCGCGACGTGGTCATCGTGGCGTCGGTGTCGGCCATCTACGGCATCGGCAACCCGAGCGATTACCACCAAATGGTGATGACGCTGCGCGTCGGCGACAGGCTGGGCCAGCGCGACGTCATTGCGCATCTGATCCGCATGCAGTACACGCGCAACGAGATGGAGTTCAGCCGCGGCCATTTCCGCGTGCGCGGCGACACCATTGACGTCTTCCCGGCCGAGCATTCCGAGCTGGCGATCCGCATCGAGCTGTTCGACGACGAGATCGAGGCGCTGTCGCTGTTCGACCCGTTGACAGGCCAGCTGCGGCAGAAGATCCCGCGCTTCACGGTTTACCCCAGCAGCCACTACGTCACGCCGCGCGAGCGCGTGCTGGCTGCCGTCGAGGCCATCAAGCAGGAGTTGCGCGAGCGCGTGGACTTCTTCGTCAAGGAGGGCAAATTGGTCGAGGCTCAGCGCATCGAACAGCGCACCCGCTTCGATCTGGAGATGCTGCAGGAGGTCGGGCACTGCAAGGGCATCGAGAACTACAGCCGGCACCTCTCCGGTGCGCGGCCCGGCGACCCGCCGCCGACGCTGGTGGACTACCTGCCGCCCGACGCGGTGATGTTCCTGGACGAAAGCCATGTGCTGATCGGCCAGTTCGGCGGCATGTACAACGGCGACCGCGCGCGCAAAACCACGCTGGTGGAGTACGGCTTTCGGCTGCCGTCGGCGCTGGACAACCGGCCGCTGAAGTTCGCCGAGTTCGAGCGCAAGATGCGCCAGGCCATCTTCGTGTCGGCCACGCCGGGGCAGTACGAGCAGGACAACGCCGGCCAGGTGGTCGAGCAGGTGGTGCGGCCGACCGGCCTGGTCGATCCCGAGGTCGAAGTGCGTCCGGCCTCGCACCAGGTCGACGACGTGCTACAGGAGATCCGCCTGCGCGTGGAGGTCAACGAGCGCGTGCTGATCACGACGCTGACCAAGCGCATGGCCGAGCAGCTGACCGACTACCTGAGCGACAACGGTGTGAAGGTGCGCTATTTGCATTCGGACGTCGACACTGTCGAGCGGGTGGAGATCTTGCGCGACCTGCGCCTGGGCGCCTTCGACGTGCTGGTGGGCATCAACCTGTTGCGTGAGGGGCTGGACATCCCCGAGGTGTCGCTGGTCGCCATCCTGGATGCCGACAAGGAAGGCTTCCTGCGCGCCGAGCGCAGCCTGATCCAGACCATAGGCCGGGCGGCGCGCAACCTCAACGGCAAGGCCATCCTGTATGCCGACCGCATCACCGACTCCATGCGCAAGGCCATCGACGAGACCGAGCGCCGCCGCGCCAAGCAGATTGCCTTCAACGAGGCCCACGGCATCACGCCGCGCGGCGTGCAAAAGCGCATCAAGGATCTGATCGACGGCGTCTACTCGGAGGCCGCCGGCCGCGACGAGGCCAGGCTGCTGGCGGCTGCCCAGGTCGAGGAGTTGTCCGAGAAGGAGCTGGCCAAGCGCATCGCCCAGCTGGAAAAGCAGATGCTGGAGCACGCCCGCAACTTGGAATTCGAGCAGGCGGCGCGGCTGCGCGACCAACTCGCGCAGCTGCGCGAGCAGGCGTTCGGCGCGCGCGTCCACGACAACGTCGTGCCGCTTGACAGCGCCCGCAAGGGTGCGGCGCGCTGATGCTGCTGCGTCGCAACAAAAAAGCCTGCTGAATGTGGGGCTACCGGGCCTGCCCACAGCCGAGATTCAGTAGTCGACTAAAATAATCGGAAATGATTCGCTCGGCTATTGTCCTTGCTTGCCCGGGTTAACCCTGAATCACCGTCCTGGACTTATGTGTTCAGGCATCTCGCAAAGGAGTTTTGTATGCGTCTCACCACCAAAGGCCGGTTTGCAGTCACCGCGATGTTGGACTTGGCGCTGCGCGAGAATACAGGGCCGGTCGCCCTGGCGGCGATCAGCCAGCGCCAGCAGATCTCGCTGTCCTACCTGGAGCAGCTGTTCGGCAAGCTGCGTCGCCACGAACTGGTGGAAAGCACCCGCGGCCCCGGTGGCGGCTACTCGCTGGGTCGCAAGGCCGAGGACATCACCGTGGCCGACATCATCGTCGCCGTGGACGAGCCGCTCGACGCCACCGGTTGCGGCGGCAAGGAAAACTGCATGGGCGAGGACAGTGGTCGCTGCATCACCCATGAACTCTGGACCAATTTGAACGCCAAGATGATCGAGTACCTCGACTCCGTGTCCCTGCGCAAGCTGGCCGACGAGCAACTCGCCAAGGGCTTCGAGGTCGAGTCGGCGCCGGTCAAGCGGGCCATCTCCAGCCAGCCTGTGCTCAAGCCCATCCGCGTCACGGCACCCAATTCTGTCTTCGCCCTCGGGGGCGCGTTCAGCAAGTAACAAGAACCCAGCCAGCCCTAGCCCTCCGCCATGGACATGACCCCGCATTTCCCGATTTACCTGGACTACGGCGCCACGACGCCGTGCGACCCCCGCGTGGTGGACGCGATGATTCCTTGGCTGCGCGAGCACTTTGGCAACCCGGCGTCGCGCAGCCATGCTTGGGGCTGGGAGGCGGAAGAGGCGGTCGAGAAGGCGCGTGCTCAGGTGGCCGAACTGATTGGCGCCGACCCGCGCGAGATTGTCTGGACCTCGGGCGCCACCGAGTCCAACAATCTGGCGCTGAAGGGGGCGGCGCACTTCTACAAGACGCGTGGCAAGCACCTCGTCACGGTGAAGACCGAGCACAAGGCCGTGCTGGACACCATGCGCGAGCTGGAGCGCCAGGGCTTCGAGGTGACCTACCTGGATGTGCAGGAGAACGGCCTGCTGGACCTGGAGGTGTTCAAGGCCGCGCTGCGCCCGGACACCATCCTGGCCTCGGTCATGTTCGTGAATAACGAGATCGGCGTCATCCAGGACGTCGTGGCCATCGGCAAGCTGTGTCGCGAGCGCGGCATCATCTTCCACGTCGATGCGGCGCAGGCCACCGGCAAGGTCGAGATCGACCTGGCGCAACTGCCCATCGACCTGATGAGCCTGGCTTCGCACAAGACCTACGGTCCCAAGGGCATCGGTGCGCTGTATGTGCGCCGCAAGCCGCGCGTGCGTCTGGAAGCGCAGATGCACGGCGGCGGCCATGAGCGCGGCATGCGCTCGGGCACGCTGCCTGTGCACCAGATCGTCGGCATGGGCGAGGCCTTCCGCATCGCCCGCGAGGAGATGCACACCGAGAACGAACGCATCCGCGCGCTGCACGACCGCCTGGTCAAAGGCCTGTCGGGCATCGAGCAGACCTTCATCAATGGCGACCTGGAGCGCCGCGTGCCGCATAACCTGAACATCTCATTCAACTATGTCGAGGGTGAGTCGCTGATCATGGGCGTCAAGGGGCTGGCGGTGTCGTCCGGCTCGGCCTGTACCTCTGCCAGCCTGGAGCCAAGCTACGTGTTGCGCGCGCTGGGGCGCAGCGATGAGCTGGCCCACAGCTCGCTGCGCATGACCATCGGCCGCTTCACGACCGAGGAAGAGATCGACTACGCCATCAGCGTGCTGACGGATCGCGTCGCCAAACTGCGCGAGCTGTCTCCGCTGTGGGACATGTACAAGGATGGCATCGACATGTCGACCATCCAGTGGGCGGCCCACTGAACGCGAATTAGGAGAACACCATGGCATACAGCGACAAGGTTGTTGACCACTACGAGAACCCCCGCAACGTCGGCAAGTTCGACAACGGCGATGCGGACGTCGGCACCGGTATGGTCGGCGCGCCGGCCTGCGGCGACGTGATGAAGCTGCAGATCAAGGTCAACCCGGCCACCGGCAAGATCGAGGACGCCAAGTTCAAGACCTACGGTTGCGGCTCGGCCATCGCCTCCAGCTCCCTGGTGACCGAGTGGGTCAAGGGCAAGACGCTGGACGAGGCGCTGACGATCAAGAACACGCAGATCGCCGAGGAACTCGCGCTGCCGCCGGTCAAGATCCACTGCTCGATCCTGGCTGAAGACGCGATCAAGGCCGCCGTGAACGACTACCGCGCCAAGCACGCCAGCTGACATGTCCGTGACCCTGACCGAGGCGGCGGCCCGCCACGTCAAACGCTACATCGCCAAGCGCGGCAAGGGCATTGGCGTGCGCCTGGGCGTGAAGACCACGGGCTGCTCGGGCCTGGCCTACAAGCTGGAGTACGCCGACGAGGCGGCGCCCGAGGACGTGGTCTTCGAGGGCCATGAGGTCAAGATCCTGGTCGACCCCAAGAGCCTGCCCTACCTTGACGGCACCGAGCTGGACTTCGTCCGCGAGGGGCTGAACGAAGGCTTCAAGTTCCGCAACCCGCGCGAGAAGGACCGTTGCGGCTGCGGCGAATCCTTCCGTGTCTGACGATCGCTGAATCAACGACGGGCGCGGTGCAGACCGCGCCTTTTTCTTGCCCGCCATGCGCCTGACCGACAACGACTTCCAGCTCTTCGGCCTGCCCGAAACGCAGGCCCAGGACCGTGCTGCCATCGATGCACGCTGGAAGGCGTTGCAGGCGGAGGTTCATCCTGACCGCTTCGCCGCCGAGGGTGCCGCCGCCCAGCGCGTGGCGATGCAATGGGCCATGCGCGTCAACGAGGCCTACCAGCGCTTGAAGGACCCGCTCAAGCGCGCGGCCTACCTGTGCGAGCTGCGCGGCGCGCCCGTCGGCGCGGAGCACAACACGCAGATGCCCGCTGCCTTCCTGATGCAGCAGATGGAGTGGCGCGAGGCCCTGGATGACGCGAGCAGCGAGGCCGCGCTGGAGGCACTGGATCGCGAGGCGGCGCGGGCCGAAGCCACCGCGCTGGCGCAGGCCCAGAAACTCCTGGACGAAAACAACGACGCGCCTGCCGCGGCCGCGCAGGTGAGGGCGCTGATGTTCATCCAGCGCTTTCGCGCCGACATCGACCAACGCCTTGCCACGCTAGAAGACCTTGCGGGGCGGACCGCCCGAACGCGGTGAGCGGCTCTGTTCCCGACTGATCAAAACATGGCACTTCTTCAGATTTCCGAACCTGGCGCCTCGCCGGACCCGCACCAGCGCCGCATCGCCATCGGCATCGACCTCGGCACGACGCATTCGCTGGTTGCCGCCGTGCGCAACGGCGTGGCCGAATGCCTGCCTGACGAGCACGGCCGCGTCATCCTGCCATCCGCGGTGCGCTATCTGCGTGAAGGCCGGCGCCAGATCGGCGCCGATGCGCTGGCCGCGCAGGCGGAAGACCCCGAGAACACCATCGTTTCGGTCAAGCGCTTCATGGGCCGCAGCCTGGCCGACATTGCCAGCCGCGAGCATCTGCCCTACCGTTTCGAAGACCGTCCCGGCATGCTGGCCATCGCGACGCGCGATGGCGTGAAAAGCCCCGTCGAGGTGTCGGCCGAGATCCTGGCCGCGCTGCGTTTCCGCGCAGAGGACACGTTTAACGACGACTTGTACGGCGCCGTCATCACAGTGCCGGCCTATTTCGACGACGCCCAGCGCCAGGCTACGAAGGACGCTGCCGAGTTGGCGGGGCTGAAGGTGCTGCGCCTCATCAACGAGCCAACGGCCGCGGCCATCGCCTACGGGCTGGACAACGCCAGCGAAGGTCTGTACGCCGTGTACGACCTGGGCGGCGGCACCTTTGACATCTCGCTTCTGCGGCTGACCCGCGGCGTGTTCGAGGTGGTGGCAACCGGTGGCGACGCCGCATTGGGCGGCGACGACTTCGACCGTGCGCTGGCTGAATGGGCGCTCGCAGGTCGCACCATCGCATCGGCCCACGACAAGCGTGCCGTGCTGGTGGCTGCGCGTGCCGCCAAGGAGGCGCTGTCCGAAGTCGAATCGACCGAGCTGGTCGCCGCGCTGGATGCCGGCGAGTTGCGTGTCACGGTTACGCGCGCCCAGTTCGAGGCGCTGGCCCAGCCGCTGGTGGCCCGGACGCTGTCGGCCGTCAAGCGCGTGCTGCGCGACGCCAAGGTCAAGCGGGAGGAGGTGCAGGGCACGGTCATGGTGGGCGGCTCCACGCGCATGCCCATCGTCAGGCGCGCGGTCAGTGAACTCTTCGGCCGCGAGGTGCTGACCAATCTCAACCCCGACGAGGTCGTTGCGCTGGGCGCGGCCATCCAAGCCAATCAACTGGCCGGCAATGCCGCCGACGGCGAGATCCTGCTGCTGGACGTGATCCCGCTGTCGCTGGGCCTGGAGACCATGGGCGGGCTGGTCGAGCGCGTCATCGAGCGCAACTCGACCATCCCGGTCGCGAAAGCCCAGGACTTCACGACCTTCAAGGACGGCCAAACCGCCATGGCCATCCACGTCGTGCAGGGCGAGCGCGAACTGGTCAGCGAGTGCCGGTCGCTCGCGCGCTTCGAGCTGCGCGGGATCCCGCCGATGGCAGCGGGCGCGGCACGCATCCGCGTCAGCTTCCAAGTCGATGCGGACGGGCTGCTCAGCGTCGCCGCCGTGGAGCTGACCTCGGGCGTGCAGGCGGCCATCACGGTCAAGCCCAGCTATGGCCTGTCCGACGAGCAGATCGCCAGCATGTTGAAGGACGGCTTTGCGAGCGCCGAGGGCGACCTGGCCGTGCGCAAGCTGCGCGAGGCCAAGGTGGAGGCCGAGCGCATGATCCTCGCGACGCGCAGTGCCCTCGCCGCTGACGGCGATCTGCTGCCCGAAGCCGAGCGCGAAGCGCTCGAAGCCCGCCTGTCGGCCCTGGCCGCGATGGACGGTGATGCCGACGCCATCGACGCCGCCGTGAAGGCGCTCGCCGAGGCCACCGAAGCCTTTGCCGCCGAACGGATGAACCGCTCCATCGCCCGCGCCCTGGCCGGCCGCGATGTCAGCCAGCTTTGAGACCCCACACCATGCCAGTCATCAAGATTCTTCCGCATGCAGAGTACTGCCCCGATGGCGCCACGGTGACCGCCGAGCCTGGCACGTCGATCTGTGAGGCATTGCTGGCCAACCACATCGAGATCGAGCATGCCTGCGACCAGGTCTGCGCTTGCACCACCTGCCATGTCATCGTGCGTGAGGGCGGGCGCTCCCTGTCCGCGATGGAAGAGGACGAGGAAGACATGCTGGACCGCGCCTGGGGGCTGGAGCCCGATTCGCGACTGTCCTGCCAGGCTTTGCTGCGCCAGCAGGACATCACCATCGAGATTCCCAAGTACTCGATCAACCACGCCAAGGAAGGCAAGTGAAGGCGGTGCAGCGCATCCTGGGTTTCGAGTCGTCCTGTGACGAGACCGGGGTGGCGCTCGTCGAGGTGGCCGGCGATGCGCCGCCGCGGCTGCTCGCGCAGGCCTTGCACAGCCAGATTGCCATGCATCAGGCCTATGGTGGCGTGGTGCCCGAGCTGGCTTCGCGCGACCATGTGCGGCGCGTGCTGCCGCTGACGCGCGAGGTGTTGTCCCAGGCGGGGTTGGCCCTGCAGGACGTCGACTTCATCGCCTACACCCAGGGGCCCGGGCTGGCGGGTGCGTTGTTGGTCGGCGCTGGCGTGGCGGTGTCGCTGGCGGCGGCGCTGGAAGTGCCGGCCCTGCCCATCCATCACCTGGAAGGGCATCTGCTGTCGCCCTTTCTGTCGGCCGACCCGCCGGAGTTCCCCTTCGTCGCGCTACTGGTCAGCGGCGGCCACACGCAGCTGATGCGCGTGGATGCCGTCGGTCGCTACGAGATGCTTGGCGAGACCATCGACGACGCGGCCGGCGAGGCCTTCGACAAGAGCGCCAAGCTGCTCGGCCTGCCTTACCCCGGCGGCCCACATCTGGCTCGCCTGGCCGAGTTCGGCAACCCCGAGGCCTTCGAGTTGCCGCGCCCGCTGCTGCACAGCGGCAAGCCGGACTTCAGCTTTGCCGGCCTGAAGACGGCGGTGCTGACCCAGGTGAAGAAGCTCGGCGACTCTCCCTGCGAGCAGAGCCGTGCAGACCTGGCGGCGTCGACGCAGGCCGCCATCGTCGATGTGCTGGTCAGGAAGTCGCTGCTGGCGCTGAAGGAGACGGGGCTGAGGCGCCTCGTCGTCGCCGGTGGCGTAGGTGCCAACGCCCGCCTGCGTGAGCAGCTCAACGCGGCCTGCGCGCGGCGCAGCGTGCGCGTGCACTACCCGGAGCTGCAGCTCTGCACCGACAACGGCGCCATGATTGCGATGGCCGCCGCGCTGCGCCTGCAGTGCGGCCTGGCCAAGCCCAGGCGCGACGGCGGGTTTGAGGTCCGGCCCCGCTGGGATTTGTCGGCCACGCTGTAGGGCGCAGCGCGCTGGCGGGCGCCGTTGCGCTACAATCCTTGACTTCGTGTACTTGCCCGTCTTGTACGCGGATCACCAGCACGGCTCGGGGCGGTTTCCCCCGTGTCCGCAAGTCAACCCCGGAAACCGTCTGTGGCGCCTGTCAGCCCGGCCGGATTCCGACCACCAGGAACGCACATGTCCGTCGCCGATCTGAACAAGGCCGAAATCGTCAAGGCCAATGCCCGCAGTGCCAATGACACCGGCAGCCCCGAAGTCCAAGTCGCCCTGCTGACCGCTCGCATCAACGAGCTGACCCCGCACTTCAAGACCCACGCCAAGGACCACCACGGCCGCCGTGGCCTGCTGAAGATGGTCAACCAGCGCAAGAGCCTGCTGGCCTATCTGAAGAACAAGGATGCCGCGCGCTACACCGCGCTGATCCAAAAGCTGGGCCTGCGCAAGTAATCCACGCGGCCCATCGCCGTAGCGTCAACAGACCCCATCCGTCGAGGAGCCTGTCTGGTCCATCAAGCCCAGCACAGGCTCTTCGTCCTTCTGCCCGGAACCGAGCTGACGTGGTCACGGATCATTCCAAGGCGGCTTGCCGAGCCGCCCTGGAATGGCATCTGGACCAAACCCAGCCTCGTTCCCGGTTCCCCCGGACGCGATTGAAGTCGTCCATCACAACCAGGAGATGAGCATGTCCATGTTCAACAAAGTCACCAAGGCCTTCCAGTGGGGCCGCCACAACGTCGTGCTGGAGACGGGCGAAGTCGCCCGCCAGGCCACCGGTGCCGTCGTCGTCAACATCGAAGGCACGGTCGTGCTGGCCACCGTCGTCGCCAAGACCGAAGCCAAGGCCGGTCAGGACTTCTTCCCGCTGACGGTCGACTACATCGAGAAGACCTATGCCGCGGGCAAGATCCCTGGCAGCTTCTTCAAGCGTGAGGGCCGCCCCAGCGAGCACGAGACGCTGACCAGCCGCCTGATCGACCGCCCGATCCGTCCGCTGTTCCCGGAAGGCTTCTTCAACGAGGTGCAGGTCGTCGTCCACGTCCTGTCGCTGAACCCCGAGATCCAGGCTGACATCGCTGCGATGATCGGTACCTCGGCCGCGCTGGCGATTTCCGGCATCCCGTTCAACGGCCCCATCGGCGCTGCGCGCGTGGGCTATGTCAACGGCGAGTACGTGCTCAACCCCAGCAAGTCCGAGCTGGTCAACAGCCAGATGGATCTGGTCGTCGCCGGCACGCAGGCAGCGGTGCTGATGGTCGAGAGCGAGGCCGCGGGCTTGTCAGAGGAAGTCATGTTGGGTGCCGTGGTCTTCGGCCATGAGCAGGGCAATATCGCCATCGCCGCGATCAACGAACTGGTCAAGGAAGCCGGCAAGCCGGCCTGGAACTGGACCCCGCCCGCCAAGGACGAGGCCTTCATCGCCAAGGTCACGGCATTGGCCGAGGGCCCACTGCGCGAGGCTTACCAGATCCGCTCCAAGCAGGCACGCACGCAGGCCTGCCGCACGGCGGCCGCGAACGTCTTCGCTGCGCTGACTGCTGAAGGCGTGGCCTTCGACAAGGTCGAGGTGGAAGGCCTGCTGTTCGAGATCGAGGCCCGCATCGTGCGCAGCCAGATCCTGGCTGGCGAGCCGCGCATTGACGGCCGCGACACCCGCACCGTGCGCCCCATCGAGATCCGCAACGGCATCCTGCCGCGCACCCACGGCTCGGCGCTGTTCACGCGCGGCGAGACGCAGGCGCTGGTCATCGCCACGCTGGGCACGGACCGCGACGCGCAGCGCATTGACGCGCTGGACGGTGAGTTCGAAGACCGCTTCATGCTGCACTACAACATGCCCCCGTTTGCCACCGGTGAGACGGGCCGTGTGGGTTCGCCCAAGCGCCGCGAGATCGGCCACGGGCGCCTGGCCAAGCGCGCGCTGGTCGCCGTGCTGCCGAGCAAGGAAGAGTTCCCGTACTCGTTGCGCGTGGTGTCCGAGATCACCGAATCCAACGGTTCCTCGTCCATGGCCTCCGTCTGCGGTGGCTGCCTCGCGCTGATGGACGCCGGTGTGCCGCTGAAGGCGCACGTCGCGGGCATCGCCATGGGCCTGATCAAGGACGGCAACCGCTTCGCCGTGCTGACCGACATCCTGGGTGACGAAGATCACCTGGGCGACATGGACTTCAAGGTCGCTGGCACCTCCACCGGCATCACGGCCCTGCAAATGGACATCAAGATCCAGGGGATTACCAAGGAAATCATGCAGGTCGCGCTGGCCCAGGCCAAGGAAGCCCGCCTGCACATCCTCGGCAAGATGGTCGAGGCCATGGGTGGGGCCAACACCGAGGTGTCGCAGTTCGCGCCGCGCCTCTACACGATGAAGATCAACCCGGAGAAGATCCGTGACGTCATCGGCAAGGGTGGCGCCACCATCCGTGCGTTGACTGAAGAGACCGGCACCACCATCGACATCGGCGAAGACGGCACCATCACGATCGCCTCGACCGATGCTGAGAAGGCCGAGATAGCCAAGAAGCGCATCGCCGAAATCACGGCCGAAGTTGAAGTGGGCAAGGTCTACGAAGGCCCGATCGTCAAGATCCTGGACTTCGGCGCCCTCGTGAACCTGCTGCCCGGCAAGGATGGCCTGCTGCACATCAGCCAGATCGCCCACCAGCGTGTCGAGAAGGTGACCGACTTCCTGCACGAAGGCCAGATCGTCAAGGTCAAGGTGCTGGAGACCGACGAGAAGGGGCGTATCAAGCTGTCCATGAAGGCGCTGATCGACCGTCCCGAGCGCGAAGCCGCACCCGCCCCGGCGCCGGCTGCCGAGGACGTGGCGCCGGCCGCGGAGTAAGCCGCCAGGCGATGAAAGCCATCGCGATCACCCGCGCCGGCGGGCCGGAGGTGCTGGAGCTGGCCGAACGGCCGGACCCGCTGCCCGGCCCGGGTGAGTGCCTGATTCGTGTCGCAGCGTCCGGCGTGAATCGTCCGGATGTGCTGCAGCGCAAGGGCGCCTATCCGCCGCCGCCGGGCGCGAGCGACTTGCCAGGGCTGGAGGTCGCTGGCGAGATCATCGCGGGCGATGCCGCGGCGCTGGCTGCTCAGGGTTTCAAGCTGGGCGACCGCGTCTGCGCGCTGGTCAACGGCGGCGGCTACGCCGAGCTATGCACGGCGCCGGTTGGCCAATGTCTGCCGGTGCCGCAGGGCTGGACGCTGGCGCAGGCGGCCACGTTGCCGGAGACCTGTTTCACGGTCTGGGTCAACGTGTTCGAGCGTGCGGGCCTGCAGCCCGGCGAGACGCTGCTGGTGCATGGCGGCGCCAGCGGCATCGGCGTGACGGCCATCCAGATCGCCAAGGCGCTGGGCGCTCGCGTGCTGGTGACGGTCGGCGGCGCCGACAAGGCCCGGGCCTGCCTGGCGCTGGGCGCCGATGCGGCGATCAACTACCGCGAGCAGGATTTCGTCGCCGAGGCCAAGGCCGCGACCGGCGGTCGTGGCGTGGACGTGATCCTGGACATGGTGGCCGGTGACTACATCGGCCGGGGTGTGCAGGCGCTGGCCGAAGACGGTCGGCTGGCCTTGATCGCGGTGCAGGGCGGCGTGAAGTCCGAGATCGACGCCGGCCTGGTGTTGCGCAAGCGCCTCACGATCACTGGTTCGACGCTGCGGCCGCGCTCGACGGCCTTCAAGTCGGCTGTGGCGCGCGCATTGCGTGACAAGGTCTGGCCCTTGGTCGAGTCTGGCCGCATTCGTCCGGTCATCGACAGCGAACTGCCTGCTGTGCGCGCGGCCGAGGCCCATGCGCGCATGGAATCCAACCAGCACATCGGCAAGATCGTGCTGACCTGGTGATGGAGTTGAGATGAGAAAGAAACTCGTCGTCGGCAACTGGAAGATGCACGGCAGCCGCGCTGCAAATGCCCAGTTGCTGGCTGGCCTCAAGGAAGCGGGACCCTGGAACGCCGACGTGGCCGTCTGCGTGCCTTTCCCCTACATCGCGGAGACGGCCCTGGCCCTGACGGGCACGGCCATCTCCTACGGCGCGCAGGACTGCTCGGCTCATGAGCAGGGCGCCTACACCGGTGAAGTCTCCGCGGCGATGTTGCAGGACATCGGCTGCCGCTACGTCATCGTGGGGCATTCGGAGCGGCGTGCCTACCACGCGGAGAGCGACCAACTGGTTGCCAACAAGGCCAAGGCCGCGCTCGCGCATGGCGTGACGCCCATCGTCTGCGTCGGTGAGACGCGCGCCGAGCGCGAGGCCGGCCAGACCGAGGCTGTCGTCAAGCGTCAGCTGGCCGCTGTCATCCACACGTTGGGACATTGCTGCGGCGAGATGGTCGTGGCCTACGAGCCCGTCTGGGCCATAGGCACCGGCCTGACGGCCACACCCGAACAGGCGCAGGCCGTTCATGCCGTGCTGCGTGCGCAGCTGCAGGCGGCGACTGACCGTGCCGGCGTCATGCGCATCCTTTACGGCGGCAGCGTCAAGGCGGACAACGCAGCCCAGCTGTTCGCCCAACCCGACATCGATGGCGGCTTGATCGGCGGCGCCTCGCTGAAGGCCGCCGAGTTCGCCGCCATCTGCCGGGCGGCCGCCCACTGATTTTTCGGCGTGCGCCGCGCAGGCGCGTGCCACCGAGTTCTTAGGAGTGTTTGGAATGCAGTTCTTTGCGAATCTGGTGTTGATCGTTCAACTGCTGTCGGGCATCGCCATCATCGGCCTGGTGCTGGTGCAGCATGGCAAGGGTGCCGACATGGGAGCCTCGTTTGGCAGTGGCGCTTCGGGCAGCCTGTTCGGCGCGACCGGCAGCGCCAACTTCCTGTCGCGCAGCACGGCGGTCGCCGCCACGCTGTTCTTCAGCTGCACGCTGGGCCTGGCCCTCCTGTCCAGCGGTCGTACCGCGAGCGCTTCGAGCGCTGCCGATACGGTGCTGGACCGTGCGCCCACCGCCGTGGCGCCGGCCGCCTCCGGGGCGGCGGCGATCCCCGGCGCCATCGTGGCCCCGGCTGCGCCGGCCTCGGTGGCTGCGTCCGGCGCGGCGAACTGATGCCCGACCAAAAGCCTCGCTTCCTCACCGGTGCGTCCCTTGTTTCCGGTATAGAATGCGCGGCTGTCCGGTGAGCAAACCCTCTTAGTTGCCGGGCAGAAATGGATACCAGCCGTCGTGGTGAAATTGGTAGACACGCTATCTTGAGGGGGTAGTGGCGAAAGCTGTGCGAGTTCGAGTCTCGCCGACGGCACCAAGACATGGGTGGCGCTCTGCGGTCAGCAGGGCGTCAGTCAGAGCGGCCTGTCGCTGTTGTCGCCTGCGGCGATGGCAGCAAGGTTCAGGGCGGGCGCGATCCGCGAGCGAATCCCAAGGAGTCGCTGGTGGCGCGCCCGTTTGCTTTGGCCGCCTATGCTGCGGTCATATTGACAAAGTAGTCGACCCGGGAAAGCTGCATGAATCTCGATCAATACCTGCCCGTCATCCTCTTCATCTTGGTCGGCGCAGCGGTCGGGATTGCACCTCAGGTGCTCGGTGCCCTGCTGGGGCCGAATCGGCCCGATGAGGCCAAGAATTCCCCTTACGAATGCGGCTTCGAGGCCTTTGAAGACGCGCGCATGAAATTCGATGTGCGCTACTACCTCGTCGCCATCCTGTTCATTCTTTTCGACCTGGAAATCGCCTTCTTGTTCCCTTGGGCCGTGGCGCTCAAGGAAATCGGCGCGACGGGCTTCTGGGCGATGATGATCTTCCTCGGCATTCTGGTCGTGGGCTTTGCCTACGAGTGGAAAAAGGGCGCCCTGGATTGGGAATAAGCGCCGCGCCAAACACGCTGGGAAATCGATATGGGTATTGAAGGCGTCCTGAAAGAGGGCTTTGTCACCACCTCGGTCGACAAGCTCATCAACTGGTCCAAGACCGGCTCGCTGTGGCCGATGACGTTCGGCCTGGCCTGTTGCGCCGTCGAGATGATGCACGCAGGTGCCGCACGCTACGACATCGACCGCTTCGGCATGCTGTTCCGTCCGAGTCCGCGCCAGTCCGACCTGATGATCGTGGCCGGCACGCTGTGCAACAAGATGGCGCCGGCGCTGCGCAAGGTCTACGACCAGATGGCCGAGCCGCGCTGGGTGCTCTCGATGGGCTCCTGCGCCAATGGCGGCGGCTACTACCACTACAGCTACTCCGTCGTGCGTGGCTGCGACCGCATCGTGCCGGTGGACGTCTATGTGCCGGGCTGCCCGCCCACGGCGGAGGCGCTGCTCTACGGCATCCTGCAGCTGCAGGCCAAGATCCGCCGCGAAAACACCATTGCCCGCTGAGCGCCACGGTATGAGCCTGAATCTCGAAACCCTGGCCCAGGCGATTGGTGCCATCTTCGGCGAACGCGTCGTCGAGTTGAAGAACGCGCTCGGTGAGCTGACGTTGACCGTTCGCGCTGCGGACTATTTCGACGTCGCCATGACGCTGCGCGACCATGCGGAACTCAAGTTCGAGCAGTTGATCGACCTCTGCGGCGTTGACTACAGCACCTATGGCGACGGCGCCTACGAGGGTGCGCGCTATGCCGTTGTCAGCCACCTGTTGTCCGTCAGCAAAAACTGGCGCCTGCGCCTGAAGGTGTTCGCGACCGACGATGACTTCCCCGTCGTCGCCTCCATCACGCCGATCTGGAACTCCGCGAACTGGTTTGAGCGCGAGGCCTTCGACCTGTTTGGCGTCATCTTTGACGGCCATAACGATCTGCGCCGCATCCTGACGGACTATGGCTTCATCGGCCACCCAATGCGCAAGGACTTCCCGGTGTCGGGCCATGTCGAGATGCGTTACGACGCCGAGCAGCGGCGCGTGATCTACCAGCCGGTGACCATCGAGCCGCGCGAGATCACGCCGCGCATCATTCGTGAAGACAAGTACGGCGGTCTGTAAGTCATGGCTGAAATCAAGAACTACACGCTGAACTTCGGCCCCCAGCACCCGGCCGCCCACGGCGTGCTGCGCCTGGTGCTGGAGTTGGACGGCGAAGTCATCCAGCGCGCCGACCCTCACATCGGCCTGCTACACCGTGCGACCGAGAAGCTCGCGGAGCAAAAGACCTTCATCCAGTCGCTGCCATACATGGACCGTCTGGACTACGTGTCCATGATGGCCAACGAGCACGCCTACTGCCTGGCCATTGAGAAGATGCTGGGCATCCAGGTGCCGGAGCGCGCGCAGTACATCCGCGTGATGTTCGCGGAGCTGACCCGCATCCTGAACCATCTGCTGTGGCTGGGTTGCCATGGCCTGGACTGCGGTGCGATGAACATCCTCATCTACTGCTTCCGGGAGCGTGAGGACATCTTCGACATGTACGAGGCGGTGTCGGGTGCACGCATGCACGCGGCCTACTTCCGCCCGGGCGGCGTCTACCGCGATCTGCCGGACAGCATGCCGCAGTACCAGGTCAGCAAGATCCGCAATGCCAAGGCCATTGCGAAGCTGAACGAGAACCGCAGCGGCTCGCTGCTGGATTTCATTGAGGACTTCTGCCGCCGCTTCCCGAAGAACGTCGACGACTACGAGACGCTGCTGACGGACAACCGCATCTGGAAGCAGCGCACGGTGGGCATCGGTGTCGTGTCGCCCGAGCGGGCGCTGAACCTGGGCTTCACGGGCGCGATGCTGCGTGGCTCGGGCGTCGCCTGGGACCTGCGCAAGAAGCAGCCGTATGACGTGTACGACAAGATGGATTTCGATATCCCGGTCGGCACCAACGGCGACACGTACGACCGCTACGTGGTGCGCGTCGAAGAGATGCGCCAGTCCTGCCGCATCGTCGAGCAGTGCGTGAAGTGGCTGCGTGCCAACCCGGGTCCCGTCATCACCGACAACCACAAAGTGGCGCCGCCTTCTCGCGTGGACATGAAGTCCAGCATGGAAGAGCTGATCCACCACTTCAAGCTCTTCACCGAAGGCTTCCACGTGCCCGAGGGTGAGGCCTATGCAGCGGTCGAGCACCCCAAGGGCGAGTTCGGCATCTACATCGTCAGCGATGGCGCCAACAAGCCCTACCGCCTGAAAATCCGCGCGCCGGGCTTCGCCCACCTCGCGGCGCTGGACGAAATGGGCAAGGGCCACATGATCGCGGACGCGGTGGCCATCATCGGCACGATGGACATCGTGTTCGGCGAAATCGATCGTTGACAGGCAAGCGATGACGAGCAGCACCGACTACACCCTGAGCGACGCCACCCGCGCGCGCTTCGACCGCGAGGTCGCCAAATACCCAGCCGATCAGCGCCAGTCCGCCGTCATGGCCTGCCTGGCCATCGTGCAGCAGGAAGAGGGCTATGTCTCCCGCGCCGCGGAAGACGCCATCGCGACCTACCTCGGCATGCCGGCCATCGCGGTCTACGAGGTGACGACCTTCTACAACATGTACAACCAGCGCCCGGTTGGCAAGGTCAAGCTGAACGTCTGCGCCAACCTGCCCTGCCAGTTGCGCGACGGCCAGAAGGCGCTGGACCATCTGTGCAGCAAGCTCGGCATCGAGCAGGGTGGCACGACGGCCGATGGCCTGTTCACCGTGCAGAAGAGTGAGTGCCTGGGCGCCTGCGCCGACGCGCCAGTGATGCTGGTCAACGACCGTCAGATGTGCAGCTTCATGACGAACGAGCGGCTGGATGAGCTCATCGACGTGCTGCGTGCCGAAGCGGCGAAGGGCTGAGGAAGACGATGCTGGACCTCTCCAAGTTCCAATCCACCGGCGCCGAGACCTGCTTTCACGGCCGCCACATCAGCCCCCAGATCTATGCCGGCCTGAATGGCAAGAACTGGTCCATCAAGGACTATGAAGCCCGCGGCGGCTACGCGGCCCTGCGCAAGATCCTCGGCAAGGATGGCGGCGAGGGCATGACGCCCGACCAAGTCATTGCCGAGGTCAAGACCTCCGCACTGCGCGGCCGCGGCGGCGCCGGCTTCCCGACCGGCCTGAAGTGGAGCT
The DNA here is from genome assembly GCA_046294815.1 of Roseateles sp. Taxonomy (GTDB): domain Bacteria; phylum Pseudomonadota; class Gammaproteobacteria; order Burkholderiales; family Burkholderiaceae_C; genus Pelomonas. The sequence goes on along the minus strand of JBKBOJ010000005.1, from coordinate 442 downwards.
TCATGCCGCGCCAGTTCCCTGGCCAGAAGTACCTGGTCTGCAACTCCGATGAGGGCGAGCCGGGCACCTGCAAGGACCGCGAGATCCTGATGCATAACCCGCATCTGGTCATCGAGGGCATGGCCATCGCTGCCTATGCGATGGGCATCACCGTCGGCTACAACTACATCCACGGCGAGATCTTCGAGGCCTACGAGCGCTTCGAGGCGGCGCTGGAGGAAGCCCGCGCTGCGGGCTATCTGGGCAACAACATCATGGGCAGCGCCTTCAGCTTCCAGCTGCACGCCCACCACGGGTTTGGCGCCTACATCTGCGGCGAGGAAACCGCGCTGCTGGAGTCGCTGGAAGGCAAGAAGGGCCAGCCGCGCTTCAAGCCGCCGTTCCCGGCCAGCTTCGGCCTGTACGGCAAGCCCACGACGATCAACAACACCGAGACCTTCGC
>JBKBOJ010000004.1:0-65090 GCA_046294815.1 Roseateles sp. | reverse complement strand
TGATTTGCGGGGCGATGCGGCGTTGCCGACTCGTTGTGGGGGATCCATCCCACGCCTCGTCGGCGCCTTGCCTCGCCCCGCAACTCTCCCCGGCGCGCTCCCGACCCAAAGCCCGACAGGCTCCTAGTCAGCTCCTTGGCCAGGCTGCGGCCGGCGTGCAGTGCGCCCCCGTGAACAGCGTGCGACCGTTGCTGCCGCCGGCCAGCCGGACGCGGTCGCTGGCCAGGTCGCGCCGACCCTGGTCTTGGCGTCGGGCATGAGGCGCAGCGACAACTCAGCCATGCAAATCCGCCAGGTGGTTGAGGTTGGCGAAGGCAGCCTCGTCGTCGAAGCGCGCGATGCCGTGGGGCAGGGAGCGCATCCAGTGCAGCACGGCGCGGCCGCCTGCCTGCAGATGGGCCGTCAGCGGCGCGCGCAGGCGGGCATGCAGCAGTGCATGCGTCGGATGCTCGCGTCCGGCTTGAGCGAAGGCCAGGCCCTGCGGCCCGGCGGCGGCCAGCAGCCGCTCGGCCAGGTCGGTCGGCAGGTGTGGCGCGTCGCAGGGGGAAGTCAGCAGCCAGGCGTCGTTGGGCAGGGCGTTCAGCCCGGCCAGCATGCCGGCCAGCGGGCCGGCGAAGGCCAGGTCCGGCGGGTCGGTCAACACGGGGTAGCCCAGCGCGGCATAGGCGTCGAGGTGGCGGTTGGCGCTGATCATCACCGCGTCGGCTTGCGGTGCCAGCCGCGCGATGACGTGGCTGACCAGCGGCCGGCCCTGCAGCAGCTGCAAGCCCTTGTCCAGCCCGCCCATGCGGCTGCCGCGGCCACCGGCCAGCACCAGCGCGTGGATGGGCGTTCTCATCCGCCGATGTAGTGCATCTCGACGCGCGGCTCGGCGGGGGCCAGGCCGGTGCCGCGCAGCTGCGAGTAGCGGTCGCTGCGCCCCTGCCAGACGCCTGCGATGGCGGCAGCCAGCTGGGCGTCGTCCATGGTTTCGGCGCCGCGCAGCAGCGCGCGCAGGTCGTGGCCGCGGGAGGCGAACAAACAGGTGTAGAGCCGACCCTCGGTGGACAGCCGAGCGCGGTTGCAGTCGCCGCAAAAGGCCTGGGTCACCGACGAGATGAAGCCCACCTCGCCGCCGCCGTCCACATAGGCCCAGCGCTCGGCCGTCTCGCCCGGCGCGGCGGCGGACAACGGCTGCAGCGGGTACTCGGCCGCGATGCGCTGCATGACCTCGCGGCTGGGCAGCACCTGGTCCATGCGCCAGCCATTGCTCGTGCCCACGTCCATGTACTCGATGAAGCGCAGCACCACGCCGGTGTGACGGAAATACCGCGCCATCGGCAGGATCTGGCCGTCGTTGACGCCGCGCTGCACCACCATGTTGACCTTGATGGGCACGAGGCCCGCAGCCTGGGCGGCGGCGATGCCGTCCAGCACGTCTGCGACCGGGAAGCCCACGTCGTTCATGCGCTGGAATACTGCGTCGTCCAGTCCATCCAGGCTGACCGTCAGCCGCTTCAGCCCGGCGGCGCGCAGCGCGGCGGCCTTCTTGACCAGCAGTGACCCGTTGGTGGTCAGCGTCAGGTCCAGCTCGCGGCCATCGGGCGTGCGCAGCGCGGCCAACATCTCAATCAGCCCTTCCAGCCCGCGGCGCAAGGTGGGTTCGCCGCCGGTGATGCGCAGCTTCTCGACGCCCAGGCCGACGAAGACGCGGGCCAGCCGTGTGATTTCCTCGAAGCTCAGCAGTTCGGCGTGGGGCAAAAAGGCGTGGTGCTTGTCGAACACCTGCTTGGGCATGCAGTAGCCGCAGCGGAAGTTGCAGCGGTCGGTCACCGAGATGCGCAGGTCGCGCAGCGGGCGGCCCAGCGCATCGACCGGTGGCTGGCCGGCCGATGGGCGCGGCGCGGCGGCGGTGCGCAGCGGCCGGACGTCGTGCAGGGGAAAGACGCGTGCTGGCATGGCGTGATTCTCGCAGCCGCTGGCCTGGCCTTGTGGCGCGTACGGCGATGTCGGCAGAGCGCTTTAGCCCCGTGGGACTTGAATCAGATCGCTCCGAGACGTTTTCCGTAAATCATGACGACCGCAGAGTCCGTCATGCGTTGTGTCGATACTGGCATGCATTGGGTGCGAGACGTGGCGACCAGGCGATTGGACGAGACGGTACGGCGGCGCCTGCGGGCCGGTCTGGCGGGCAAGACCGCTGCGGAGGCTGCGCACGCGGTGGGCGCAGCACGCCAGACGGCATGCGCCTGGAAGGCGGTGCAAATGGGCTGGCATGAGTTTGCTTGCGTCGCAGCAGGCCTGCCTCGTCGTTGAGCGCACTGCGGCATCTGCATAATTTAACATAATGCACATTGTCGACACCAAAGATGTCTCGGCTGATCGCTTTTGGGAGAGCACCCGAACAGTGAATCAGGGATTCAGGGTGCCAATGGCGGCACCGGCAGTGACGGCTCGCGGCATCTTGATCGTCACGCCGGCGCAGGCGGCATCACCACAATGCCGCCGCTTGACAGGCGCACCTTCATCAGCTTGCCCGGTGCGATGCCGTGCCGGGCGGCTTGGGCGGGAGGCACCTGCATCACCAGTTCGCCTGGCTGCGCCCCAAGCGTTTGCAGCTGCACCCGTACCGCTTGTCGAAGCGCGGCAACGGCCAGCACCTTGACGTCCAGACTCGTCTCGCCTGGCCGATCCAACAGGCCCTCGCGCGTCGGCAAGCGGATCTGGTCGCTGCGTATGGCCCAAGCCACCTGGTCGCCCGGCGCGTACTCGGCCGCCAGTGGCACCTGCAACAGCAAGCCTTGCCAGCGCAGCCAGGTGGCAGTCCCGGGATCATGACGCTCGACCACGGCATTGAACACATTGGACATACCCGCCAATTGAGCAACCCGCGTGCTGGCCGGGCGCTGCAGCACTTCGGCCGGCGTGCCGGTCTGCAGGATGCGGCCCTCGGCGAGCACCGCCATGCGGTCCGACAGCAACGCCGCCTCGTCCAAATCATGGGTGACCAGCACGACCGGAATGTCCAAATGCCTGCGCAACTCGGCCAGCTCGGCATGCAGGTGCATGCGTGTCTGCTCGTCCACCGCGGAGAAGGGTTCGTCCATTAGCAACACTGCCGGCTCCCGCGCCAATGCCCTCGCAAGCGCCACTCGCTGCTGCTGTCCGCCCGAGAGTTCATGCGGCCGACGAGCCTCCAGCCCCCGCAGGTTGACCCGCGCGAGCAGCGCTTGGGCACGATCCAGTCGGTCCGCGTGCTCACGCGGCACGGCCTCCGCCACATTGGCCAGGGCGCTCAGGTGCGGGAACAAGGCGTACTGCTGAAACACCATGCCGACGCGGCGCTGCTGCGGTGTCCAGCGCCGGCCCTGCGCCGAGTCGAGCCAGAGCTCGCCGCCACACGCCACCCGGCCTTTGGCTGTTCGAAGCAAGCCTGCAATCGCACGCAGGACGGTGGACTTGCCGCTGCCGGATGGCCCGACCAGAGACAGCACCTCACCCGGCGGGCAGTACAGCTCCACCTGCAAGGGGATGGGCAGGGACTGGTCCAGTTGCACCTGCAGGCCCCGATCGCCCGACTCAGCGCCGTGCACGAGGCCTCCCGACGCGGCGCCCCGCCACAAAGGACAAGGTGATGGCCACCAGCGACACCGCCAGCAGCAGCCCGGCCATGGCGCCGGCGGCTTGGTCATCGAAGCTCTGCATGCGGTCGTAGATGGAAATGGCAATGGTCCGGGTCTGGCCCGGGATGCTCCCGCCAACCATCAACACCACGCCGAACTCCCCCAGCGTGTGGGCGAAGGTCATCACGGTCGCGCCGAGCACGCCTGGCCAGGCCAGCGGCAGCTCGATGCGCCACAGCGTGCGCCACCCGGACAGGCCGCAGCAGGCCGCCGCATCATGGATCTCTGGACCGATGGCCTCGAAGCTGCGCTGGATCGGCTGGATCGCGAACGGCAGGTTGACGATCACCGAGGCCACCAGCAGCCCCTCGAAAGTGAAGGCCAGCGGGTGGCCCACCAAGGAGACGTAGGCCTGGCCGAGCGGCGAGCGGCTGCTCATGCCGCTGAGGAGGTAGTAGCCCAGCACCGTGGGTGGCAATACCAGGGGCAGCGTCAGCGCAGCCTCGACCACGCCCTTGCCACGGAACTCGCTGAATGCCAGCCAGCGCCCCAGGGCGATGCCCAGCGGAAGCAAGACCGCCACGGTGAGCGCGGCCAGTTGCAGTGACAGCTGCAGCGCGGACCAGTCCATGCTTTAACGGCCTCCAGTGGCTCACTGCTCGCCAGGCAGGACGAAGCCGAACCTGCGCATGACTTCGCGGGCGCGTGGCTGCTGCAGGTAGGCGTAGAAGGCGCGTGCCGATTCGTCAGCGCCCTTGAGCAAGACCATGCGCTGGCGCAGCGCTTGGTGCCAGTCCTGCGGGATCAGCACAAAGCGCCCTCGGCTCGTCAACTGAGGCGACAGGACCAGCGAATAGGCCACGATGCCGCCCTGGGTGTCGCCAGACACGGCGAACTGGGCCGCCTGCGCGACGTTCTCGCCGAGCAGCAGCCGAGGCTGAATTTGCTCCCAAAGGCCTGCACGGCGCAGCGCTTCCTCGGCCCGCTTGCCGTAGGGCGCGTGCGCCGGGTTGGCGATGGCAAAGCGCTTGAGCCGCCCATCCTGCAGTGCTGCCTTCAGATCGCGCAACTGTGCGTCCGGAACCAGCGTGGACCCGGTCGGCGCGAACAGCACGATGCGCCCGGTTGCATAGATGGTGCCTCGGTCCTCGGTCTTGCCGGCATCGGCCAGGCGGAACACCAAGTCCTCGTCGGCGGACATGAACATCTGAAAGGGCGCGCCTTCCTGGATCTGCCGCGTGAAATTACCCGAGGAGCCGAACACCAGCCGCACCGATCGCCCCGTGTCTGCAGCGAAGCGGGCAGCGATTTCTTCGACAGCGAATTTGAGGTCGGCAGCGGCGGCCACGATCGCCTGGGCATGAACCAAACCACCGTTGAGCGTCAGGGCCAGGCCGAGCAACAGATGGGTGAAGCAGTTCGCGCGCATGCAGTTTAAGGGCGGGCGTTTCGTTATGCTCATTCTGGCATAGCGACATGACTACTTTGGTCTGCGCTTCATCAAGCGATCCAGTCGGGCGAGCGGCTTGGCCGATGCCGCCTCGCAGGCGCGCTCCAGCTCCCGATAGCAATCCAGCACGGCCCGGCCCAGCTCGGTGACCTGGGCCCCTCCCCCACCCGAGCCGCCGGCCGCAGTCTCGACCAAGGGCAGCTCGAAGCCCTGCTGGAGCTCGTTCAAAAGCGTCCATGCACGGCGATAGCCCATGCCGAGTGAGCGGGCCGCGGCGGAGATCGAGCCGCGCTCCAAAATTGCCTGCAGGAGATCAGCCTTGCCTGGGCCAAGCAGCAACTGTGGCTGCAACATCGCCCTGGGGCGGATGAGGCGGGCGCGTGATGTCGGTCCGGGCATGGCGCGATGGTAGAGGGAGCTGATGGCGGCCGACAGATGGGTGCAGCAGAGGATGCTTCGATACCACGAACAAAGCGGGCGGCTAGCATGCGGACATGAAGAAGTTCGCCACCTGGAACGTCAATTCCCTCGCCGTCCGCCTGCCGCAGTTGCTGGACTGGCTGTCCGCCCATCCCGTCGACGCGCTGGTGCTGCAGGAAACCAAACTCACCGACGACAAGTTCCCCACGCTGGAGATTGGCGAGGCGGGCTACCAGGCGCAGTGGTTTGGCCAGAAGACCTACAATGGCGTGGCGCTGCTGAGCCGCGAGCCGGCCGTCGACGTCGTCAAGAACATCCCCGGCTTCGCCGATGAGCAGGCCCGCGTCATCGCCGGCACGGTGGGCGGCGTGCGCATCATAGGCGGCTACTTCCCCAACGGTCAGGCGCCAGACAGCGACAAGTTCGTCTACAAGATGGACTGGTTGAACGCGCTGCGCGGCTGGGTCGGCGAGCAGATGAAGACGCACAAGCAGCTGGTGCTGATGGGCGACTTCAACATCGCCCCCGAGGATCGCGACGTCTACGACCCCGTGGCCTGGGCCGGCCAGATCCACTGCACGCCCGAGGAGCGTGAGCAATTCCGGCAACTGCTGGCGCTGGGCCTGACCGACGCGTTCCGGCTGTTCGAGCAGCCGCCCAAGAGCTGGAGCTGGTGGGACTACCGCAACCTGGCCTTCCGCAAGAACCAGGGGCTGCGCATCGACCACATCCTCGTCAGCCAGGCGCTGCAAGCTCGCGTGACCGCCTGCGAGATCGACAAGCAGCCGCGCAAGAACGAGCGGCCCAGCGACCACGCGCCGGTCATCGTGACGCTGGACCTGTAGCCCTCAGATCGCGTCCAGGTTGGCCTGCAGCCGCTCGAAGAAGCGGCCCACGTGCACGCCGTCGCACAGCGCATGGTGCACGTCGATGCACACCGGCATCAGCAGCCGGCCGCCTTGTTCGTTGAAGCGGCCGAAGGCGATCTTGGGCCGGTCGTCGCCGCGACCGCGGGCATGGGTGAAGGCGGTGAAGGCCAGCCAGGGCAGCGCGGTCATGTGCACCAGCGAAGCCTCGTCAACCTCGCCGGGCTCATTCGCCGCGAACAGGTCGCCGCTGGCCTCGCGCACCCGCTGCAGGCGGGGCCGCGCATGCGCGGCAAAGGCGGCCAGCGACGGCTCGCGCGGCAGCGTCAGGAAGCCAAAGCTGCCGTCATCGCGCAGCACCGTCGTGCTGGCATGGACGACGGCGAATTCGCGCACGCCGTCACCCGCGGTCTTGAGCGTCTGGCGCATCGCGTCGACCGCGTTGGTGGCCTCCAGCGCCGCATGGTGGTAGGCCAGCCAGGGTGTTGCGCCGTGCCGGGCGGCACGCTCGCGCAGGCCGGTCACGTCCACCGGCACGGTGACGCTGAACGCCGGCTGCGCCATGTCGCGGAAATGCGCCAGCGCCGCGCGGCGCGGCCAGGCGGTCAGAGGAATGTCACGTGCTTGCATGGCGAGAGATGGGCGGGCCGGGATGGCCTTGCATGAGGTCAAATCTGCCCACATGCTCGCATGTGAGACACCGATCTGCACGACCGGCCCTCAAGGGCCGACATGTGGCCCACCATCCCATTGGGAGGGACACTGGCGGCGCAGCAGTGCCGACGTCAAGGCCTCCAGCAGCGTGGCCGGAGACTTCGTTCCGGAGCGTGGCCGAGGCGCATGGCTTCACGCGCCTGCTGGACGACATCACGCGCAAGCGTGCCGACACAGCGGCGCAACGGAGTTGCGTGCCCTGGGCAGATTTAGGTTGACGCCCGGCGCGGCCTGGCTCTCAGGCGGCCGCGCCGCGCTGGCGCATGCCGAAGTCGTGCAGCGCCTGCTGCAACTCCTCGGCCCGCTCGCGCCCCAGGTCGGCCAGCAGCCGGCTCAGGGGCGTGTTGCGGATCTGGCCGATGCGGTAATAGCCCAGCGTCTTGGCGCTGGACAGGGTGCGCTCGGTCAGAGGCAGGCTGTCGAGGGGGGCCTGGTCGGCCAGGCTCAGCAGCCGGTCATAGGTTTCTGCGGAGATGGACATCGAGACTCCGCGTCGTTCGGAATGAGAAGGCACGGGCTGCTCGCAGAGTGTGACCAGAACCCTGGCGCCGAGGGCCGCGCGGGGGCGGCGGTCGGCGCCAGGGTCATGGCCTGCACGCATCACTGCGGCACTCCCTGAGTCAGTTGCTTCAGCCGCCAACGCGCGGGATGCCGAGCAGTTCGTAAATGATGTCGATCAGTTTCATGGTGGGCTCCGGTTAAGCAATTCCGTTAGCCCGAACTGTCCCTGTTTTTACCCCCCTAGAAACCTAGCAAGTCTTCCAGGGTGCCACGCCTGGCAAGGTCTCACAGCAGGCCGGCGGCCACGCACTTCAGCACCGCCTGGTGCTTGGAACTCACGCCCAGCTTGCGCATCGCATTGCCCAGGTGGAAGTTCACCGTCTTCTCGCTCATGCCCAGGATGACGCTGACCTCCCAGGCGGTCTTGCCCTGCGAGGTCCAGCTCAGCACGTCCAGCTCGCGCTTCGTGAGCTTGGGCAGGTCGTTCTTGTCGATCTTGGGGCCCAGCAGCCTGTCGGCCGCCGTCAGCGCATGGGCGGCGAGAAGCTGCAGGCCGGCGATCATCTGCATGAGCTCGGCGCCGGGCGAGGGCAGCGCCTCTTCACGGTCAACGCCAAGCATGAAATGCTTGTCGCCGGGTAGGTGCAGCTTGACTGCGATGCCCGTCTTGTAGCCATAGGGCGCCTGCACCTCCCACAACTCGCCGACCCCGGCATCCACGTAAGTCTGCTGGTCGTAGATCACGGGTGTATGCCGCGTCGTCAGCTGGGTCATGACAGGGTCCCTACGGGTGTCCCCAAGATCCTTAGCGGCCTCCAAGAAGCCCGCTGGCATGTTGCCCAGTGACGTGATCCGGACATTGCTGTCGTGCAGCCGCCCCTGCATCAGCAGGCCTGTGATGATGGGAAACCCCATCGCCTCCGCCGCCGCGACCAGCCGACGCTCGAAGCTGGCGAAGTCCTCGCTCAACCCGACATCGATCAGCTGCTGATAGTCCAACCCGGCATTGCCCATACCTGCCAAGTCTGCCAGCTTGTCCGCGGGCATTGACACTTGGAGACTGCAGCCTCGTTCGAATCACACGACCGCGAGGTGTTGTCCATGTCAACCTTGATCCGGCTGCCCGAGGGCAGCGTCTGCTGGCCCATTGCTGCGCTGGACAGCGCCGCGCAGGATGTTCGTCACGCCCGGACCTGCGTGAACCCGCCGCGTGCCGGCGACCGCCCGGTCAGCGGCAGCACGCGCTGGGAGCGCCGTCATGCCGACAGCAAAGCCTGGGTGGAGTGGGATTGGGTGCAGATCGGCCAGGGCACGGTCGTGCAGGCAGACCCGCTCAACGTGCGCTCCAACGTGCTGCTGCTGGACGAACTGGGGCGGCCGCTGCTGTCGTCGCGGCGCAAGGCATCGCTGGCCACCCTGGTCTACCTGTTGCCCTGGCAGGGCCCGGTGCTGGACCAACTCAGGCTGGACACCGCGGCCAGCCGCCGACATGAACCGCAGCAGCGCTTGGCGGCCTGAATCCAGGTCACGTCGTCAGCGCTGGACTGTTGTTCGACCTAGAAGCCAGTCGGGCTTTGGGGCGAAAGCGCGTTGGGCCGGGCCGATTTGCGGGGCGATGCGGCGTTGCCCCGCAACTCTCCCCGGCGCGCTCCCGACCCAAAGCCCGACAGGCTCCTAGCGCAGCGCTGAGGCCTCGGCGGCGAGCCGGGTGATGCGCGCCCAGTCCTTGGCGTCCACCGCGTCCTGTGGCGTCAGCCAGGAGCCGCCGCACACCTTGACGTTGGGCAGCTTCAGGAAGTCCGGCGCGGTCTGCAGCGAGATGCCACCGGTGGGGCAGAAGGCCACGTCCGGGAAGGGACCGGCCAGTGCCTTTAGCAGGTTCACGCCGCCCACCGCTGTCGCGGGAAACAGCTTCAGGAAGTGAAAGCCGGCCGCGTTGGCCTGCATCACTTCGGACGCCGTCGACACCCCCGGCAGCAACGGCAGACCCTCGGCCTTGCAGGCAGCAGCCAACGCGTCGGTGTAGCCGGGACTGACGCCGAACTGGCAGCCGGCGTTCTTTGCGTTGCTGACATCCTGCGGCGTGCGCAACGTGCCGGCGCCAACGATGGCGCCCGGCACCTTGGCCATGGCCTCCATGGCCTGCAGCGCGACGGGGGTGCGCAGCGTCACCTCCAGCACCTTGACGCCTCCGGCCACCAGCGCCTCGGCAAGGGGAACGGCATCCTCCAGGCGCTGGATGACGATGACGGGAATGACGGGGCCGTGGCTGGCCAGGCTCAGGGTTTCAAGCATCAGCTAATTCTCACAGCCAGGTGATGGCGCCCTCTTCGGCGCTCAGCACGTTGCGTCGCAGACCCGCGAAGAGTTCGCGGCCCAGACCATGGGCGTTGACGTCGGCCTCCGCCGGGTCGAGCTTGGCGTTCTCACGCGCCGCCCATTCGGCCTCATCGACCAGGGCCGTCAGCACGCCGTTGACGGCGCAGACGCGCACCACGTCGCCGTCGCGCAGCTTGGCCAGTGGGCCGCCGGCCAGCGCCTCGGGGCTGACGTGGATGGCTGCTGGCACCTTGCCCGAAGCGCCGCTCATGCGGCCGTCGGTGACGAGGGCCACGCGGAAGCCCTTGCCTTGCAGCACGGCCAGCGGCGGCGTGAGCTTGTGCAACTCCGGCATGCCGTTGGCGTGCGGGCCCTGAAAGCGCACGACGACCACCACATCCTTCTCCAGTTCACCGTTCTTGAACGCGGCCAGCATGGCCTCCTGGGTCGTGAAGATGCGGCAAGGCGCCTCGATGGTGTGGCGGTCCTCCGGCACGGCGGAGGATTTGATGACCGCGCGGCCCAGGTTGCCGGTCAGCAGCTTCAGGCCACCTGTGGCGCTGAAAGGTGCGGCGGCGGTGCGCAGGACGCTCTCGTCGCCGCTGGCCAAAGGCACGGGCTCGCGCACGACTTCGCCGCCCTGCCCCACCGCCCGCGGCACGAAGGCGTAAGAGCGCAGACTGTCGCCACCCACGTTGATGACGTCCTCGTGCATGAGCCCGGCGTCCAGCAGTTCGCGGATGACGAAGCCCGGGCCGCCAGCGGCCTGGAACTGGTTCACGTCGGCGCTGCCGTTGGGGTAGACGCGGGCCAGCAGTGGCACCACGGCCGAGAGGTCGGAGAAGTCGGTCCAGTCGATCAGGATGCCGGCCGAACGCGCGACGGCGACCCAGTGGATCAGGTGGTTGGTGGAGCCGCCGGTGGCCAGCAGCGCGACCATGGCGTTGACGATGCAGCGCTCGTCCACGACGTGGCCGATGGGCTTGGCGGCCTGTCCGGGCATGCGGCCGCTGATCCGCAGCGCCGTCGCCACCGCCTCGCGCGTCAGCGCGGTGCGCAACTCGTCGTGCGGATGGACGAAGGCGCTGCCCGGCACGTGCAGGCCCATGGCCTCCAGCAGCATCTGGTTGCTGTTGGCCGTGCCATAGAAGGTGCAGGTGCCGGCGCTGTGGTAGGCGGCGGACTCGCTCTTGAGCAGCTCGTCGCGGCCCACCTTGCCCTGGGCGTACAGCTCGCGCACCTTGGCCTTCTCGCTGTTGGAAATGCCCGAGCTCATTGGGCCGGCCGGCACGAACACGCAAGGCAGATGCCCGAAATGCAGTGCGCCGATCAGCAGGCCCGGCACGATCTTGTCGCAGATGCCCAACAGCAGCGCGGCATCGAACACGTCATGCGTCAGCGCCACGGCGGTGGACATCGCGATGGTGTCGCGCGAGAAAAGGCTCAGCTCCATGCCCGGCAGGCCTTGCGTGACGCCGTCGCACATGGCCGGCACACCGCCGGCCACCTGCACCGTGGCGCCCAGGCGGGCCGCCTCCGCGCGGATCAGTGCGGGATAGCCCTCGTAGGGCTGGTGGGCCGAGAGCATGTCGTTGTAGGCCGTGACGACGCCGAGGTTCGGCGCCTTCTCGGCCACGATGCGCAGCTTGTCATTGGCCGGCAGCGCCGCGACGGCATGGGCCACGTTGGCGCAGCCCATGCGCTCGACACCGCGCTGGCGCTTGCCCAGCTGCGCGATGCGGGCCAGGTAGTCACCGCGCAGCTTGGCGCTGCGCTCGCGGATGCGCTGGGTGACTTCGTTCAGGGTGGAATTCATCTGGGACGTCTCCGTGGGTGCCGCTTTTGTAACCGGACCTTGAGAATTTAAGTAACCATATTACTTGCCCGCGCACCTGTGCGGGTTACGACCTGGGTACCAGCATGCCAACATCGCGGCCATGGCGTCACAGGCAATCCACATTCCGCACGGTCCGACCCGCAGCGCCCGCCTGCTGCAGCGCACGCTGGCCGAATGGCGGAACGGCAGCGACGACCTGCTGCTGTTCGCCTACGGTTCACTGATCTGGCGGCCGGAGTTCGAGTATGCGCAGGCTTTGCCGGCCCGGGTGCTGGGCTTCCACCGCGTGCTGCGCATGAGCTCGCGGGTGAACCGCGGCTCGCCGCAGCAACCCGGCCTGGTGCTGGCGCTGGTCTCGGGTGGCAGCTGCCGCGGCCTGGTCTACCGCATTCCAAAGCCGAGCGTCGAGACGGTGCTGGAACGGCTGTGGGTGCGCGAGATGCCCAACGGCGTGTACGAGCCGCGCTGGCTGCACTGCGACACGCCGGCTGGCCGGGTGCGCGCGCTGGCCTTCACGTTGTCGCGCCAGAGCCCCAATTGGACCGGCCCGCTGCACGAGCACGAGTTGCTGCACATCTTCCGGCATGCCCGCGGTCGTTACGGCACGACGCTGGACTATCTGCTGTGCACTGTCCAGGGGCTGCGCGAGCACGGCATCCGTGATCTGGAACTGGAGCGCCAGGCGCGATTGGCGGCGCGGCATGGCTTGTGCGCCCCCTTGCCCTTCTAGGCGCCTGTCGGGCGTTGGGGCGGCGCGCTGCTGCCCCAAAGCCCGACAGGCTCCACGCGGCCGCGTCAGCCGCGCACGCGCGCCAGGTCGTCCACCGTGTCGATGTCGATGTGCACGCCGGGGTCGTCGACCTGGATGGGCTGGCCCGCATAGCGCGCGACGATGCGCCGTGCGCCCTCGTCGCCCTGCAAGGCCATGAGCTCCGAGTACAGCTCGGTGCCGAAACCCACCGGGTGGCCCTGCATGCCGCGGTACTGGGCATAGCAGACCGGGTAGTGCTCCAGTCCCTCGGCGACGGCCAGGATGGTGGACGGCTGCAGCAGCGGCATGTCCGCCGGCAGGATGAGCCAGCCGTCGGCATCGCCCATGGCGCTGACGCCCGCGGCGATGGAATGCCCCATGCCGGTGGGCAGCGGCCGGCCCTGCTCGTCGCGCTCGGGCAGCGTGACCACGTCGCGCGCGGCGACCAGCTTGTGCACCGCGGCCGTCAGCGCGGGCGTGGTCACGACGACCACCGGCAGGCGCGTCGCAATGGCCTGCCTGATCGTGCGTGCCAGCACGGTGTCGGCACCGGGAGACTCGTCCAGCCGCTGTTCCAGCTTGTGGCCCGGCCCTCGAAACCGCGTGCCGCGACCTGCGGCCAGCACCACGACGGCGGGGCGTCGCTTCATCATGTCTGGGGCCTGTTCAACTTTTGCTGCGGTGCCACAAGCATGCCCAGTGCCCCTGGGGTTGAAACTGGGGCGTCTACTTAAGGGAAGGTCTGCATACTTGAGGGCATGAGCAAGCTGAGTGATTTCCGAAAGAGCTACGAACTTGGGGAACTGGACGAGGCGCAGGCCACCGACGGTCCCCTGGCGCTGTTCAACCGCTGGCTGGACGAGGCCATCGCGCACGACGTGTCCGAGCCCACCGCGATGACGCTGGCCACCGTCGGCGAGAACGGCCGGCCGTCCACGCGCGTCGTGCTGCTCAAGGGCTGCGACGAGCGCGGCTTCGTCTGGTTCACGAACTACAACAGCCGCAAAGGCCGCGAGTTGGCCCACCTGCCCTTCGCCGCGCTGCAGTTCCACTGGGTGGAGATGGAGCGCGTGGTGCGCATCGAGGGCCGCGTCGAGAAGACCTCGGCGCAGGAGTCCGACGAATACTTCAAGAGCCGGCCGCTGGACTCGCGGCTGGGCGCCTGGGCGTCGCCGCAGAGCCAGGTGATCAGTTCGCGCGCGGTGCTGGTGGCCAACGCAGCCAAGGCGGCCGCGCAACATGGCCTGAACCCGGACCGCCCGCCGCACTGGGGTGGTTACCGGTTGGTGCCCGATCGCTACGAGTTCTGGCAGGGCCGCCGCTCGCGGCTGCACGATCGGCTGGTGTTCACGCTCGATGGCGATGCCTGGCGGCGCGAGCGGCTTGCGCCCTGATCAGTCGACTGCCACGGCGTCGACAACGCGGTAGTACAGGCCGTAGGGATCGTCCGTCAGCACGGCCAGTTGGCCTTGCACGATGACCGGCTCCAGCGTGTAGCGCACGGGCTTGGTGGTGCGCACCTCCACCAGCCCCTCGGGGCCCGCGGGCACGCAAAAGGAGCAGGTCGTGGGCACCGACGACAGCAGGAAATGCTGCTGTTTGTCGCCCGCCTCCAGCGGCATCATGAAGCCCTGCACCTTGACGGTCTTGCGGTCCAGCGCCTGCACGGCGGCCGGGAAGCTGGGAACCAGCTTCTGCTTGTCGGCCTTGGCCGTGACCTGGGACAGCAGTTTCCAGGACAGGATGTCGGCGCGCTCCTCCAGTGGCTTGAAGGGGCTGCGCGGGTCGTGATAGCCGGGGCCCTGGCCTATGGGCGGCGGAACCTGGGCGATGGCGGCCGCCGCGGTCAGGCAAAGGGCGAGGACGGGTTTGAACTTCATGGCCGCGATTGTCCTCGCTCAGCGCGGTGCCTGCAGCAGCGTCGTCACGTCCAGCCGGTAGGCGCGCCAGGCCGGCCAAGCGGCGGCCAGCAGCGCCGTGCCGCAGGCCAGCAGCGGCACCCACCATTCCGCCTCGCCCAAGCCCAGCGGCGCGAGTCGCAGCGACTGCCGCTCGGCCAGCAGGCGCTCCAGCAAGGCCACGAGCCCATGGCCGGCCGCGAGCCCGAGAAGCGTGGCCAGGCCGGCCAGCAGCAGGGCTTCCAGCGCGATCAGCGCGGCCACGCGATGGGCCGGCGCGCCCAGCATGCGCAGCATGGCCAGGTCGGCCTGGCGGGCGCTCACCGCGTGCAGCAGCGCCACCCAGACCGACAGCCCCGCGGCCAACAGCAGCACGATGCCGAAGCCGCGCAACACCTCGGTGCCCGCTCCCACCAGCCGCATCAGCCGTGCGGTCTCCAGCGCGGGCGCGGCCGACTGCAGGCCGGGCTGCGCATTGACCCAGCGCGGCAGCAGCGCCGCCGCCAGCGGACTGCGGTAGCGCACCAGCACCAGCGTGGTCTCACGCTTGTCGTCGTCGTGATGCGCGTCGGCTGCGTCGGCGTGGTGTTCTTCGTGCACCTCCCAGACCGAGGCCAGGTCGGTCAGCACCAGGCGATCCAGCACGCTGCCGGAGGTCGCCAGCACGCCGACGACCTCGAACTGGTGCTCGCCGTGCGCGCCGCCGCCGTCGGCGAGGCCATGGCTGCCTGCGAAGCGGTCGCCAATCTTCAAACCCGTGGCCTGCGCGACCTCCGCCCCCAGCACGGCCTGCATGGGCCGGGTCCACAAGGCGCCCTGCCCCAGCTTGGCGCCGTAGAGGTCCAGGTAGGCCGGGGTGGTGCCGACGATGCGATGGCCGCGGAACGAGTCGCCCAGCGACAGCGGCACGGCCTGCGCCACCAGCGGCTGCCGTTGCAGCAGATCCAGCGTGGCCATGGGGATGTTGCCGGTGGGCGCATCGAGGTGGAAGACGCCGGCCAGCATGATCTGCATGGGGCTGCCCTTGGCGCCCACGACCAGGTCGATGCCGGCGAGGTCGCGCTTGAGCCCCGCCTCCACCTGGGCGCTGGCGCGCAGCACGAAGGTCACGGCCGCCAGCCCCAGCGTCAGCAGCAGCAGGTTGAGCGCCGTCGTCAGCGGGTTGGACCACAGATAGCGCCAGGCCAGCCGGATCACAGCAGCACCTCGGCCACGTCGTCCCGGCCGCTCAGTGCCTCGACCACGCGCGCGTCATGGCTGGCGATGACCAGCGTGCACCCCTCGCGCTCGGCCGCATCCAGCAGCAGCGCCAGCATCTGCAGCGTGTGCTCGTCGTCGAGACTGGCGCTGGGCTCGTCGGCCAGCAGCAGGCGCGGCCGGCGCATCAGCGCGCGCGCCAGCGCCACGCGCTGGGCCTGGCCCACGCTGAGCTGGTGGGGCCGCCGCCCGGACAGCGCGGTGATGCCCAGCGCCGCCAGCAGCTCGGCGGCGCGTGCTCTGTCCTCGCCCTGCCCCACGGCGAGCGCCGGCAGCGCCAGATTGCCAGCCACAGTCAGCGCATCGCTGAGGTGCAGGCGCTGCGGCACGAAGCCCAGCGTCGCGCCGCGCCAGGCGTCCAGCGCGCGCGGGCCCAGGGCCGTCAGGTCCGTGCCCGCCACCTCCAACACCCCCTGCTGCACGCGCAGCAGCCCGGCCAGCAGCGCCAGCAGCGTGGACTTGCCCGAGCCCGACGCGCCGCGCAGCAACAGGTGGCGGCCGGGCCGCAGCGTGAAGTCGGCATAGGTGATCTCGGCGCCTCCGGCATAGCGGTGGCGCAGCCCGCTCCAGGCAAGCATCACTTGACCAGGCGCTTGAAGGTGGACAGGAACTTGTCCACCTTGGCCGCCACGACGAAGGCGCAGTAACCCTGGTCCGGGTTGCGGGCGTAGTAGTGCTGGTGATAGGGCTCGGCCGGGTGGTAGTTGGTCTCGGGCTGCAGCTCGGTGACGACGCGGCCGTCGTGGTGCTCGTTGACCTGCTGGATTACCTCGGCGGCCAGTTGCCGCTGCGCCTCGTTGTGCCAGTAGATGCCAGAGCGGTACTGCGTGCCGACGTCGGCGCCCTGGCGGTTCAGCGTGGTCGGGTCGTGGATGGTGAAGAAGACCTCCAGCAGCTCGCGCAGCGAGACCTCGGCCGGGTCGAAGTCCAGCCGCACCACCTCGGCATGGCCGGTGCTGCCGCTGCAGACTTGCTCGTAGTTGGGCTGTGCAGCGTGGCCATTGCTGTAGCCGCTCTCGACGCGGTGCACGCCCCGCACCCGCTCGTAGACGGCCTCCAGGCACCAAAAGCAGCCGCCGGCCAGGGTGATGCGTTCAAGAGTCGTAGCAGTCATGGGTGGGCTTTCAGGGGGTATGAAGAGACATCTCGACATGGGGTTGCCAGCCGCTCTCGCAAGCGCCGTCACAGAGCTTAGGCGCGGCCACGAAGACGCGCGCATTGGGCGCGCCACGGGCCAGCAGTGCATCGCGCACGGCCACCGCGCGCGCCAGGGCCAGCTGGCGCAGGGTTTCGTCGTCAACCGGGTAGCTGCCCATGAGCAGGCCGCGCATCTGCTCAGGCGGCAAGTCCTTGGCCAGGCCCAGCAGGTTGCGCGGCTTGTTGGGCAGCTTGCTGGCCTGGTATAGACGCAGGAGGGCGGCCTCGGGCGTCGGCGCGGTCTTCAGCTCAGCCTGGAGCGCGGCCTGCAGCTGCAGCTCGCGCAGCGCCACCGTCTCGGCCACCGGGTCGACCCAACCGGTCAGCGTGAGCTGCACGCCGGGCTTGTCGGCCAGCAACTGCGCGATGCGGTCGAGTTTGTCCGTGCCCGCCAGCTCGGCACTGCCCGGCGCGAAGGCAATCAGCGCGGCATCGGGCTCGTCGCTGCCACTGAACAACGCGAACGGCGAGGTCAGCGCCTTGCCGACCAGCTTGAGCACCAGCTTCCACACCAGACCGCCGACGCTGAACTCGGGATCGTTCAGCGAGCCGCTGACGGGCAGGTTGACGTCGATGACGCCGTCGCGGTCCCTGAGCAGCGCGACGGCCAGCCGAATGGGCAGCGCGGTCGCATCCGCACTCTCGACGCGTTCACCCAGCGTGAGCTGATTCAGGATGATCTGGTTGCTGGCCGACAGCCGCCCGCCGGGCTCGATCTGGTAGTGCAGCCGGGCCGATAGCTTGCCGCGCTCGATCGCGTAACCGGCGTACTTGCCGGCGTAGGCGGACAGCGGCGCCAGCTCGATGTCGCTGGCATCGGCCTGCACGTCCATGGCCAGCGGCGTGCCGGGCTTGAGCTGACCGTTGATCTCCAGCAGGCCGGTGCCCGCGATCTTGCCGCGCAGCGTCAGCGGAGCCATCTGCGCGCTGCTGGACGAGAACGCGCCAAGCGAGCCCTGCAGTTCGCTCAGTCGGGTGCTGTAATTGGGCCGCACGAAGCGGTCGCTGAAGTCCACCAGCCCCCTGTTCAAGCGCAGTTTGTCCACGGCGATCTCGGGTGGCGGAGCGGCCGGCGCCGGGGCCGATGCCGCCTCGGCCGGGCGGATGTCGCGCAGGTTGAAGCGCCCCTGCTCGTCGACGATCAGGCGGGCGTAGGCGTCGTCCAGCTGGGCTTCTCGCACGCTCAGCCGGGGCGGCGCGCCCGGCGCCAGCGCCAGTCGCAGGCCCTCCAGCTGCAGCGCCTGCCAGCTCAGCAGGTCTTCGCCGATGACGCGCTGGCCATCGACCAGCCGGGTCTGCATCAGTGACAGCGGCCCCAGCCGCAGGTCGCCCGCCACGCTCGCCAGCCAGGCACCGTCGGGCTGCTGGGCCGCACTCAGCGTGGTCTTGAGGCCCAGCTCGGCACGCTGCAGGTGCAGGCCCCAGGCCGGGTCCAGGTAGGCGCCCAGCAGGTGCAGTGGCAGGCCCGAGGTCTGCAGCTCACCGCTGGCCGTCCAGGGCACCAGGCCCACGCGGCCCTGCCAGTGCAGGTCGCCACCGCTGGCCAGCAGCGGCCGATCATTCGGCCCCAGCGCCGCCAGCCGCCCGCTCAGCTGCGTGGCCACCGGTGTCGCGGCGGGCCAGGCCAGCGGGCCCGCCTGCAGCCGCAGCGGCTCCAAGGCCAGCGCAACGGGTGTGAGGCCGGCAGCAACGGCCGCATCGTGCCAGTGCAGGCCGCCACGCTCGACCGCCAGCCCAGCCAGTTGCAGGGTCCAGCCAGGCCCCCGCCCCTTTGTCGTGGCCTCGGGCTGCGGCAGCAGCGCCGCGAGGTTCAGCCGCCCGGCCGCATCGCGGGCCAGCTGGGCGCGCGGCGCGTCCAGTTGCAGCTGGCCCATGCGCAGCTGGCGCTTCGCGACGTCGATCTCGGCCTGCTCCAGCCGGACCTGGGCCAGCGACAGCAGCGGCTGGCCGGACAGGCTCAGCCGCGCATCGTCCAGCTGCAGTTCGCGCAGCACGAGTCGGGCGCGGTCGGCTGCGCCTTCGGCCAGCGGCTGATCGACGCTCAGCGCGGTCTGGCCCGACAGCACGCCGGTCAGCCGCGCCGTGACCGGCAATGGCAGCCATGGTGCCAGCGGCGCCAGCGCCAGGCCGGCCAGCCTGGCCTCGACCTGCAGGCGCTCGGGCGCCAGGCGCACCTGCGCGGCCAGCGTGGCGGCGTCCAGGCGCAGGCCGGCGTCCAGCTGCACCGGCTGCTGCAGCGGCCAGGCGGCGGCGCCCAGCTTGAGCTGGACGTCCTGCAGCAGCACGCCGGCGGCGCTGACCTGCCCGTCGCGGAGCTCCAGCCCGGCAATGCGCAACTGCCATGGTGGGCTGACGGCAGCACCGCCCCGCGCTGGCGGCAACGGCGCGGCGCGCCAGTCCAGCGTGTCCAGCCGCACCAGGCCCAGGGCCAGTTGGCGGCGCAGCGGCTGCACGTCGGTCAGCGGCAGCTCCAGCGACTTCAGAGTCAGCAGCGGCGCGCCATCGGGTCGCGTCAGCAACAAATCCAGCAGCCGGAGCGCGCCGCTGAGCTTGACGACCGGCGGCTGGCGCCTGCGCTCGGCGAAGTCCAGCGCCAGGTCCGCATCCAGATGCCCGGCGCGCAGCCGCAGCGGCAGCGCGGCGGGCAGATAGGCAGCCAGCGGCGCAAGGTCCAGCCCGGCCAGCCGCAGCGACAGCCGCGCGCTGGCCTCTTCGGCAAACGGCAGCGCTTCGGCCCGGCTGTCGAAGGCCACGCCGTCCAGCCGGCCGCTGAGATGCGGCTGAACCGTGACGGCCACGTCGGTGGCGATGGTCGACACAAAGGGCAGCGCCAGCCGCAGGCCGTCCAGCACGTGCCGGCGCTGCACGGGGCTATCGTCGAACAGCACGCGGCCCTCACGGAGTTCGATGTTGTAGACCGCGAACGGCATGGCGGGCTGGTCAGCGCCGGCGGGCTGGGCCGTGAGGCGCCGGATCAGATCGTCCACGTCGTAGCGCCCCTCGGCCAGCCGCGCCACGCGCAGCTCTGGCTGCACCAGCTGCAGCGATTCCAAGACCACATGGCCGCGCAACAGCGACCGCAGCGACAGCGCCGCGTCCAGCCGCGCCAGCGTCAGTTGCGGCGGTGCCGCGGCGTCGCTGCCGGCGATAGCCAAGCCTTCCACAACCACGGCCAGTCGCCAGGGCTGGACTTGCACGCGGGCGATGCTGACCGGCCGCCCCAGCGCCTGGCTGGCCAGAGCCGCGCCACGGCCTGAGGCCCAGCCGGGCAGCGCCAGCGTGACCGTCATCAGCAGCAGCGCGAACAGCGCCGACAGCGCGACCACGGCCCACAGGGTCAGGCGAATGGGGGAGCGAGGGACGGTCATCACGGCGGCGCATTATTGATGTCAGCGATGATGCCGGGCGTGAGCCTCACCTTCGACTACACCATCTTCAAGTCCCTGCTGCTGGCCGTCGCGATGCCGCCCGCGCCCTGGCTGTTTATGGCCGCCTGGGGTGGCTGGCGGCTGCGGCACCAGCGCCGCGGCGGCGGCTGGATACTGGGCCTCGCGCTGGCGCTGGTGTGGTTCTCGGCGACCGAGGCGGCTGGCGAGTTGCTCAGCCGCGCGCTAGGCCAGCCCGAGGCGCTGAGCGCCGCGCACCTCGCTGCGCTGCGTGGCAGCCCGGACGGCGCCGTGCTGGTGCTGGGCGGAGGCGTGCGTGGCCACGCGCCCGAGTACGGCCGGGCCGCGCTCAAGGAGGTGACTGCCGAGCGGCTGGCTTACGGCGTCTGGCTGGCCCGCCGCACCGGCTGGCCGCTGGGCTTTTCGGGCGGCATCGGCTGGGCCGCGCCGGACTTGCGCCAGCCGGAAGCGAGCGTGGCCGCGCGCGTGGCCGCCGAGGACTACCGCCTGCCGCTGCGCTGGGCAGAAGACCGCTCGCGCGACACGCGCGAGAACGCCGCCAACACGCTGCCGCTGCTGGCGCAGGCCGGTGTCAGGCAGGTGCTGCTGGTCACGCACGACGCCCACATGCGACGCGCGCTGCGCGCCTTTGAAGCCCAGGCCATGCCGCTGGGTCTGCGCATCGTGCCGGCGCCCGTCGGTCTGCGCGACGATGCGTTGACCAGCTTTGCCGACTGGTGTCCATCGGCCAGCGGCTTTGCCCGGGTGCGCTACGTGGTCTACGAAACCCTGGCCTGGTGGAGTGGCCGCTAAGCGCGGCCCCAAATGAGAAACCCCGCCGGGCTGGAGGGCCGGGCGGGGTCGGTGGCGAGGCCACCGTGGGGCTCAGCGGCTATCTGCCACTGGGCTCCTGGCGCGCAAAGATTGCGCCAGAGGATTTGCCTGAAAAGGCCCACCAACCTTAGGCGAGCGGCCTCAGAGCTTCAACAAGAGTTGTCCGAATAGCGCCTCGGCCCGTTTCGTGACCTCGGGCGGCAGGCGGATGCTGCGCCCCCATTCGCGGTCGGTCTCGCCAGGCCATTTGTTGGTGGCGTCCAGCCCCATCTTGCCCCCCAGGCCGCTGACCGGCGAGGCGAAGTCCAGGTAGTCGATGGGCGTGTTGTCGACCAGCGTGGTGTCGCGCACCGGATCCATGCGCGTGGTGATGGCCCAGATCACCTCCTGCCAGTTGCGCGTGTCGATGTCGTCGTCCACAACGACGATGAACTTGGTGTACATGAATTGGCGCAAAAAGCTCCAGATGCCGAACATCAGCCGCTTGGCATGGCCGGGGTAGGCCTTCTTGATGGAGACGACCGCCATGCGGTAGCTGCAGCCCTCGGGTGGCAGGTAGAAGTCGACGATCTCCGGAAATTGCTTCTGCAGGATGGGCACGAAGACCTCGTTGAGCGCGACGCCCAGAATGGCGGGCTCGTCGGGCGGTTTGCCGGTGTAGGTGGAGTGGTAGATAGGGTTGCGCCGCTGCGTCAGGCGATTGATCTCGAGCACCGGGAACCAGTCCTGCTCGTTGTAGTAGCCGGTGTGGTCGCCAAACGGGCCCTCCAGCGCATGCAGGTAGCCGCCCTTCTCCTTCAGCGGCACGCCGCGCTCGCTAACGCCGACAAAGCCGGGTGCCGCCGGCGGAATGTGGCCCTCCAGCACGATCTCGGCCGACGCCGGCGCCTGCAGCGGCCGCTCGCCACCCACCGCCGTGTTCACGAGTTGCGTGCGCGAGCCGCGCAGCAGGCCGGCGAACTGGTATTCGGACAGGCTGTCCGGCACCGGCGTGACCGCCCCCAGGATGGTGGCCGGGTCGGCCCCCAACGCGACGGCGATCGGGAAGGGCTGGCCGGGATGGGCCAGCGCGAAATCACGGAAGTCCAGTGCCCCCCCCCGGTGCGCGAGCCAACGCATGATGACCTGGCGGGGGCCGATGAGCTGCTGGCGGTAGATGCCCAGGTTCTGGCGGGTCCGCATGGGTCCCCGCGTGATGACCAGACCCCAGGTGATCAGGGGGGCGGCGTCGTCGGGCCAACAGGTCTGGATGGGCAGCCGACCGAGGTCGATGTCGCCCCCCTCGAAGACCTCCTCCTGGCAGGCCGCGTGGCGCTGCACGGCGGGCTTCATGTCCCACAACGCCTTGGCCATTTGCACCAGCTTTCCGGCGTCCTTCAGGCCCTTGGGTGGTTCGGGCTCCTTGAGGCTGGCCAACACCCGGCCAACATCCCGCAAATCGGCCAGAGACTCAGCGCCCATGCCGAGTGCGACGCGTCGCGTCGTTCCGAAAAGATTGGTCAGGGCCGGGGTGGAAAACCCGGTCGGCGACTCAAACAGCAGGGCCGGCCCGCCGGCCCGCAGCACGCGGTCGCTGAGCGCCGTCATTTCCAACACGGGCGAGACGTGTTCACGCACGCGCTTGAGCTCGCCCAAGCGCTCCAGCCCGTCCATGAAGTCCCGCAGGTCACTGTATTTCATAACCAAAAGTAGTTTTGAAGATCCCGAACAGCCTTGACGGGTTATCTTCACTTCGTAAAATGCGCCGCCTACGGGTTTTTACTGAAGCCCGGCCGGCCGGGGCTGCCGGGCGCCAAGGCGCTGCACTCCCTTCTGAAAGGCCGGAACTTATCACCGTCGCTGCGCCCAGACCGCCAACCTGGCTGCCTGTGAATGGCCGCGACACAAGGAGTCGCATGACGACACGTCAAGACCTCATCACCGTTGCTCGCCATGCACGCGACGCCGCGTCGCTGTTCGTTCGGGACATCGGCAACGGCCTGCTAGTGGTCAGTCACAACACGCTGGCCCTGGTGGGCCTGGCCGTGGTGGCAGTCGTGCTGATGTTCGCGAGTCAGGCCAGCCTGCGCGAGAAGCTCGAATCCGCCACGCTGGGCTGGCTGAACGCCCGCCAGGAGGCCCGCGCAGAGGCCGAGGGCAACATCCTGCTGGCGTCGGCCGAGCCGGGCGCAGTCGCACGCGCCACCGCAGCCGATCCACGCGCGCTGAGCCGCCAGCAGGCGGCGGTCGCGCACTGGCTGGCGCGCCGCTACCGCGTCGCACCCGAGCCGGTCAGCCGGCTGGTGCAGGAAGCCTGGGCCGTCGGCCAGCGCGCCAAGGTCGAGCCCACGTTGATCCTGGCCATCATGGCCATCGAGTCAGGGTTCAACCCGTTCGCCCAGAGTGCCGTCGGCGCGCAAGGTCTGATGCAGGTCATGACGCGGTTGCACGACGACAAATACGAGGCCTTCGGCGGCACGCATGCGGCCTTCGACCCGGTCGCCAACCTGCGCGTCGGGGTGCAGGTGCTCAAGGAATGCATACAGCGTGCCGGCGGCCTGGAAGAAGGCTTGCGCTACTACGTCGGCGCGGCCAACCTGGCCGACGACGCCGGCTACGCGGGCCGCGTGCTGGGCGAACACGATTTGCTGAAGTCCGTCGCCGCCGGCCGCAGCGTGCCCGTCAATGCCGCTGCCGTCGTCCGCCCGGCGCCGCTGCGCGAAGCCGCGTCGGCGCCCGCCGGAGGCGATGGCGAGCAGGTGGCGCTGCTGCACTGAACTACACTGACGGTTCACGCGACTGGCGATCAGGGTCACGAGCTGACCCGAGGTGGGCCACCACCGGGGAGCGTGAGGCGGTTGTCAGAGCCGTTTTCAGCCGTTCGCCTGGGCAGCCCGGACCGCACGCACGCTCGTCGAGCGCCGGGATTCACCGCCTGACCTTCGGAACTACCAGCTATGTTTGACCGCAACACATCCACCCTTGCCCTGGTTGACCCCGAGCTCTGGACGGCCGTCCAGAACGAGAACCGGCGCCAGGAAGATCACATTGAGCTGATCGCCAGCGAGAACTACACCTCGCCGGCCGTCATGCAGGCCCAGGGCAGCCAGCTGACCAACAAGTACGCCGAGGGCTACCCGGGCAAGCGCTACTACGGCGGTTGCGAGTACGTGGACGTGGTCGAGCAACTGGCCATCGACCGCCTGAAGCAGCTGTTCGGTGCCGAGTACGCCAACGTGCAGCCCAATAGTGGCTCGCAGGCGAACCAGGGCGTGTTCTTCGCGCTGCTGCAGCCGGGCGACACCATCATGGGCATGAGCCTGGCTGAAGGTGGTCACCTGACCCACGGCATGCCGCTGAACATGAGCGGCAAGTGGTTCAACGTGATCTCCTACGGCCTGAACGCCAAAGAAGAGATCGACTACGACGCGATGGAAGCCCTGGCGCGCGAGAAGAAGCCCAAGCTCATCATCGCCGGCGCGTCCGCTTACTCGCTGCGCATCGACTTCGAGCGCTTTGGCAAGATCGCCAAAGAAATCGGCGCCTATTTCATGGTGGACATGGCCCACTACGCCGGCCTGATCGCCGCGGGCGTCTACCCCAATCCGCTGCCGCATGCCGACGTCGTCACGTCCACCACGCACAAGAGCCTGCGCGGCCCGCGCGGCGGCATCATCCTGACGAACAACGAAGACATGGCCAAGAAGATCAACTCGGCCATCTTCCCCGGCATCCAGGGCGGCCCGCTGATGCACGTCATCGCCGGCAAGGCCGTGGCCTTCAAGGAGGCGCTGACGCCCGAGTTCAAGGCCTACCAGGAACAAGTCGTCAAGAACGCCAAGGTGCTGGCCAACACGCTGATGGAGCGCGGCCTGCGCATCGTCTCCGGCGGCACTGAAAGCCACGTGATGCTGGTGGACCTGCGTCCCAAGAACCTGACGGGCAAGGAGGCCGAGGCCATCCTGGGCGCCGCCCACATGACCTGCAACAAAAACGGCATCCCCAACGACCCGCAGAAGCCCATGGTGACCAGCGGCATCCGCCTGGGCACCCCGGCGATGACCACGCGCGGCTTCAAGGAGGAGCAGGTCCGCCAGACCGCTCACCTGATCGCCGACGTGCTGGACAAGCCGCACGACGAGGCCAACCTGGCCGCAGTGCGCGCCAAGGTCGCTGCGCTGACGGCCGCTTTCCCGGTTTACCGCGGCTAAGCCACCGCCGTGCGCTGTCCGTTTTGCTCTCACAGCGAAACCCAGGTCGCCGAGACCCGGGAGTCGGACGAGGGCGACGTCGTCCGGCGCCGGCGCCGCTGCCTGTCCTGCGACAAGCGCTTCACGACCTACGAGCGGGCCGACATCGCCCTGCCCTCCGTCGTCAAGAAGGACGGGCGCCGTGCAGACTTCGACCCGGCCAAGCTGCGGGCCTCCATGCAGCTGGCGCTGCGCAAACGGCCGGTTAGCGTCGAGCAGATCGATGCGGCCATCAACCGCATCGAGGAAAAGCTGCTGGCCAGTGGCGCGCGGGAGATCGCGTCCACCCGCGTGGGCGAACTCGTCATGCGCGAATTGAAGCGCATCGACAAGGTCGCCTATGTGCGCTTCGCGTCGGTCTACCGCAGCTTTGAAGACGTCGACGAGTTCCGGCAGCTGATCCGCGAGATCTGACTCGGGCAAACCCTATCCCCCTTTGGAGGGGATTGTGGGGAGGCGTCCGCCACCCTCCCCCGCCGGCCCGCCTTTGGAGGGAAAGACACCGCCGTGGCGGCTTCCTAGAGTTCGTTCATCCGCAACGAACCGAGGCAAGCACCATGCAGCGCACCACCACCGCCCGCCGCAACAGCAACGGTTTCACGCTGGTCGAGCTGTGCGTGGGCCTGGGCATCTGCGCCACGCTCGCCAGTCAAGCCTTGCCGGCGCTGACCCAACTGAAACAGTCACAGGCGCTGCGGGCGCAGGCCGAGGCGCTGGGCAGTGACCTGCGACTCGCACGCAGCGAGGCGGCGCGCAGGTCTGATTCGGTCTTCTTCCGCATCAGCGGCAAGGGGGCCAATGCGTGCTACCTCATCCACACCGGTGTCAAGGACGGCTGCGACTGCGCCGGTGGCCGGGCCGTCTGCAAATCGACCGACAGTGCGGTCATCAAGGCCGTCTGGGTCGGCGGCAGGACGCCCATGCGCCTGCACAGCAATGCGGAGACGCTGCAGTTCCAGTATCACCAAGGCCTGGTCACGCAGACCGGCAGCATCGAGCTGGCACTGAACAATGGCGAGGCGATCCGGCAGGTCGTCGCCATCACCGGTCGCGTACGAAGCTGTGCCGTGGGCGCCAAGATGGGCGCGCTGCCGCGCTGCAGCTGAGTCCCTCATTCATGGTGGGTGCCGACCAACGGCAACGCTGAGCGGACGAACGGTTACACCCGTTACAGGTGCTGAGCTTGCGATGCGCAGAATCACTCGCATGCCTACTTCCGTCCGCCCGACGCCGCGTGGTTTCACCCTCATCGAGCTGATGGTGGTGCTGGTCATCGTGGGCATCCTGGCGGCGGTGGCCTACCCGGTCTACACCTCGCACCTGCAACGCAGTCGGCGCGCGGATGCGGTCAAGTTGCTGACGGCCGTGGTGCAGGCACAGGAGCGATACCGCGGCAACCGCACCGCCTATGCCACCACGCTGAGCGATTTGGGCATAGACGCCTCGCGCATCAGCAAGCACTACACGCTGGACATCGCCGCACTCGGCGAATCCGCGAGCCTGGTGGGCGGCTATCTGGTCACGGCGACCGTCCGCTCCGACAGCCAGCAGGCCAACGACAGTCAGTGCGCCAAGCTTCGCGTCCGCGTCGACACGGCATCGGTCCGCTACGAGTCGCTGTCCTCCGCCAATGCCGACACCTCGTCGCTCTGCTGGCCCAAGTGAGGGAATGCACATGCACCAGCACCCTTCTCCCGAGTTTCTGGCGCGTCGTCGCGGGCTGGGCCTCGTCGAGGTGATGGTCAGCGTGGCCATCGTCGGTACGCTGCTGGCCGTCGCCACGCCTTCGCTGCTGGATCTGCTGGAGCGCCGGCGCGTGGCGGCGGTCGCGCTGGATGTCGCCAACATCCTCAGCTTTGCGCGGTCGGAGGCCAACAACATGATTGACGGCATCGCCGTGCACTTGGAGAAGGACCCCAAGGGGCTGGTGAGCTGCGCCTCGGTGAACATCCTGCACGTCAGTGACTTTTGCAAGTGCTACCTGCCGCGGGCCACCATGTGCAAGGGTGTGGGCGTGCCCGTGCTGCAGGTGTACCAGATCAAGAATGCGGACGGGGTAAGCTTCGAAGCCACGGCGTCCGACTGGGGGCCTGTGAAGGAGCGGCTCACCTTCAGGCGAAATGTCTATTTCACCAGCGTCACTGACGTCCAGGTGAACGTCAAGGGCAAGCGCACGGGCGCGCAACTGCGCGTGGAAATGAACACGGCCAATCGCATCCGGACCTGCACGCCGGATGGCAGCATAAGCGGTTTCCCAGCGTGCTCGGACAGCAAAGGCGCGTCATGAGGACCTCGTTGCGCCAGCGTGGCCTGGGCCTCGTTGAGCTCATGGTGGGCATCACGGTGGGCCTCATCGTGGCGGCCGGCGCATCCATGTTGGCGGTCAACCAGATCACTGAGCACCGCCGACTGATGCTGGACTTGCAGGTGCAGCAGGACTTGCGTGTGACGGCCGACTTGCTGCAACAGGACCTGCGCCGCGCCGGCTTCCGCGGCGACGCCACCTACTTGGCCTATGTGCCCGCCAGCGGCATCGGATCAATTGCAGAAGTGCCCGAACAAGCTGCCAGCGCCAACCCGTTCACGCAGATCACGGAGGTCGACAACAGCGAGGTCCGGTCCTTGGAATACACCTACGCGCGACACGTGGGGATAGTCACCTACGTCTGGAGCGACACGCCACAGGCCCATGAACATTTCGGCGTGCGCTGGGACAAGCGCAACAAAGTCTTGTACCTCAAGCTGGGCCTGAGGGCAGACGGCACCGGCAATTGGCAGCCAGTCACCGATCCGACAACGGTCGAAATCATCCACTTCGACTACCAACTCAGCACTCAGGACATTGCGCTGTCGGAGTTTTGTGACACCGATTGTGCGGGCGCCAACTGCCCGCGTCAGCGGGTGCGCCGCATCGACTTCACGTTGCGCGGGCGTGCTGTCCACGACCGCGCTGTCGTGCGCACGCTCAGCGGCGCCGAGCGCGTGCGTGCCGACGCCGTCACGGGGGCGTGCCCGGCATGAAGCCCTTCGCAAGCCTTCGCGCCGCGCGCGGCCAGCATGGTGCGGCCACGCTGGTGGTCGTCATGATGCTGTTCCTGGTCATGGCGCTGCTCGCAGCGTATGGCAACCGCAGCATGCTGGTGGAGCAGCGCACCGCCAACAGCTATTACCGCCGCAGCATGGCGGAGGAGATGTCCGAAGCCGGCATCGAATGGGCCGTCGCGATGCTCAACAGCACCGCGATCGATGAGAACTGCAAGCCCGTATCGACGGGCGGCAAGCGTTTCGTGGACCGTTATCTGACGTTTCTGCCCGAAGACCGCGGTTTGCGTCAAAACATGCCGTTCCAGACCCCCGGTGTGTTCGCTGCTGATTGCGTGCGCAAGGCCGATGGCTGGTCGTGTCGGTGCCTGGACTACGACAAGCGGACCGAGCTGAAGGCTGTCGCCAGCACCGATCTGGTTCCCAGTTTTGCGGTCTCCCTCGAACCACGGACCAAGGGTGGGCTGCTCGGGGTCGTATCCCACGGCTGCTCCAGCAGCAACATCGACCCATGCTGGTTGCCTGAATACAGCGTGACGCTCTACCAGGCCTCCAGCATGCAGGAAGGCCTGCTGGCGCTGGTCAGCGCGGTGCGCTCACCGCCCGCAGCTCCGCTGGTGGCCAAGGGAAGCATCACGGCCAGTGGCGGCGGGCTCGGTTTGCACAACACCGATCCTGGCTCGGCCGGCCTGCTGGTGCTGGCGGGGGGCAAATTGTCGGGCCTGGTGGATGAGCGCTTGCAGAGCGTTCCGGGCACCCCACCCAGTCAGGCCAAGGTGCAGGACGACCCGCAACTGAGCAAGACCGACGCCGACGCCTTCCGCATGTTCATGGGTGCCAAGGCGTCGCGCTACGTGCTCCATCCGTCGCTGCGCAAGGTGACTTGCGCGGGCGACTGCGCCGAGGCGCTGCAGGCGGCCTACCAGGCCGGCATGCGCATCATCTGGGTGGACGGGCCGCTGACCATCAGCAGCAACCGAGTGATCGGCGCCGTGACGGACCCGGTCGTCATCATCGCGGACGGTGACCTGACGCTCAGCGGCCCCTTCCAGGTCAGCGGCATGCTGGTCAGCCGCGGCAACGTCAGCTGGAGCAACAGCAGCGGCATGACCTCGCTGGTCAACGGCATCGTGCTGGCCGAGGGCAACGTGCAGACCGACGGCACCATGGACATCGTCTACGACACCAAGGTCGTCAATCAGCTGCGCAACCGGATCGGCAGTTTTGTCAGGGTGCCTGGCGGCTGGCGCGAAGTGGGCAGCATGGACTGAAGGCGGTCGGTATGCGAAGGCATGGTACTCACCCGACGACGAGCCGGCCACGCGCAATGGGCGTGACGCTCATCGAGGCGCTGGTTGCGTTGATGGTCATGGGCTTCGGCATGGTGGCCCTGGTCGAGCTGATGACCAACCTGCGCCGCAGCGGTGACATCAGCAAGCAGCGCTCCGAGGCCATGCGCATCGCGCAGGCCGAGATCGCGCCGCTGCGCAGCTTCTCCGTGCTGGCCAAGCCCTCGCCCGCCGCTTCGGACGTGTCCGACTTCGACAACGACATCGTCAGCGTTGCCAGCCGCAACGTCACGCCGAACGACTCCAACGCGACCTACAGCCTGGCCCGGACCGTCGGCGCGCTAATCGCCGGGCAGACCGAACCCCAGGTCAAGACCGTTCAGGTGGCCGTCACCTGGGCCGACCGCGCGGCGCGCGCGGGTGATCCGCCCCAGACCGTCGTGCTCAACACCATCATTGCCCGCGTGGATCCCGCGTTTGCGGGTGCGGTCACCGTTTCGCCGCCGCCTGGCGGCAAGCGCCAGCCCGGCGGACGCCATCCCGGCATCCCGGGCGCGGCCAAGGACCTGGGCGACAAGACCAGCGCCTACCGCCCCAGCAGCCTCAGCAGCGCCGTCTGGGTGTTCAACAATGTCAGCGGCGTCATCGTCGGCAAGTGCAGCATCGAGCCCGCCACGCCCGTCAGCGCCCTGACGCCGGCCGATGTCGAAAGCTGCCGCAACAACACCGTGGGCTATCTGCTCAGCGGCACGATCCGCTTTTCCGGCACGTCGCCAGCAAATCCCGTCCAGCCCGAGGCCATGGCCATCCCGCTGGACGTGTCCATCATCACCGCCAACTACCTCACGCCCCTGCTCAGATTCGGCCAGCCCGTCAAGGACGCAAATGGCGACTACGTCATGCGCTCGGTAACGGCGACCGCGCCCAGGCACGAGTGCTTCGACAATGCCCCCGACAGCGCGCCCAGCACCCAGCCCTTGGTGAACTACGACTGCATCGTCTACCCCGATACAGGAACGCCGCGCACCTGGTCCGGCAAGGTCGTGCTGAGCGGCTTCCCCATCGGCACGCAGTCCTCCGAGTACCGGGTCTGCCGCTACAGCGCCGACTACAACGGCAACGGCAGCCACTACCTCACCAACACGCTGGCCTACGACAACTTCGAGCACCCGGATGTCTACGTCGGCGTCACCGGCTCTTTGACGCGCCAGAACTTCCTCGTTGTCAGGGGCAGCTCGGCCTGCCCTACGGCGCCGGCCGTGAATCCGGTGAACGGCGTCTTTGTCGACTACAGCACCCGCCAGCTGCAGCCCAGCCCCTAGACTGGCTGGATGCCATCCCCAGACATTCAAGCTGCGCTCGCCGAGGCCTTGCGACTGGCCGAACAGGCCGTGGGCCTGACCGATCCGAATCCCCGCGTGGGCTGCGTCATTTTGGCCGCCGACGGCCGCCGGCTCGGTACCGGCCACACCCAGGCCGCAGGCCAGCCGCATGCCGAGGTCATGGCCTTGCGTGATGCTGCGGCCCGCGGCGCGGACGTGCGCGGCGCGACTGCCGTCGTTACGCTGGAACCCTGCAGCCACCACGGTCGCACGCCGCCCTGCTGCGACGCGCTGATCGCCGCCGGCATCGGCCGCGTGGTGGTGGCCGTCGTCGATCCCAACCCGCTGGTGGCCGGCCAGGGCCTGGCCCGGCTGCGCGCAGCCGGCATCGCGGTGGAGCTGGCCGATGCTGCCAGCGCTGACCTGTCGCGCGAGCTGAACATCGGATTTTTCTCCCGCATGCAGCGCGGCCGCCCCTTCGTGCGGCTGAAGTCAGCCATCTCGCTGGATGGCCGCACCGCCCTGCCCGACGGCCGCAGCCAGTGGATCACCGGCCCTGCCGCCCGTGCCGACGGCCATGCCTGGCGGCGCCGCTGCGGCGCGGTGCTGACGGGCATCGGTACCGTGCTGGCAGACGATCCGCGCTTGGATGTGCGCCTCGTGCCCACGGCACGGCAGCCGCTGCGCATCGTGCTCGACCCGCAGGGGCGTCTGCCCGCCGACGCACGCATCCTGCAGCCGCCTGGCGAGGTCCGTGTCATCGGCGCCGGGCGCGCCGACCTGCCCGCATTGCTGGCGCAACTGGGGCGCGAGGGCATCAACGAGCTGCATGTCGAGGCCGGCCCGACGCTGTCCGGCGCCTTTCTCGACGCCGGGCTGGTGGACGAGCTGTTGATCTACCAGGCGCCGCTGCTGATCGGTGAGGGCCGGCCGCTTGCGGCACTGCAGCCGCTGGCCTCACTGAGCGATGCCCATCGCTGGCGCCTCATCGAAGCCACACCCGTGGGGCAGGATCTGCGCCTTCGCCTGCGGCCGACCCAAAGCCCGACAGACTCCTAGGGTCGCCACCTACAATCGTGGGCTATGCCCATCTCCCCCATTCCAGAGCTGGTGGCCGAGCTGGCGGCCGGTCGCATGGTCATCCTCGTCGATGAGGAGGACCGCGAGAACGAAGGCGACCTCGTGCTCGCCGCCGACCTCGTCACGCCCGAGGCCATTAACTTCATGGCCAAGCATGGCCGCGGCCTGATCTGCCTGACGCTGACCCGCGAGCATTGCGAACGCCTGCAACTGCCGCTCATGACGCGCCGCAACGGCACCCAGCACGGCACGGCGTTCACGGTGTCCATCGAGGCCGCCACCGGCGTCACGACAGGCATCTCTGCCGCCGACCGCGCCCGCACCGTGCAGGCAGCCGTGGCGCCGGACGCCAAGCCCAGTGACCTGGTTCAGCCCGGCCACATCTTCCCGCTGCAGGCCCAGGATGGGGGCGTGCTGATGCGCGCCGGCCATACCGAGGCCGGCTGCGACCTGGCCCGCATGGCCGGCCTGTCGGCCACATCGGTCATCTGCGAGATCATGAAGGACGATGGCAGCATGGCGCGGCTGCCCGACCTGGAGATCTTCGCCGCCGAGCATGGCCTCAAGATCGGCACCATCGCCGACCTCATCGAATACCGCAGCCGCCACGAGAGCCTGATCCAGCAGGTGGCCGAGCGCCGCATGGTGACGGCCCAGGGCGAGTTTGCCTGCCGCGTGTTCACCGACCGCACCGGCGGCACCCATCTGGCGCTCGCCCACGGCCACTGGAACTCGCAAGACGAGGTGCTTGTGCGGGTGCACGAGCCGCTGTCGGTGCTGGATCTGCTGGAGGCTGGTGCCTGTGGCCACTCCTGGGGCCTGCCCGCCGCGCTGGCCGCCATCCAGGCCAGCCCGGCCGGCGTGGCCGTGCTGCTGAACTGTGGCGAGGATGCCGCCGCCCTGCTGGCCCGGGTGCGGACCGAGACACCCACCCCGCCGGCCAGGGGCGCGATGGACCTGCGCACCTATGGTGTCGGTGCACAGATCCTGAAGGCGCTGGGTGTGCACCGCATGAAGCTGCTGGGCAGCCCGCGCCGCATGCCCAGCATGACCGGCTATGGCCTGGAGGTCACGGGTTTCCTTCCCGCCCCCCACTGCTGACCCCGAAAGGCACGCGATGCAAGTCTCAGAACAAGGCCAGCCCAGTTTCGAGGGCGCACTCGACGGCAGCAAGCTGACCGTCGCCATCGTCCAGGCGCGCTTCAACGACGCCATCACCTCCTCGCTCGCCAGCGCCTGCCTGGCCGAGTTGTCGGTGCTGGGTGTGCCGCCCGAAGGCATTCGCCACGTGACCGTGCCCGGCGCGCTGGAGGTGCCGCTGGCACTGCAAGCGCTGGCCGAGACCAACGATTACGACGCCCTGATCGCGCTGGGCTGCATCATCCGCGGCGAAACCTACCACTTCGAGCTGGTCGCCAACGAGAGCGGCGCGGCCGTGACCCGCGTCGGCCTGGACCATGGCATCCCGATTGCCAACGCCATCCTGACCGTCGAGAACGAGGCCCAGGCTTGGGCCCGCGCCGAAACCAAGGGCCGCGATGCCGCCCGCGTGGCCGTCGAGATGGCCAACTTGCTGAAAGAGATCGAGTGAACGCACCGCAGAAGACCTCCCCGAAGACGGTCACCAAGCCGGCCGGCAAGAAGGCCCCCGTCAAATCGGCGCGCCGTCGCTCGCGCGAGGCCGCGCTGCAAGGCCTCTACCAGTGGCTGCTGACCGGCGAGGACATCGGCGCCATCGTCGCATTGGGCCGCGAGCAGGAGGGCTATGCCAAGCTGGACCTCAAGCACTACGAGGCGCTGTTGGGCGGCTGCGTGCACGAGGCCGCTGACCTGGATGCCATCCTGGCCCGCCACGTGGACCGCAAGACCACCGAGCTGTCGCCCATCGAGCACGCCATCCTGATGATTGGCGCTTACGAGCTCAAGCACTGCCTGGACATCCCCTACAAGGTCGCCATCAACGAGGCCGTCGAACTGGCCAAATCCTTCGGCGGCACGGATGGTCACAAGTACGTCAATGGCGTACTGGACAAGGCGGCCGTCGATCTGCGCCCACTCGAGGTCGCCGCGAAGCGTTGATGCAGGGCCGATGAGACTGGCGAGCCGGCTCGACCGCATCGAGCCCTTCTACGTGATGGAACTGGCCAAGGCTGCGGCGCAGCTTGCGGCCGGTCCCTTGTGCGACCCCGCCCAGGGCGGGCGGCGCATGATCCGGCTCAACATCGGCGAGCCCGACTTCGGCGCCGCGCCGGCCGTGCGCGAGGCCGTGACCCACATCGCCCAGGGCGCCGCCCCCTACACCGACGCGCTGGGCCTGCCGGCGCTGCGCGAGGCCATCTCGCGCTGGTATGGCCAGCGCTACGGCCTGGCCGTCGTCCCCGAGCGCATTGCCATCACTGCCGGCGCCTCGGCCGGTCTGCAGCTCGCCTGCCTCGCCCTCTTCGAGCGTGGCGACGAGGTGCTGATGCCCGATCCCTGCTACCCCTGCAACCGCCACTTCGTGACGGCCGCCGACGCCACGCCGCGCCTGCTGCCGACCACGGCGGCGGAGCGCTTTCAGCTCGACGCCGTCCAGGTGCGCGAGGCCTGGACCGCGGCCACGCGCGGCGTGCTGCTGGCCTCGCCCAGCAACCCCACGGGCACATCCATCGCGCCCGAGGTGCTGGCGACGATCGCCAGCTTCGTGCGCGAGCGCGGCGGCGTCACGGTGGTGGACGAGATCTACCTGCCGTTGAGCTACGACGCGCGCTACGGTCACACCGCGCTGGCGCTGGGTGAGGACATCGTCTCGGTCAACAGCTTCTCCAAGTACTTCGGCATGACCGGCTGGCGGCTGGGCTGGCTGGTGCTGCCCCCTGCCCTCGTGCCGGCGGTGGAGCGCTTGGCGCAGAACCTCTACATTTGCCCGTCCACGCTGTCGCAGCTGGCGGCGCTGGCCTGCTTCGAGCCCGCATCCCTCGCGGAGTTCGAGCGCCGCCGCGCCGTGCTGCGCGAGCGCCGCGACTTCATCGTGCCGGCACTCAACGACCTGGGCCTGGCCGTGCCGGTCGTGCCCGACGGCGCCTTCTACGCCTGGATGGACATCTCGCGCTTGCACGCCGACAGCTGGGCCTTCGCCCATGAGCTGCTCCAGACCGCCCAGGTCGCGCTGACGCCCGGCCGCGACTTCGGCGTGAGCGACCCACAGCGCTGGATGCGGCTGTCCTTCGCCTCGTCCATGGACGACCTGCACGAAGCCGTCGCTCGGCTGCGGGAGGTCTTGAAGTGAGCTTCGCCCACCCCGTCCGGGTGTATTGGGAAGACACCGATGCCGGCGGCATCGTGTTCTATGCCAACTACCTGAAGTTCTTCGAACGCGCCCGCACCGAGTGGCTGCGCGCGGCCGGCATCGAGCAGCAGCGGCTGCGCGAGGACAGCGGCGTCATCTTCGTCGTCGCGGCCACCAGCCTGCGCTACCTGGCGCCAGCACGGCTGGACGACTGGCTCACCATCACCGTCGAGCCCCAGGCCGCCGGCCGCGCTAGCCTGGTGGTGCAGCAGCGCGCGCTGCGCGGCAACACGCTGCTCTGCGAGGGCGAGATCCGCATCGGCTGCGTGCGCGCCCAGGACCTGAAACCCCACCGACTGCCCGACAACGTCGTTGCAGCGATCACCTCAGCATGAACCAAGACCTCTCCATCGTCTCCCTGATCATGCACGCGAGCCTCGCGGTGCAGCTCGTCATCGCCGGCCTGCTGCTCGTCTCGCTCGCGAGTTGGAGCGTCATCTTCGGCAAGCTCATCGGCCTGGGCCAGGTCAAACGCCGCAACGACGCTTTCGAGGCCGAGTTCTGGAGCGGCAAGAACCTCAATGACCTCTACCATGCCGTCGGCAACCGCCAAGACGGCGCGCCGCTGGAGCGCATCTTCGCGTCCGGCATGCGCGAGTTCCTGAAGCTGCGCGAGAAGCGCGTGACCGACTCCGGCGCGCTGCTGGACGGTGCCCGCCGTGCGATGCGCGCCAGCTTCCAGCGCGAGCTCGACGCGATGGAGCACAACCTGTCCTTCCTCGCCTCGGTCGGCTCGGTGTCGCCCTATGTGGGCCTGTTCGGCACCATTTGGGGCATCATGCATGCCTTCGTCGGCCTGTCCAACCTGCAGCAGGTGACGCTAGCGACCGTCGCGCCCGGCATCGCCGAGGCCTTGGTGGCGACGGCCATCGGCCTGTTCGCCGCCATCCCGGCCGTGCTGGCCTACAACCGCTTCGCGCGCCAGATCGACCGCACGGCCATCACGCTGGAGACCTTCATCGAGGAGTTCTCCAACATCCTGCAACGCAACGCCACCCAACAGTAATGGCTGCCGTCAACGCGCGCGGAGGCGGCCGCCGGCGCCGCACGATGAACGAGATCAACATGGTGCCGTTCATCGACGTGATGCTGGTGCTGCTCATCATCTTCATGGTCAGCGCGCCGCTGATCACCACCGGTGTGGTGGACCTGCCCAGCGTGGGCAAGAGCAAGCAGCAGCCCGAGCACGTCATTCAGATCATCGTCGGCACCGACGAGCGGCTGAAGATCAAGGTGGATCAGCTGGAGGCCGAGAGCATCCCGGTCAATCGGTTGGCCGAGCGTGTCAAGCAAGCGCAAGGCAAGGACGCCAACAGCCCGGTCGTCATCTCCGCCGACAAGAACGTCAAGTACGAGGCCGTCGTTCAGGTCATGGACACGCTGCAGCGTGCCGGCATCCAGCGCGTGGGCCTGGCCGTGAAGAGCGGCGCCGCGTCCAACTGATGTCCAGCGCGGTCCTGCGTCCCCCCGAGGCGGTCGGCATGGGCCGCGGCGTGGTGCTGGCGCTGTTGGCCCACGGGCTGCTGATCGCCGCGCTGACCTACGGCCTGAACTGGCGCAGCGACGCCTCGCCCGCCTTCGAGGCGGAGCTGTGGGCGTCCGTGCCGCAGGTGGCCGCACCGCGCGAGGAAGCGCCGCCCGAGCCTGAGCCCCAGGCACCACGCCCCGATCCCAAGGCCCAGCAACGCGCCGCCGAGGAAGAGGCCGCCGAGCAGCGCGAGGCGGAGTTGGCCATCGCAAAGGCCAAGAAGCAAAAAGAAGAAAAGGCCCGCCAGGAACGCGAAGCCAAGGCCGCCAAGGAGAAGGCCGAGAAGGACAAGCAAGCCCGCGAGCAGGCTGCCAAGGACAAGGCCGCCAAGGAGAAGGCCGCAGCCCAGGAAGCAAAGGAAGCCAAGGAGGCCGAAGCCCGCCGCGAGGCCTTGCGCCAGCAACAACTGCGCCGCATTCAAGGCCTGGCCGGGGCCGCCGGCGCGCCCGGCGCCACCGGCAATGCGCTGCAGAACGCCGCGCCGTCGGCCGGCTATGCGGGCCGCATCAAGGCCAAGATCCGCCCGCTCATCATCTATGCCGAGCAAGGCGCCGCCAACCCGACGGCCGAGGTACAGGTGACGCTGAGCCCGACCGGCCTCATCCTCAACGCCAAGCTGCTCAAGCCCAGCAGCGACCCCGACTGGGACCGCGCCGTGCTGCGTGCCATCGAGAAGGCCGAGAGCCTGCCGCGCGACGTTGACGGCCGCGTGCCGCCAGTCATCGTGATGAACTTCAGGCCACGCGAATAAGCCGGTCCAGCGACCAGCGACCCGCGCCCCACAGCACGACGATCAGCGCCAGCACGCCCCACAACTGGTGCTGCGCCAGCGCGGCGGGCGATAGGTCGTCGGCGCTCAGCGACAGCACCGCCATCAGGTTCACGACAAACAGGCCCGCGCCGGCAAAGCGGCCGGCCAGGCCCAACACCAGCAGCACGGGCAGCACCAGCTCGCCGCCGGTGCCGAGATAGGCGGCCAGCGTGGGCGGCAGCAGCGGCACCTGGTAGACGTCGTGGAACAGCGCGAGCGTCGACGACCAGTCGCGCAGCTTGGTGAGGCCGGACAGAAAGAACACCTGCGCCAGGTAAAGCCGCGCGGCCAGCAGCGCCAGTGACTGCGCGTGGATGGCCAGGCCTTGCAGCGTGGCCGGCAGCCGCGACGGTGTGAGGCCGGGGTCGGTGGCGCTGCGCAGCGCGAGACTGAGAAGTGATGGCATAGGACTAGGGTTGCGTGTGAGGAGGCGGTGCCGGCCTGGCGGCTTGCAGCCAGGCGTTCCGCAGCGCGGCTTGCAGCCAGGCGCTGAAGTCAAAGTCGGCTTCACGACCCAAACCTTTCACGGCGTCGGCCCGCGCGAGTGCGCCGGCCAGGCTGTCACCGTCCAGCACGGCACGCATGAATGCAGCATCGCCGGCCGCCAGCGGCTGCGACTGACCCCGCCAGCCCTGCCGCCAGACCAGCAGCGGCCCGTCGCGCTGATGCAGCAGTGTCACGCCGGGCCGCAGCTGCAGCCACAAGGCCTCGGGCGCCTGGGTGGCCAGCAGGTCCAGCGAGGCCACATCCAGTTCGGCGTCGGCCGCGCGCTCGGCGCAGTGCGTGGCCCAGTCCAGCCGCGCCAGATCCGGCAGGCCGGAGTCCTCGCCGGCACGCTCGATCAGAAAACTCGCCAGCGCGCCGCCCCACTCGCCCAGATCGCCACTGGCGGGCGGGTGCAGGCGCCAAAAGCTCCAGGCCAGCGCAGCGAAGTCGTCCTCGCCCAGCGCCTCGCGCAGCCGTGGGTAGGCCACGGCCAGCGCCTGGGCGGACAGTGCACGCAGGTTGTTGCGGTAGGCGGCCAGGCCGCGCGCGCTGCCGCTCAGCCCCGCGGGCGGCTCGCCGCGCCCGAGCAGCGCATCGACGAAGGCCTGCTGCTGTGCCTTCATGCGTGCAGCGCCTCGGCGCGCCGGGCCTCGGCCAGCAACACGTCCAGCGCCGGCACGGCCGTGTCCCATTCCACCAGCGTGGGCGTGGGGCCGAAGCGTTGCAGCGCATGGGCATAGACCCGCCAGACCTCGTCGCGCACGCGGCTGCCGTGGTCGTCGATGACCAGGCCGTCGTCCTGCTCGCAGTGGCCCGCCAGGTGAATCTCGCCGACGCTGCCGGGCCGGATCGCGTCCACCCAGCGCATGGCCTCGCGTGCCGCGGTGTCGGGCCCGTGGCCGGCGTTGCGCGCGTTGACGACCAGGTTGTTCACGTCCAGCAGCAGGCCACAGCCGCTGCGCCGCGTCAGCTCGTTGAAGAACTCGGGCTCGGCCAGCGTGTCTCCCGCCCAGCCGACATAGGCGCTGATGTTCTCCACCAGCAGGGCGCGGCCCAGGCGCTGCTGCACCTGGTCCACATGCCGGCACATCAGCGCCAAGGATTCATCGTTGAACGGGATGGGCAGCAGGTCAGCGGCGTGCACGCCCGAACCGATGCGCGCGAAGCTGGCGTGGTCGGACACCCAGCGCGGCTGTATGCGCTCGACCAGCCGCGCCAGCTTGTCCAGATGGCCGACATCCAGCCCGGTGGCCGAACCCAGCGCCAGGCCTACGCCATGCAGGCTCAGCGCATAGGCCGCGCGGCCGGCTTCCAGCACGGCCAGCGTGATGCCGCCGTCAGCGAAAAAGTTTTCTGAATGGACCTCGATGAAGCCCAGCGCCGGCCGTTCGGCCAGCAGCGCGTCGTAATGGGCATGGCGCCAGCCGATGCCGACGCAGGGGGCTGGCGCCTTCAAGGCCAGCTTACTTCTTGGCCGGCGGCTTGGTCGAGCCGCCTTCCTTCTCGCAGCTGCCCTTGGCGACGTACTTCCACTCGTTGGGGTCTTTGTCCGTCTTGGCCTGGCCGGCGCAGGAGTGGCTGCCGTTGGCGGAGGCGCAGTCGTTCTGGCCGGCCTTGGCGATGCCGTAACACTTTTCCTTGGCGGCCTTGTCCTGCGCCTGCGCGTGGGCCACCAGGCCGAGGGACAGGGCGGCGGCCAGCGCCGAGGACACGAGGGCTTGGTTCTTCATGGGATCTCCGGGGGTTGGGTTGACAGCGGCGCATCATGCGGCGCCGAGGCGGAAGTCGCAAGGCGGACCTCAGTCCTTACACTGCGCGCCGCCATGAGCGATTCCCCCGACCATTCCCGCCAGATCGAGGCCCTGCGCCCGGTGCTGCTGAAGTACGCACGGCTGCAGCTGCGCAACGACGCCTGGGCCGAGGACGCCGTGTCCGAGACGCTGCTGGCCGCGCTGGAGAAGCCCCAGGCCTTTGGCGGCCACAGCCAACTCAAGACCTGGCTCATCGGCATCCTCAAGCACAAGCTGGTGGACCAGATCCGCAAGAACAGCCGCGAGGTGTCGACCAGCGCCAGCAGCGACGATGGCGAGGACCTGGACGAGCTGTTGTTCGCCGCCGATGGCCACTGGCGCGAGGCCCAGCACGACTGGGGCAACCCCGAGGACGCGCTGCGCCAAGCCGACTTCATGCGCGTGCTGGAGGCCTGCGTGGAGAAACTGCCGGGCCAGCAGGGGCGGCTGTTCATGATGCGCGAATGGCTGGAGCTGGAATCCGACGAGATCTGCAAGGAACTGTCCATCACGCCGACCAACCTGTGGGTCATGCTGCACCGGGCCCGGCTGCGACTGCGCGACTGCCTGCAGGCAGGCTGGTTCGCGGCAGCCACTGACGGAGGAGCACGGTGATCAAGGTCAAGATCAGCTGCCGAGAGGCGGCGCGCATTCTGCTGCAGGGCGAGGACCGCAGCCTGCCACTGGCCGAGCGCCTGACCTTGCGCCTGCACCAGAGCGCCTGCAGCAACTGCCGCCGCTTTGCGCGCCAGGTGCAGCTGATGCGCCGCGCCAGCGCACGCTGGCGGAAATACTCTCAGGGGTGATCCGCCGGTCGGGGCGCCTTCATCGGCCGCGCCTAGGAGCCTAGCCCAGCGCGATGGCCAGGGCCAGCCGCAGCGCGTCGACCTGCTGCGCCAGTGCCATGCTGGGCAGCACGCCGGCTTGGCGTGCGGCCTGCTCAGGCAGCGCCGGCAGGTGGATGAAGCCGCT
This sequence comes from Roseateles sp., assembly GCA_046294815.1. Lineage (GTDB taxonomy): Bacteria > Pseudomonadota > Gammaproteobacteria > Burkholderiales > Burkholderiaceae_C > Pelomonas. The sequence continues at coordinate 24,181 of JBKBOJ010000004.1, read as the reverse complement.
GGGCACGCCGCTGCCGGCGAGCGCATGCTGCAGCACGAAGAACACCTGGTTGCAGACGAAGGCGCCGGCCGACAGCGACAGCCCGGCCGGATGACCCGCCGCGCGCAAGCCGTCGCGCAGGGCCTTGACGGGCAGCGTCGAGAAATAGGCTGCCGGCGCGCCGGCGATGACGGGCTGGTCGTGCGGGCGGTCGCCGGCGTTGTCTGCGATGCGCGCGTCGATCAGATTGACCGCCACCCGCTCGACGCTGATTTCGCTGCGCCCGCTGGCCTGACCCAGCGCGACGACCAGCCCGGGGCGCAGCTCGCCCAGCGCGCGGGTCAGCGCATGCGGCGCCGTGCCGAAGGCAGTCGGCAGACGCAGCGCGTGCACCCGTGCATCGCCCAGCCGCTCGCCGTGCAGCAGCCGGGCGACCTCCCAGGACGGATTGACCGTGTCGCCGCCAAACGGTTCGAAGCCGGTGAGCAGGATGTCCATGCCAGGCATTGTCGGGCCTTGCCCGAGGGGGCGCCGGTGCTGCTTTTCCGCGCCACTCGCGCTGCCGCTGCCCTCCATAATCGTCGGCAAATCCCCAGCGCTTCGCTCATGAATGATCCTTCCCAGCCCCTGCCCTGGCCTGATGACAATGCGGGCAGCGCCGCCCCCGCAGCCGCGGCCCCGGGCGGTGCGGTCTCGGGCTTCCTCTGGCCCAGCCCGCCCTACGCGGCCTATCCAGAGTCCCAGTTGCAGCGCGGCCCCGAGCCCTGCGAGATCCTGGGCCTGAACAACAGCCGCAGCAGCGGGCAGCTGCTGGCGCTGGATGCCGCCGAGCGCATCGTGCGCATCAACGTACCGCCGGCGCGCAACAGCATGCCGCTGAAGTTCAGCCAGTTCCGAGCGATCAAACTGCTGACCCCTCTGACCGTGCCGCCGCGTGACACCAGCGATCTGGGCGCGCCGCTGAGCCTGGACCAGCGCCCGCGGGCGCCGTTTCGCGTGGTGTTCGCAGGCGGCGACGAGCTCAAGGGCATCACCATCGGCCACCACCACGACAAGCTGGGCCTGTTCCTGTTTTCGCCGCTGAGCGAGACGGACGACTCGGTGCGCCGGGTCTTCATCCCGCGCGAGGCACTGACGCATTTCGAGCTCGGCGAACGCCTCGGCGACATGCTGCTCAAGGACAAGCTCGTCAGCCCCGAACAGCTCTCCGCCGCCGCGGTCGAGCAGACCGCGCTGCGTCAGCGCCGCGTGGGCGACATCCTGGTCGAACAGCACATCGTCACGCCCGAACAGCTGCTGCGGGCCATCGAGCAGCAGGCCCGCATGCCCATGGTGCGTATCGGCGAGGCTTTGCTGGCGCTGGAGCTGATCACGCCGCAGCAGCTTGAGCAGGCGCTGGAACAGCAGCGTGCGGACCGCTCGGTGCCGCTAGGCGAGCTGCTGGTGCGCCGCGGCGTCATCAGCCGTGCCCAGCTGCAGTCGGCCCTGGCGCGCAAGATGGGCTACCCCATCGTCGATGTCGAGAACTTCGCCATCGAGCCCGACGCGGTGCGCAAGCTGCCGCTTGCGGTGGCCAAACGGCTGGAGGTGCTGCCGCTGATGCTGCGCGACGGCCGCCTGGTGGTCGCGATGGAAGACCCCACGCGCCGTGACGCCATCGACGAGGTGGAGTTCATCACCCAGCTCAAGGTGGTGCCCACGCTGACCAAGCTGGGCACGCTGCAGTTCGCCATCCCCAATGCCTTTGAGCGCTACGGCGCCGAGGGGCTGCCGCGCAGCGCCATCGACTCGCTGCCCGACTTCACCCCGGACTTCACGCTGGAGAGCTCCAACAAACTCATCGAAAGCCTGGAGCGCGACAGCAGCGAGAGCTCGGCCCGCGAGGAAGAAGCGCCCATCGAGCAGAGCGACAACTCGCTGGTACGGCTGATCAATTCCATGATCATCGAGGCCCATGGCCAGGGCGTGTCTGACATCCACATCGAGACCTATCCGGGCCGCGAAAAGCTCAAGATCCGCTTCCGCCGCGACGGCCAGCTGCACCCCTACCTAGAGCTGCCGCACACCTATCGCAACGCGATGATCGCGCGCATCAAGATCATGTGCGACCTGGACATCTCGGAGCGCCGCAAGCCACAGGACGGCAAGATCAACTTCGCCAAGTTCTCGCCGCAGCACAAGCTGGAGCTGCGCGTCGCGACCATCCCGACCAACAACAACCTCGAAGACGTGGTGATGCGCCTGCTGGCCAGCAGCAAGCCGCTGCCGCTGGAGGGCATCGGCCTGTCACCGGCCAACCTGGAGGCCTTGAGGACCGCGGTAACCCGGCCCTACGGCATGGTGCTCTGCGTGGGCCCGACCGGCTCGGGAAAGACCACCACGCTGCATTCGGCGATGGCCCACATCAACACGCCGGACCGCAAAATCTGGACGGCCGAGGACCCCGTCGAGATCACGCAGGCCGGCCTGCGCCAGGTGCAGGTGAATCCCAAGATCGACTGGACCTTCGCCAAGGCGCTGCGCGCCTTCCTGCGCGCCGATCCGGACGTCATCATGGTCGGCGAAATCCGCGACCAGGAAACCGCCGAAATCGCCATCGAAGCCTCGCTGACCGGCCACCTGGTCATGTCCACGCTGCACACCAACAGCGCCGCCGAAACCATCACGCGGCTGCTGGACATGGGCATGGACCCCTTCAACTTCGCCGACTCGCTGCTGGCCGTGCTGGCCCAGCGCCTGGTGCGGCGCAGCTGCAGCAATTGCCGCACGGCTGAGCCCATGCCGCAGGCCGAGTTGCAGGAGCTGCTGGAGGACTACCTGCACGTCTTCCCCGCCGACGGCCGGCCCAGCAAGGAGGCACTGATGACCGACTGGATCACGCACTATGGCCAGTCCGGCCAGCTGATGAAGTACCACAGCCCCGGCTGCACCGCCTGCGGCGGCAGCGGCTACAAGGGCCGCGCCGGCCTGCACGAGCTGCTGACGGTGAGCAAAAACATCCGCCGCCTGATCCAAATCGGCGCCCGCGCCGAGGAAATCCATCACGCTGGACTGGCCGAGGGCATGCGTTCGCTGCGCCAGGACGGCATCATCAAGGTCTTGCAGGGCGTGACCACGCTGGCCGAGGTGCACGCCACCAGCAACAGCTGAGCCCATCTCCCCTGACCCAAGCCACATGGCCGACACTCCCACCCCCCCCGACAGCGCTGCGCCCCGCCCCAAACTACGCCTCGGCGACGTGCTGGTCGAGCAGCAGCTCATCTCGGCCGAACAACTGAGCCAGGCGCTGGAGCTGCAGCGCGCCACCGGCAAGAAGCTGGGCCGCATCCTGATCGAGGCCAAGCTCATCACCGAGGAGGCGCTGGCCCATGTGCTGGCACGGCAGCTGCGCGTGCCCTTCGTCAATCTCAAGACCTTCCCGCTCAAGGCCGAACTGGTGCGGCTGCTGCCCGAGACGGCGGCCCGGCGCTTCCGTGCCGTGGTGCTGGAAGAGCGCGGCGACCAGCTGCTGGTGGCCATGGCCGACCCGCTGGACCTGTTTGGCTTCGACGAGCTGGCCAAGATCCTGAAGCGCCGCCTCGCGATGGCCGTGGTGGCCGACAGCCAGCTGCCCGCCGTCTTCGACAAGTACTACCGCCGCAACGACGAGATCTCCGGTCTGGCCAAGGCGCTGGAAAAGGACATCGGCGATGCGGTGGACTTCGGCGCGCTGCAGGCCAGCGTGGGCCAGGAAGGCGCACCCGTGGTGCGGCTGCTGCAGAGCGTGTTCGAGGACGCCACCCGCGCCGGCGCGTCCGACGTGCACATCGAACCGCAGGAAGGCCAGCTGCTGATCCGCAACCGCGTCGACGGCATCCTGCAGACGCTGACCCAGGCCGACAAGCGCATCGCGCCGGCCCTGGCCCAGCGCCTGAAACTGATGGCGGGCCTGGACATCTCCGAGAAGCGCCTGCCGCAGGACGGCCGCTTCTCGCTGCGGCTGTCCGACCGCACGCTGGACGTGCGCCTGTCCACCATGCCCAGCCAGTACGGTGAGTCGGTGGTCATGCGCCTGCTGGGCCAGGGCTCGGCGCTGCGCCGCTTGCACCAAATCGGCATGCCCGACGATATGCTGGCGCGCTTCCGCGAGCTGTTGAACCGCGACGCCGGCATGATCCTCGTCACCGGTCCCACCGGCTCGGGCAAAACCTCCACGCTGTATGCCGCGCTGGCCGAGCTGGACGCCGAGAAGCTCAAAATCATCACCGCCGAAGACCCGATCGAGTACCGGCTGCCAGGCCTGACGCAGGTGCAGGTCAACGACAAGATCGACCTCGACTTCGCCAAGGTGCTGCGCGCCGGGCTGCGGCAGGATCCCGACGTCATCCTGGTGGGCGAGATGCGCGACGCCGAGACCGCCGAGATCGGCCTGCGTGCCGCCATCACCGGGCATTTGCTGCTGTCCACACTGCACACCAAGGACACCATCTCTACCCCCTTCCGGCTGCTCGACATGGGCGCGCCGCCCTTCATGGTGGCCACCTCGCTGCAGGCCGTGCTGGCGCAGCGGCTGCTGCGCGGCGTCTGCAAGCATTGCGCCGAACCGCACATCGCCACGCCGCAGGAGCAGGCCTGGATCAACGAGGTGCAGGTGCTCAACGGCGACACTGCCCCCGTGAACAGCCTGCGTGGCCGCGGCTGCGCCGAATGCCACGGCACCGGCTACCAGGGGCGGCGCGGCATCTACGAGATGCTGGAGATCGACGCCGACATGGCCCTGGCGATCCAGCGCAGCGATGCCGGCGCCTTCCTGACCGCAGCGCGCCGCGCGCTCAAGGGCAAGACCCTGGCCGACCGTAGCCTGGCGCTGGTGCGCGAGGGCAAGACCTCGCTGGCCGAGGCCGTGCGCATCAGCGCGATGGCGGAATGAGCCCCCCACCCTGTCTTGCAGCGCTGACCGCCCACAAGTCCGCTCTCCCCCTGGGGGCATGGCGATGCAGGCGGCATGAAGCCGCATGCACATCGCCTGCCGGCCGGCTCTGGGTGGTGCGACGCTCGTCCCGCGATTGCCCCACCTGCCCGAGGACCTGACATGAACTTCGCTTTCAAGGGCCGCAACGGCCGGGGCGAACTGGTGGAGGGCATCGCCGATGCCGCCAGTGCCGATGCCGTCGCCGCCCAGCTGATGGCCGCCGGCGTGGTGCCGGTCAGCATCGAGGCCACCGCCGCGCCCGTCAGCGCGGCCCGCGACAGCAACTGGCTCGAAGCTCTGCTCGCCCGGCCGATCACGCTGGAAGACACGCTGGTGCTCACGCGCCAGCTCTACACGCTGCAAAAGGCGGGCGTGCCCATCCTGCGTTCGCTGTCGGGGCTGGAAGCCTCGACCAGCCATCCGGGCCTGGTCAGCCTGCTGCAGGACGTGCGCGCCAGCCTTGACCAGGGGCGCGAGCTCGCCACCGCCTTCGCCCGCCACCCGGCCGTATTCAGCGCCTTCTTCATCGCCATGACCCGCGTGGGCGAACTCACCGGGCGCCTGACCGAAGTGTTCCAGCGCCTGGCCGAGCACCTGGAGTTTGAGCTCGACATCCGCGCCCGCATCAAGCAGGCGCTGCGCTATCCGGTCATGGTGGTGGTGGCCATGGGCATCGCGCTGGTCATCATCAACCTGTTCGTGCTGCCCAAGTTCGCCGAGGTCTTCGCGCACTTCAAGACCGAGCTGCCACTGATGACACGGGTCCTGCTCGGCTTCTCGTCCTGGACGGTGAAGTGGTGGCCGTTGGTGTTGGCAGGGTGCATCGGCGCAGTGCTGACCTGGCGCAGCTGGGTGGCGACGCCGGGCGGCCGCTACGCCTGGGACCGCTTCAAGCTGCGCTTGCCCATCGCCGGCAACATCGTGCTCAAGGCCACGCTGGCGCGATTCGCGCGCAGCTTCGCGCTAGCCAGCAGCTCCGGCGTGCCCATCAGCCAGGCCATGACCGTGGTGGCGCAGACCGTGGACAACGCCTACATCGGCGCCCGCATCGAGCAGATGCGCGACGGCGTGGAGCGCGGGGAAAGCATCTCCCGCTGCGCCACGGGCACCGGCGTGTTCACGCCCATCGTGCTGCAGATGATCGCGGTGGGCGAGGAAACCGGCGAGCTCGATTCGCTGATGACCGAGATCGCGCAGATGTACGAACGCGAGACCGACTACGCCATCAAGGGCCTGTCGGCCGCCATCGAGCCCATTCTGCTGGCCATCATCGGGGCCATGGTGCTGGTGCTGGCGCTGGGCGTGTTCCTGCCGCTGTGGAATCTGGGCCAGGCCGCCATGGGGCGCTGAGAGGTCACCGCACCCGTGAAAACTGCAACGCTTTGCGCGCCGACGTAGGGCCAGGTGTTGCGCTGCGTGCGCAAATCACTCTTCGCCCCCTCCGCCGCTGCTGCATAGTCTCTGCCATCCAAACCCAGCCCTTGCACACGCAGAACGGAGAAGCAATGAACAAGTCGCGTCAAACCGGTTTCACCCTCATCGAGCTGGTGATGGTCATCGTCATTCTGGGCGTGCTGGCCGCTATCGCGCTGCCCAAGTTCGTCAATGTGGATGACGACGCCAAGCAAGCCGCCGTCAACGGCGTCGCCGGCGCGCTGAGCTCGGCGTCGGCCATCAACTACGCCAGCCGCAAGGCCAATCCCGCCAAGGGCAATGCGGTAGCGAACTGCACCGATGTGGCCTCCGCGCTGCAGGGCGGTCTGCCGTCGGGCTACACCATTACCGCGGCTGCCATCGCTGCCGACGTGACCAAGACCGACTGCGTCGTGACGGCCAACGGCAAAACGGCCAACTTCACGGCCACCGGCATCTTGTGAGTTCATGCCGCGCGTCTCGCGTGGCTTCACGCTGATCGAGCTCGTCCTGGTCATCGTGATCACAGCCGCCCTGGCGGTGTTCGCCCTGCCCCGGCTGGTGGACACGACGCAGTGGCGGCTGCGTTCATTTGGCGACGAGTTGATGGCTCGCCACCAGGCCATGCTGCGGCTGGCCCTGCAGCAGCGTCGGCCCATCGTGGCCACCATCACTGGCACCGGCGTGAGCTGGGCCTACGGTGGCGGCGCCGTCATCGAGACGCTGCCCTGCCCGGCGGCCGAGAGCCCCTGCATCGCCGAGGGCGGCAGCCGCACGGTCACGTTCAACAGCGCCAACAGCGGTGCCACGGTCACAGCCACCGGTGCCGCGTTGACGGTCACCGTCGCCTACGGCAGCTACAGCCAGGCCTACCGCATCGAAACCGATACGGGCCTGATCTACCCGTCACCTTGAGGCACTCCCCCTTGCGGCGCTGGTCTAGCATCTGCTCCATGCCGGCTCTTCGTGGCGGTCTGCGCCAGCACGGCCTGAGCCTGATCGAGCTGCTGCTCTTCGTCGCCGTCGTCGGCATCGCCCTGAGCGCCATGCTGCGGGTCTTTGTCACGGCCACGGCGGCCAGCGCCGACCCGGTGATACGCCGCCAGCAGCTGGCCATCGCCGAGTCGCTGTTGCGGGAGATCGAGCTGATGCCCTTCACCTGGTGTGACCCCACGGACCCGGCGGTGGACACTGCCGCCAACGCAGCCGGCTGCGCGCAGCCTGAGAACAGCGGCCCCGAGGCCGGTCAGACACGCTACGGCCCGGGGAGCTTCTTCAACCACGTGAACGACTACGCTGGTTTTTCGATGAGCGGCATCCGCGACATCACCAACACGGCAGTGGCTGGACTGGCCAGCTACAGCGCCGCGGTGGCGGTCGAACCCACCTCATTCGAAGGCATTCCTGCGGCCGACGCGCTGCGGATCACCGTCAGCGTGACGGCCCCCGACGGCAGCACGATCAGCCTGCAAGGCTGGCGCACGCGCTACGCCCCCAACGCGGCCGACTGACATGACGCCCCTCATCTGGCCCCGCAACCCGTCCCGGCAGCGCGGCTTCACGCTGATCGAGGCGGTGATGGCCATCACCATCACCGGCGTGGTGGTTGGCGTCGTCGCGATCTTCATCGTGCCCGCCGCCACCGCCTACTTCGCCAGCGCCGCCCGCGCCCGGCTTGGCGACCAGGCCGATACCGCGCTGCGCCGCATCGGCCGCGACCTCAGCCAAGCCCTGCCCAACAGCGTGCGCGTCTCGGCCAGCGAGCGCAGCCTGGAGTTGATCCCGGTCAGCGGCGCGGCCCGCTATGCCACCGAAGGCGGCAACCCACTGCAGTTCGGCACGGCCGATGCGTCCTTCGACATCGTCGGCCCGCCGCTGAAGCTCAGCGCTGCCGCGCAGCGCCTGGCCTGGTACAACCTCGGCGCCGGCACACCCGACGCCGACGCCTACACGCTGGCCAACGTACGCACGTCCACCAGCGCGCCCGGCAATGCGAGCAGTGTCGGCATCAGCGGCGCCGCCCTGCCCAATGTGCTGCAGGCGCCGCCATTCCGCGTCTACGCCATCGAGCAGCCCGTCAGCTACCGCTGCGCCCCCAGCACCCGCACCCTGGTGCGCCACAGCGGCTATGGCTTCAACGCCGTCCAGGCCGATCCGCCCGTAGGCGGCACCAGCGCGGTGCTGGCGCGCGACGTGGAAGGTTGCCGTTTCAGCTTCAACCCCGGCGCCGTCGGCGCCCGGTTTGGCCTGGTCAGCCTGCAAATCACCTTGCGCGACCAGGGCGAGACCGTGAGCCTCTACCACGCCGTCCACGTGGACAACCTGCCATGACACGGCACATCGCCGCGGTGCGCGGTTTCACCATGATGTCCATGCTGTTCATCCTCGTTGCGCTGGCCGCGTTGGGCGCAGGGCTGGCCGCGTTGAGTCAACGCCAGCAGTTGGGCTCGGCGGGCGAACTGGCAGCGGCCAAGGCCTACCAGGCCGCGCTGGCCGGTCTGGAATGGGGCAGCTACCAGATCCTGCCAGGGGCAGGCCGGCCGGCCTGCTTCGCCACGCGCAGCATCGCCCTGACGGACCAGCTCGGCGGCTTCACCGTCACGGTGAGCTGTACCCGGACGCCCGCTGCGGGCACGCTGTCCGACGGCGACACCACGCTGGCCTTCTACGAACTGCTGGCCACGGCATGCAACGCGCCTGCCGGTGCAAGCTGCCCGAGCGGGTCCACGCAGCCCACCTATGTCGAGCGCCAGCTCAGCCGCAGCCTCGCCAAATGAAGTCGCTGCGCACAGTGCTCGTCCTGATGGTGCTGGCGCTGCTGGGCAGCCGCGCGCTCGCCGGCACGTACACGTTCCGAAGCGACAGCTTCGCCTGGGAGACGGCGACCAACACGCTGGCCTGGGAGCGCACGTGCACCAGCTATCCCGGCGACGACGACAAGGCGACCATCAGCTTTACCGGCGGCTTCAGCTTCCGCTTCGCGGGCACCGACTACACCTCGGTCAGGGTTCTGGCCAACGGCGGCCTGCAGTTCGGCAGCGACACCGGCTTTTTCCGCAACTACACGAACCGTCCCCTGCCAGCCGGTGCAGCGACTCCATACACGCGCTGCACGGCCGCCGCGACCACCAACGTCATCCTCGCCTACTGGACCGACCTCAACCCCAGCCAGCCCGGCAGCGGCGGCGTCACCTGGCAACAAAAGGGCACGGCGCCCAACCGCTACCTCGTCGTGTCCTGGAACGGCGTCTACCAATACAACACGAACACGCCCTATACCTTCCAGATCATCTTGTACGAAAGCGCGCCGGGCGTGAACGGCGAGTTCAAGTTCCAGTATGGCAATGCCAACGCCACGGGCTCGAACGCCACCATCGGCGTGCAGGTCGACGGTAACGACTACACCCAGTACTCCTACAACAGCGGCTACAACGCCAATGGCAGCGCCATCCGCTGGTTCCAGCCCAGCGGCGTGCCCACCCGACGCGCGGAATACCGTTTCGATGAGTGGGGCTACAGCGGCCGGGTCGGTGAAGTGGTGGACAGCAGTGGCAACGGCAACAACGGCGTGCGCGTCGGCTCGGCCAGCAGTGTGCCCGGCGGCTATGTCTGCCGCGGACTGGCCGTGCCCGCTGACGGCAGTTCGGCCAGCAATGCGGTCGACACGCTGCTGAACGTCAAATCCAGCATCGGGGACAGCGGCGGTGTGACCTTCTGGTACCAGGCCAATACGGCGTGGAACACTGGTGCCGCGATGCTGCTGGACGCCACCACCGTGGCCAACCGCCCGTTCTTCCTGATGCGCCAGGCCGATGGATCCCTGCGCGCGTCCGTGTCGGACAGCAATGGCGCCGTGCTCTCGGCAGTCAGTCCGGCGCAGATGGTCCCTGCCGGCACCTGGCGGCATGTCGCATTCAGCTGGCGGCTTGCCACCGGAACGGGCCAGAGCAGCGTGCGCATCTACGTCAACGGGATTCAGGTCGGCGCGATCAGCGGCACCACCTCCGGCACACTGGACAACTCCCTCAGCACACTGTTCGCTGGCGACAACCGCGGCAATGCCCCGCCAGCCAACGGGACGGTCAATGCCGCCAATGGCGTGCTCGATGAACTGCGGGTCTACAACTACGAGATCTCCGCCGTCGAGTTGGCGGCGGACATGGCGATCACGCGTGTCTGTCCCCCGCCGCTACACCACGTGGAAGCCGTGCCTGCAGCCACCACGGGCAGCACCTGCGCGCCCCTCAGCGTCACGCTGCGCGCCTGCAGCGACGCCGCCTGCAACATCGTCATGGCCGGCTACACCGGCACGGTCAACCTCAGCACCTCCAGCGGCCGCGGCGACTGGCTGGCGGATACGGGGCCGGCACCTGCCGGCACGTTGACGCCTGGCGCGCCGGGCAGCGGCAATGCGAGCTACAGCTTCGTCGCCGCTGATGCCGGCGTCGCGCGGCTGCAGCTATCGCACAGCCTGGCGCAGGCGGTCAGCATCACCGCCGTCGACAGCCTGCTCGCGAGCACTTCCTGGACCTCGTCGCCCGTGCGCTTCAGCGACAACGCCTTCGTCTGGACGGAGGACCTGGCCGGCAAGATCGCCGGCAGCAAGGTGCTCGTCGCCGGGCGGCCACACGATATGCAGGTCTCCCTCATCAAGAAGGATCCCAGCAGCGGCAGCTGCGGTGTTGCCACCGACTACACCGGCACGCGCAACCTCAAGCTCTGGCGCAGCGACGCCGGCGGCAGTTGGGCGGCGCCCCGCGTCGTCAGCCCGTCGCTGGCCGTGCCGGCAACGCGGCCGACGACAGACAACCTTGCGCTGGCCTTCAACGCGGGCGTCGCCCAACTGCAGCTCGCCACGACCGACATCGGCCGCTACACGCTGTACCTGGATGACGATTCCCTCGCCTATGCAGCCGCCACGGTCAGCGGCAGCATTGGCGACCTCGTCGTGCGGCCCTTCGCCATTGGCATCAGTGGCCTCAGCATCGCCGGCACCGGCAACCCCGGCGGCAGCGCGCCGACCGATGCGGTCTTCGGCAAGGCCGGCGCGCCGTTCTCCGCCAACGTGGCCGCCTACCGCTGGGCCGCCGGTGCCGATGCCAACGACGACGGCGTGCCGGACGCCGGCGCCAGCCTGGCCCAAGTCAGCGCCGGCGGCCTGGCGGCCAGCTTCAACAGCGCGGTCAATCTCACCCCGGTGGCCGGCTCGCAGACGCCAACCGCGGCGAACGGCGGCGTGCTGGGCAGCCTGAGCAACAACCTCATCACCGGCTTCTCGGGCGGCAGCGTGACGGTCAACAACCTCGCCTACAGCGAGGTCGGCAGCTTTTTGCTCAACACCAGCGGCGTGGTCAGCGACTTCCTGTTCAGCGGCCTTGCGCTCGACGCGGTGGTGTTCAACGGCAGCGGTGCGCAGAACAACCGCATCGGCCGCTTCATCCCGGCCGGCTTTGCGCTGAGCGCGGCCGCCATCACCCACCGCAGCGCCCTCGCCTGCAGCCCGGCCTCCACCTTCAGCTACCTGGGTGAGGACATCGGGCTGGCCTTCACGCTGACCGCGCGCAATGCCGCCGGCAACACCACCCAGAACTACAGCGGCAGCTTCGCCAAGCTCGTCGTGGCCACGCCGGCCAACCTCCATCTCGCCGGCATCGCGGGCACGACCATGTTCAAGCCAGCCCAATACACCGTCTCCAATGGCAGCGGGAGCTGGAATGCCGGCGTGGCCCAAGTGGGCCTGACCCTCAACGTGACGCGCGGCAACACGCCGGTCGGCCCCTTCGACAATGCCCGCTTCGGCATCGCGCCAATGGACAGCGACGGTGTGACAATGCTTGCGCTGGACCTGGACACCGACGTGCCCGCCAACGGCGCCGATGTGGCGCTGCTCGGACAAATCCCGCTGCGGTACGGCCGGCTGCGCCTGCAAAATGGCATGAGTGCCGCCAACCGCCCGCTGCGGCTGCCGCTGGTGGCGCAATACTGGGACGCCGCGACCGGCAACTACAAGATCAACGACCTCGATGCCTGCACCCGCGTGAGCGCCGCCAACCTGAGCTTCGGCAACTTCCGCAAGACGCTCACAGCGGCCGACGCGGTCATGACCCCGAGCACCGTCACCGTCAACCCGGCCGGTGGCAGCGTCATCACGCTGTCGCCACCGGGCGGCAACCGTGTGGGCAGCATGGACGTGGCCATCGCGCTGGGCGCCGGCGCGAACCCGGCCGACCAATCCTGCCTCAAGACCGTCAGCGGCTGGACCGCCACCACGCCCGCCACCAGCGGCGCCAACCTGGCCGCCCTGCGCGGCGCCTGGTGCGGCAGCGCGCCGAGCAGCGACCCCAGCGCACGCGCGACCTGGGGCCTGTACCGCGGCAGCGACGGCATCATCTACCAAAGGGAAAACTTCTGATGCGCTGGCCCTGGTCTACCCGCCGCAACGGCCAACGCCTGCTGCTGCGCCGCCTCGGCGAGCAGCATGCCTTCGTGCTGACCGACGGTGAGCCAGCAGACGGGCGGCTGCCGCAACTGCTGCGCTGGGGGCTGCTCGACGGCGCCAGGCCCATCCCGTGCGGCGAGGCGCTGGCGCTGCTGGAGCCGTCGGATTACCAGATCTTCCGCATCGACACGCCCAACGTGCCGCCCGAGGAAGTCAAGGCTGCCGCACGATGGCACATCAAGGAGATGGTGGACGTGGACGTCGCCGAGCTGACGCTGGACGTGATGCACGTCGGCGGCGTGGTCCCGCGACCCGACCACATCGGCGCCCGGCAGCTCTTCGTCGTCGCGGCGCGCAACAGTGCGATCAAGACCCTCACCAGCGCTGCGGCCGCCATTGCCGGCGAGCTTCACATCGTCGACATCTGGGAGACCGCACTGCGCAACCTGCTGACCCGCCAAGCCGGTGCCGACGGCCTGGCGGAGCGCGCCTGCGCGGCGGTGCTGATCGACGAGCACCACTGCCTGCTGGTGATCTGCGCTGACGACGAGCTGTTCTACACGCGTCGCCTGGAGGGCGACCCGGCCCTGCTGGCGCGGGCGCGCGGCGAGCACACCGACACGACCGCCGCCGAGCTGCCGCTGGGCTTCGAGTACCAGCCAGGCGTTGCCCTAGACGGCAGCAGCCCTCAGGAATCGCCGCTGGTGGTGGAGCTGCAGCGCTCCATCGACGTCTGGGAGCGCAGCTGGCCCGCGCTGCCACTGGCGCGTCTGTACGTCGTCACCGCCGAGCATGGCGCCGAACTGGCCGCGTTGATCCAGCGCGAGCTGGGCCAGCGCACGGTCGCGCTCGACGCGCTGGCCGCCTTCGCGCCCGATGCGCCGACGCCCGAAGGTGCCGAAGCCTCGCGGGCCCTGGCCGCCTGCCTGCCGCTGCTGGGCGCCGCATTGCGCACCGAGACACGGAGACAGCTCTGATGCCTCAGCAGATCAACCTGCTCACGCCCATCCTGCTGACGCCCAAGCGCCACTTTTCGGCGCAGGCCCTGCTGCAGGCCTGCGGCTTGTTGCTGCTGGCCGGTGGCGCCGCTGCGCTCTGGCTGCACCAGCAGGACCGCCGCGCCGAGGCCCAGCAGCAGGCCTTCATCGCCCAACTCACCGCCGAGCGGCAGGCGCTCCAGGCCGCCCAAGCGGGCCTGCCCGCACCGGCCGACGCCGCCAGCCTCCAGCAGCAGTTGCTGCCGCTGGAGGCCGGCAATGCCGCGCGACGCGCCCTGCTGCAAAGCGTCAGCGAAGGCACCGATGGGCAGCGCCATTCCGACCTGCTGACCCTGGTGGCGCGCAGCCTGCCCGAGGCCGCCTGGCTCACCGAGCTGCGTTACGCACCGGGCCGCTTGGAAATCGTCGGCGGCACGCTGGACACCTCAGTCCTGCGGCCCTGGCTCGGCCGCCTGGCCAGCCATCCGCTGCTGGCCGGCCAGACGCTGACCGCGTTGCGCGTCGAACGCCAGGGCATAGACGCCGGCCGCGAGCCGCTGCTGGCTCGCGGGGGGCTGCCCGCCCAGACCACGCTGCCGGTCTGGTCCTTCCACGTCGTCAGTGCGCCGGCAGCGGCTTCCAGCAGCGCCAGCGGAGGCACGCCATGAGAACCGCAGCCGGTCGTGCCCTGGCACCGCTGCGCGCCCGCTGGGCGCAGCAGGCCCAACGCATCGATGCGCTGAGCTTGCGCGAGCGCGTCTTCCTGTTCCTGAGCATTGCGGCCGTCATGGCGCTGGTGTTCGACAGCCTGGTGCTGGAGCCGCTGGCGGCGCGCGCCCAGCAGCGCAGCGAGGCGCGCGCCCGCGCGATCGATGAAACGAACCGCCTGCGCGAGCAGTTCCGCGCCGCCAGCCGCACCGAGACGGACACCCCTGCTGCGCATCTGCAGGCCCAGCTCGAAGCCGCCCGCGCCGAACGCCAGCGTCTGGATGATGCGCTACGCCGCGCCAGCAGCCCCAGTTCGGCCGAGGGCCTGTCGGCGCTGCTGCAGCGCGTGCTGGCCAACCAGCCCGGGCTGCTGCTGGAGCGCCTGACACTCCTGGCCGACGAGCCCGCCAGCCCCGCGGCACCCGGCGCGCCCGCGCCGACCGCGCTGGCCGGCCTGAGCTGGCAGGGCGTCGAGCTGCAGGTGCAGGGCAGCTATGCGGACACGCACCGCTATCTGCAGGCACTGGAGCGCGAGCTGCCGGCGCTGCGCTGGGGCGAAATGCAAGTGGCCCGCAGCGGCCCCGACGACAAGCCGCGCCTGCTGGCGCGCATCCATCTGTTGAAGGTGCAGCCATGAGAGCAGCCGCCCTGCTGGCCCTGCTGATTGCCGCCGGCGCTACCCACGCGGCCGACGACGACGGCACGCGCGACCCGACGGCCTGGCCACCCGCACTGCGCAACGCCATCGCTGCCGCGGCAGCGGCCTCGACCGCGTCGGGGGCGGAACCGGCCGACACGGCGATCCGCCACGTCGTGTTCACCAACGGTCGCGCCTACGTGGTGCAGCGTGGGCGACGCTACGCGGTGGGCGACAGCCTCGACGGCGCGCGCATCGAGCGCATCACCGCCCAGGCCGTCTGGCTGCGTGCGGCCGGCCAACTGCGTCGCGAGCCGCTGTACGGCGGCGTCGAGAAGCGCGCCGAGCCGCCTGCAGCGAGCGGCGCCCAGAAATCCAAGGAGAAGCCATGAAGGCCCGCGTTCACCCCTCCCGGCACCCGCTGCTGCTGAGCACCGCACTGCTCGTGGCCGCTGGCCTGTCCGGCTGTGCCGACAAGCCCCTGCGCCTGGCCCAACCCAGCCAAGCGCTGCGCGAGGAGTTGCAGGCCCAACCGCGCATGGCCCCGCCGTCGGCCACCGCCTCGGCACCCGAAGCCCAGCCGCTGCCCGCACCGACGCCGACCGCACCGACGCCGACCGCACCGCCCGAGCCGCGCTTCGACCTGATCGTCAACGGCGCGCAGGCGCGTGACGTGTTCCTCTCGCTGGTCAGCGACACGCGCTACAGCATGCTGGTCCACCCCAGCGTCAGCGGCACGCTGTCGGTCACGCTCAAGGGCGTGACGCTGCGCGAGGCGCTGGACGCGATCCGCGAAGTCTACGGCTTCGACTACGCCATCGACGGCCGGCGCATCACGGTCTTCCCACCGACGCTGCAGACGCGCGTGTTCACGATCAACGCGCTGGCCCACCAGCGCAGCGGCCGCAGCGAGGTACGCGTGAGCTCCGGCGCCGCGCCGCTCAGCAGCAACAGCGGCTCCACCGGCGCCAGCAGCACCTCCACGGGCACCCAGAGCGTGCAGCAGCAGGAAAGCAGCCAGCTCACCACCAAGGTGGCGGGCGATTTCTGGACCGAGACCACCACCGCGCTGCGCACGCTGGTGGGCAGCGGTGAGGGGCGCGCCGTCATCGCCAGCCCGCAGACCGGCACGGTCGCCGTGCGCGCCATGCCCGACGAGCTGCGCCATGTGGAGGCTTGGCTGAAGGCCACCCGCGTGGCCGTGGAGCGCCAGGTGATGCTGGAGGCCAAGATCGTCGAGGTGGAGCTGCGCGAGGGCTACCAGAGCGGCATCGACTGGTCGCGCGTCGGCGACCGCGGCAGCATCGGCCAGACCAGCGTGAACCCATCCATCCCCAATGGCGTCAACACCATCATCAACCCGCTGGTCAGCAACAGCCGCGGTCTGCCGGTGCTGTCCACCGGCACCCAGCAGCCGGCCTGGCCAGACCTCATCCCCCTGCCCTCGGCCGGCGGCGGCACCTTCGGCATGGCGCTGGCCCGCAACGGCTTCCAGGCGCTGCTGAGCTTCATCGAGAGCCACGGCGACACGCAGATCCTGTCCAGCCCGCGCATCGCGACGCTGAACAACCAGAAGGCCGTGCTCAAGGTCGGTACCGACGACTACTTCATCACCGGCATCAGCGGCAGCAACAGCGGCACCAACACGGGCAACGTCGGCAACAACGGCACCACCAACCAGATCCCGACGTTGACGCTAACACCTTTCTTCAGCGGCATCGCGCTGGACGTGACGCCGCAGATCGACGCGGCCGACATGATCACGCTGCACATCCATCCCTCGGTGTCCAGCGTCACCGAAAGGGTCAAGCAGGTGGACCTGGGCGCCGTGGGCAATTTCAGGCTGCCGCTGGCCAGTGCCAGCGTGAACGAGAGCGACACCGTGGTGCGCATCCCCGACGGGCACATCGTGGCCATCGGCGGGCTGATGCAGATGGAAGCCTCCCGGCGCGGCTCCGGCCTGCCCGGCGCGGACAGCAACCCGCTGACCTCCATGCTGTTCGGCAACCGCGCCACCAACGGCCGCAAGCGCGAGCTGGTGGTGCTGATCAAGCCCAGCATCATCAAGAGCAGCGAGGACTGGGCTCAGCACAACCGGCTGGTCAGCGAATCGCTGGAGGACACCGAGAGCCGCTCGCGGCGGGTCATTCGCTTGGACGGCGAGGCCCCTCGACCCGTGCCGGCTCGCTGAACGCGGCCGGGTCTGAGCGCGCCCAGCGCCAGCCGGCCCGGCTTGCGACGCCCCCGCGCTCGCCCTGGACAATACGGGCAACGCCCACCCCGGGCGACGATGGCAAACGATGAGCGAACCCCGACTGACTTCTCTCTCCCACGGTGGCGGCTGCGGCTGCAAGATCGCGCCCGGCGTGCTCTCCGACATCCTGCGTGCCAGCGGCACGGCGAGCCTGGTGCCGCCGCAACTGCTGGTGGGCATCGAGACCTCCGATGACGCCGCCGTCTACCGGCTCAACGACGAGCAGGCGCTGATCGCGACGACGGACTTCTTCATGCCCATCGTCGACGACCCCTTCGACTTCGGCCGCATTGCTGCCACCAATGCGATCAGCGACGTCTATGCGATGGGCGGCCGGCCCATCCTGGCGCTGGCGCTGGTGGGCATGCCGGTGCAGCAGCTGTCCACGCAGACCATAGGCCGCATCCTGGCCGGCGGCCAGGCGATGTGCGCGGCTGCGGGCATTCCGGTGGCGGGCGGCCACACCATCGATTCGGTCGAACCCATCTACGGCCTGGTGGCACTGGGCCTGGTGCATCCGCAGCGCGTGAAGCGCAATGCCGGCGCGCGGCCGGGCGATGTGCTGGTGCTGGGCAAGCCGCTGGGCGTGGGCGTCTATTCGGCAGCGCTGAAGAAGGGCGCGCTGGACGACGCCGGCTATGCGCAGATGCTGGCCAGCACGACCCGGCTGAACACGCCCGGCACGGCGCTCGCCGCCATCGAGGGTGTGCATGCGCTGACCGACGTGACCGGGTTCGGCCTGGCCGGCCATGCGCTGGAGATGGCGCGCGGCAGCGGCGTGCGCGTGGCCATCGACTGGGCCCGCGTGCCGCTGCTGCCGCAGGCGCGCGCGCTGGCGCAGCGGGGCTTCATCACTGGCGCCTCGGGCCGCAACTGGGCCAGCTACGGCAACGAGGTCGACACCGCGCTGGCGGATGCAGAGCGGGCGCTGCTCAGCGACCCGCAGACCAGCGGCGGCCTGCTGGTGGCCTGCGCGCCCGAAGCGCTGAGCGCCGTGATGCAGGCCTTCGACGGCTTCGACGCGGCCGTCATCGGCCACATCGAAGCCGGCAGCGGCGTCAGCGCGCGCTGACGACCGCAGGCAGTGCGCCAGGCAGGTGCGTGGCCTCGGCCCAGCCGAGCAGCTTGCGCAGGCCGGCGTCCACCGGCAGCGGCTGCACGCCCTCGGGCACGCGGCCCAGCTCGAAACGGCGCAGCTCGGGGCTGCGGAACACTGCGCCGAGCGGGGCGGCGAACGAACGGCCACGCGCCTCCAGTCCCGGCTGCGCCTGCCGGAACTCGTCCAGCGTGGCGTAGTTGGCTTGGCAGTGCGAACCGGGGACGGGCGCCCAGCTGATCAGCGGCTGGCCCTGGCCGGCGCGGATGTAAACGTTGCCGTCGACCCGCGTGGCCATGGGCTCGGTGACCTTGCCGCAGACGCTGGGCGGCTGCTCGAAGCGCAGCAGCGCGCCCGTCACGCCGGCGTCGGCCACCAGCAGGTTGCCCTCGAACACATGGCCCACGCGCTCGTTGACGTCCGGCCCGGTCTGCGGATGCCAGCCGAAATGGTCACCCTGCGCGCTGCGCTCGTTGCGATCGATCAGCACCGGCGAGTTGACGAAGGTGTTGTGATGGAAGCTGGCCCGAGCGGCGTTCAGGATGCGCGCGCCCTGCTGGTTGTTGACGAACACGTTGCCGGCCACCGTCAGGCCGGTGGAGATCTCGAAGAAGACCCCGGCCATGGTGCCCTCGACATGGTTGTTGACGAACACACCGTCGCGGTTGCCCACGTCCCACCAGACGCCGTTGGAATGCGGCTGCTCGATGATCAGGTTGTCGCGCACGACGACGCGGTGCGACTGGTTGAAGATCTTCACCGCGGCCGGGTAGTAGCCGGTCAGGCGCTCGACGTTGTTGCGCCGGATCAGGTTGCGCTCCAGCAGCACATCGGACGAGCCGATGATGTAGATGCCCTCGGTGCTGGTGTCGCTGATCAGCGAGTTGCGGACGACCAGCCCGTCGCCGCGGAAATAGCCGGCCACGCGCGAGCAGTGGCTGATGGTGACATTCTCCAACACGGTGCCGACGACCTCCTTGCCGTACTCGCTCTCGGGCGATGGGCCGATGGGGTCGTCGGTGGGCTCCTCGGACGCCCGCGTCGCGGGCTTCTTGCCCTCGATGTCGATGGCGCGGTAGGCGTACTGCGTCAGCGTGAGGCCGCGCATCGTGAAGCCCCGGCGGTCCGACGGCTTGCCATGGACCGGGCGCGAGGGCCGGTGCAGCGCGACGTCGTGCGCGGTGATCTCCACGGTGCGGCCGGCCGGGTTCACGCCGATGTAGACATAGCCCTTGGCGTAGTCGATGTAGTAACTCTTGCCCCCAGCCAGTTCGCCTTCCCAGCCGGCTGACTGCAGCGGCTCGCCGTCGACGAACACCATGTCGTTGTTGAAGCGGTGCAGCGGCGTCAGCATGCCCTCACGATCGGCATGCCACCAGTCCAGCGGCTTGGCCGGGAACAGCGTGGGCCACTGGGTGCGCCAAATGTTGTGGGGCAGCGCCTGCCAGTCGGTGGCGAGCATCGTGCCCTTGAGCACGGGCTGCTCGTCCAGATAGGGCTGCAGCGTGATGCCCTGGTTCAGCTGCAGACCGCCGGTGCGGTAGGTGCCGCCGCGCAGCACGATGGCGTCGCCGGTGACGACACGGGCAACGGCCGCCTCCAGCGTGGTCGGCTGCTCGATGGAGGCGCCGCTGGCGTCGGCTCGGCCGTCCGGCGCGACGAAGTAGACATGGGCCGCCTTGGGCACGGCGTAGCGTTGCGGCACTGGGCCATAGGGGCCGCCCGAGGGCTGGGCCCAAGCCACGGCGGCGGCCAGCATGGCCAGCGCGCCCAGGGCGAGGTGCAGGGCCGGACTGAGGTGGGGATGCATGCAGTCTCCTGTCAATGTTCAGCGCAGCGGTAGCGCTACCACTCGCTGCTGGCCGGACGCTATCACGACTGCGCGCCATGTGGCCGAGCGGCGCAATCGCTCAGCAGGATGACTGCGCGCCGCGGCGCGCCGGGCTAGCATCGCCGCGCATGTCCCGCCCCATTGCGCGCCGCCGCGTCCTGCAGGGTGCGGCTGCCACGCTGCTGCCGCTGGGCGGTGCGCAGGCCGCCCCCGCCGCGCGTTTCACGGGGGCGTGCCGGGATAAGGCCAGTATTCCTTTATAAGCCTTGCACTTATAAAAGAGCGCCTCCTTATGCGGGCAACTGCGGCCTGTCGCACACTTGTGCGCTGAAAAACTCCCGCCGTGACTTGGCACCAGCTGCTGCTTATGGTCCCCGCGCAGTTGGAGTGAGCCTCGAAATTGGACATTCCAGGAGCTGCCTGCCCGGCGCAGCATCCAGGCGGCCCTGAAAGATAGATTTATCGGAACCAGATAAAACCGGATAAAACGGCGCAGCGCCTACGCTGATGTCTTCTTCGCCCTCCGGGAGGCGGCTGGCGGGGCGGCGCCGAGACGGTCGAGCACGGCCTGCACCGTTTGTGCTTCGATGCGGTACCGCGCCGCCTCCTGCTGGGTAGCCAAGAGTTGACTGCGGGCCGTGCGCAGTTCCTGCTCCAGCGCCTGCTTGCCCTGCTGCAGCGCCTTCTCTGCGGTGTCCGCCGCATCGAGCTTGGCCTGCAACTTGGCGAGTGCCTCAGCCTGTTCAAGCGCCGCTTTGCGATCACGTGCCTCGGCTTGCGCTGCCTGGCTTCGCAGCGCCTCCACCTGCTTGTCCGCTTTCGTGCGGGCCTGCCGCTCTTGCTCGATCTCCAGCAAGGCACGCTTCTCCGCCGAAGCTGCACGTCGGTCAGCCGCTTCGACCGCTTCACGCGCCTTGGCTAGGTCTGCGCTGAAAGCCTCCTGTTGACGTTGCTGCTGCGCCCGCGCCTGATCGAGCTGCGTCTGCAACTCCTGCAGGCGAGCGGCGGCTGCCGCGTGTGCCCGCCGCTCTGCTTCCAACTCGGTGCGCAACTGACTGGCGACTTCCAGCGCACTGTCGCGCTCGCGGCCCAGCTGCTCGACGGCGGCGTGTGCTTGGGCTGCTTCCTGCTCCGCCTGGCGCTGCTCCTGCCGGACGCGCTCCTGGTCCGCCTGCAGCTCAATGCGCAGCGCTGCCAACTCGTTGCGGGCGGCCGCGGTGGCCTGTTTCCAGACTTGGGCGATCGATTCCGCCGCCGCGGCCTTGATCTCGGCAGGCAGATCTGGGTGATCGATCTCGACCCGCGCCTTGGAGCGCAACTCCTCCCAGAACTTCGCAAGTGCGTCAGCCGGCGTGCTCATCGTGCCCTTGCGCACGTACTGGTAGAGCTTATTCGTCGTCGGCGTGATCCCGTACCGGAAGAACAGCAACGCGCACACCTCGCGGTACAGCGCCTTTGTGTCGTTGAAGCGGCCCTTCAGCGCCTCGACTTCGGCCAGGATCTCGGTTTCAGTGCTCATGGGTCGATATTACAACGTACTACGTTGATTTCCTTACGACCCGGCGAAATCTATGGACATAAACCTTCTAATGTCCATACACTGGAACGCCTGCGCTTTTTGGAACGCTTGTGACCGAACTGGTGACCATCGACCAGCTACTGCTGCCTGCGCACCTTTCTGGACGCAGCGGCCGCAATCGCGCTATGGGGCTCGCCCAGATCGCGGCCGACGATGACCGGTCCGCGGTCCTTGCGTGGCTCGCCAGGTATTCGGACTCCCCGGCCACACTGGCCGCGTATCGCAAGGAAGCAGAACGCTTGTTGCTGTGGTGTGCTCTTCAACACGGCAAGGCCTTGTCCGACCTCACGCACGAAGACCTGCTGGTCTATCAGCGCTTCATCGCGGATCCACAGCCGGCGGCGCGCTGGGTGATGGCTCCGGGCCAGAAGGCGAGCCGTTCCTCCCCTGCCTGGCGACCCTTTGCAGGGCCGCTTGGACCCAGCAGCCAGCGCCAAGCACTCTCCATCCTCAACAGCTTGTTCAATTGGCTGGTCGAGGCTGGCTACTTGGCGGGCAATCCGCTTGCACTCAGCCGCCGCAAGGCGCGCGCTCGTGCGCCCCGGGTCAGCCGCTTCCTGCCGCTCGAACACTGGAACGAAGTAAAGGCAACGATTGAAGCAATGCCGACAGCAACTCAGCGCCAAGCCGTTCATGCGGCGCGGTGTCGATGGCTGTTCTCACTGCTCTACATCGGTGGCCTGCGGGTGTCTGAGGTTTGCGGCACCACCATGGGCAGCTTCTTCGCTCGACGTGGTGCCGACGGCAAAGAGCGATGGTGGCTGGAGGTCACTGGCAAGGGTGAGAAGACACGGTTGGTCCCAGCCACCGATGAGCTGATGGCCGAGTTGATCCGCTACCGCAAAGCGAACGGCTTGAAGCCGCTGCCAGTCGAGGGCGAGGGATTGCCGGTGCTACTGCCGGTGATCGGGGTTGCAAAGCCGCTCGCGCGCAGCGCCATCCACGAGCTTGTGAAAGAAGTGGTCAGAGGCGCGGCGGAACGGCTGCGTGCCCGAGGCCCCGAGAACGAGGCCGCCGCAGCCCACATCGAGAAGGCCTCGACGCATTGGCTAAGGCATACGGCCGGCACCCACCAAAGCGACCGCATGGACCTCAAGAACGTGCGCGACAACCTGGGGCATGAAAACATCGCGACGACGAGCGTTTATGTACACACAGCCGAGGACGCGCGGCACGACGCGACTTCGGGCGTGCACCGTGTTGCGTGGAGCACGCCCTGAGCCACTTCCTTCAAGACAATCGCTTTGTCGAACGCACCGCCCTACACTCGAGACTCACATGGGTAAAGACTCCCGAATCGAATGGACGCACCACACCTTCAACCCCTGGTGGGGTTGCGTCAAGGTCTCCCCAGCATGCGACCACTGCTACGCCGAGTCGTGGGCCAAACGCGTCGGCTCTGACGTGTGGGGACCGGAGTCGCAGCGGCGCTTCTTCACCGATGCGCATTGGAAGGAACCGCTGAAGTGGAACCGCGACGCGACGGCTGAAGGCGTTCGTCGCCGGGTGTTCTGCGCCTCGATGGCCGATGTCTTTGAGAACCGGCCCGACCTGGTCGCGCCGCGACAGCGACTGCTGGCGCTGATCAACGCAACCCCCATGCTTGACTGGCTTCTGCTGACCAAACGCATCCACCTGGTCAAGAAGTTGTTGCCCAAGGGCCATGAGCTGCCGCCCCACGTGTGGATCGGAACTACCGTGGAGAACGAGGAGTACGCCCGCAAGCGGTTGAAGTACCTCCTGGAACTCGACTCGCCGTCGGTGCGGTTTGTGTCCTGTGAACCGCTGCTGGGCCCGTTGAACCTGGCGCCGCACCTGCAGCCCAATGCCAAGGGCACCCGCATTGACTGGGTGATCGCGGGCGGCGAAAGCGGCCACGGCGCACGCCCCATGGACCCCGCCTGGCCTGAGGACCTGCAAAAGCAGTGCGCTGCAGCTGGCGTGCCCTTCCACTTCAAGCAGTGGGGCCACTGGGCGCCCGCGAGCAACCTTGAAGTTCCACAGGGATACCCTCCCCACAAAGTGGTGCACTTCTACCAGGGCAAGAAGCAGGTTCCCGTGGTCAGCGTCGGCAAGAGCGTCGCCGGCCGTATTCTGCGAGGGAGAACATGGGATCAGTTTCCGACGACGCGAACGACCGCAACCTAGGACTGTTCAGCGACCTGGAGGCTCCGTCGATCAACGACGGCGTGGTCGAGCGGCTCTTCGTCATTTCGTGTGGAACCCAACAGTCACAATGACTCCTGGTCGTCGAGCCCGGTGGGCATGTGTGCAGGCCGCTGGCCGGCCTGTGCACATGTCCACGAGGCGTGTTTGA